>JANJWV010000078.1 GCA_024709365.1 Desulfomicrobium sp. | reverse complement strand
ACGCCGCTCATGATCGTGTCGGACTGGGCCGCGCCGAGGGCCGTTGTGATGGTCATGGGCAGGACGTTGGCCGGCACGTACATGACGGCCGCGGCCAGCAGGAAGGCCCAGGCGCGGGCGATGCTGTTGGGCTTGCGGGCGTGCAGGGCCGCGCCGCAGCGCGGGCAGCGCCCATGGCCGGGCCCGGCGGCCCCGACGGGCACCAGGAGCCCGCAGTCGTGACAGGCGATCAGGCCGGCCCGTCTGGCGGAAATGTATCCGCCGGTCATGGGCGGCGGTCCAGCCGCCGCCAGATCAGCGGCGGGTCGAGGGTCGCCATGGCGGCCGTCGTGACCACGGTCAGCAGGCCCAGGGCCATGACCGCCGTCCCCGGCACGATGGTCGCCATCTTCGCCAGCTTGACCAGGGCCACCAGGATGCCGATGAGGAAGACCTCCATCATGGCCCACGAGTTGACGTGCAGGATGGTCCGGAAAATGGTGACGCTCCCCGGAGCCGAGGCGTTCAGGCGCAGGGGGACGAGGATGTAGAGAAGGCCCGTCAGCTGGGCCAGGGGAATCAGGGCGCAGGTCAGAAGCACCAGCGCGCCCAGGCCATAGAGGTGTTGCTTCCAGAGCTCGAAGATGCCCGTCAGGAGCGTGGTCTCCTGCACGAATCCCCCGCTCTTCATGGCCAGGAAGGGGTGCGTCAGGGCGATGGCGAAAAGGATCAGCCCGCTCAGGGCAAAGGCCAGGGGACGGTCGATGCTGTTGCTCTTTTGCCGGTGCACCACCGCCCCGCAACGCGGGCAGAGGGAGGTCGTGCCCGCCGCGTCCGAAGGCCGCGTCAGCAGGTCGCAGGTGTGGCAGGCCACCACGCCCATGGCGTTCCTGTCCCGGCGCGGATCCGAGGCAGGTGTCCGTGCCGGCTCGTGAGGGCGAGACGAGCCGCTTGCCGTATTCATCATGTCAACTCCGCTGGGGTCCAGCTTTTCGAAGCAGTCCCGATGTGTCACGCCCCATGTGCCCGGTCAAGCGGGACGAAACGGACGCAGGACCGGCATGAGTCCGCTCGGGCGTTCACTCCAGATCCGTGAACACGAAGGGGCTCTCCATCCGCAGCACCAGCTTGGCCGGACAGGAGGACACGGGGGTGGAAGGGTCCATGAATCTGGCGAAAGCCGCCGCCTTGGCCCGTCCGGTGAAAAGCAGGACGCCGACTCCGCAGGCGCGCACGAGGGATGCCGACGCGCTCATCCTGCCCGGCGGCGGCTTCGGCGCGTCGTCCATGACGAGAAACCCGTGCCGCGCGTCCAGGACGGAGTGATGGTCCGGGAAAAGGGACGCCACATGCCCGTCTTCGCCAGAACTGAGCAGAACGACGTCGAACCGGGAACCCAGATCCGCCAGGGCCCGCCCGTATTCCCGCGCCGCCCGCTCCGGGTCCGGGGCATCCCCAGGGAACGGGTGGGCGTTGGGTGGCGTCCGGCCCTCCCGGGCCAGAGGGTCCACAAGATGCTCGCGCAGCAGCCTGAAGTTGCTGTCGGGGTGGTCGACGGGGACCAGCCGCTCGTCGACCAGAAAGACATGGACCCGCCCCCAGTCCAGCCGCTCTTCGCGCATGACCCCGAAAATCCTGGCCACGCTCCTGCCGCCCGGCACCCCGAGAACAGCCCGGCCCCGCTCGGCGAGGACGCCGCGCAACCCGCCGCAAAGAGCCTTGGCGGCCTTCTTCAGCAGCTCGTCCTGATCCGTGTCCCTGATGACCGTCGCCATCTTTTCCATGGTCGTCCTCCTGTTCATGCAGACGTCTATTTCAGACCGGAGGACTTCTGCAAGGTCACGGCGCGCACCGGGTCCGAGGGGCGAAAGGCCAGCCGGATGGAAAGGCACGGCAATACCTCACCCTTCCGACGATTTTGAGCAGCGTAATAAGGTGTCAGGAAACCGTACCAGATCGCACCCGAATGGTGAACAGGATAGCGGGACCGGGCCGTCCGGCAGCATCCCGGGTTTCCGGGGCGCGGGTGGAATCATTTGATGACAGCAACCGCTTTAACATTCATGCCGGGACGCGACGACTCCTCCACAACTCAGCCCATACGCAACGATGGCAAATTCATCATTCATGGCAAGCTCGTTCTTCGGTACGAGAATTCCCCGACACCGGAGCATAGGCAGGAAACGCTTGTCGGTCAGCGGCGTCGAAAGGGCTCGTCGGTCGGCGTCATGGAGGAGACGGAAACCGAACGTGGCGGATGATCACGTCGCGGCGTGAATTCGGCAAAACCTTTCCCGGCCGAAGGATGTGACAAATCTCCTCTCCCGCGCGTATATGCTCACGCATGGACAAGCCGGACAACGACAGAGACGACGCGATGGCCGTGGAGCGCACCCTGAGCGGCGAACGCGAGGCCTTCGCCGTCCTGGTCCGGCGATACCAGGGGCCGGTCTACCGTCTCATGCTGCGCTTCAGCCGGGACGAGCACGAAGCCTGTGAAATGGCCCAGGACGCATTCGTCCGCGCCTATGAGCGTCTGGCTTCCTATGACCAGCGGCGGCGCTTCTTCACCTGGCTCTACACCCTGGCCCTGAACCTGGCCCGCGACCGTGCGCGGCGGGTCGCGCGCGAGCCCCTGTACAGGCAGGACCTGGACATGACCTTGGCCGATCCCGGACGCGACCCCCTGGCCAGCCTCGAAGCCGCAAGGCTCCTCGACGCCCTGCGGGACCTGTCGCCCAAATACGCCGAGGCCCTGGCCCTGAGGTACATCGAGGACATGCCCCTGGACGCCGTGGCCGAAACGTTGGGCGTGTCCATGAGCGGCGCCAAGATGCGCGTGCACCGGGCCCTGCACATGCTGCGGGAACTCTACGGGAAGGAAGGAAAACAATGAATACTGAACGTCTCACCGAGCCATCGAAGGACGAACTCGCCTCCGGCCTGCGCCGCCTCGGCGCCATGGACCCGGGTCCGGATTTCGCGGCCCGCGTCATGGGCCGCATCGGAACCGCCGCCCCGCTGCCCGCCCCGAAACGGCGGATGGCGAGGGTGATCGGCTGGCTGATGGAGCCGCGCACCATCCGCGTCTCGCCCCTCGGCAGCCTGGCCGCCGCTGCCTGCCTGCTGCTCGCCCTGGGACTGTTCCTCAAAATCAATCCCGGGGCCGAAAGCGGCCGCACACCGGCAGGCTTGTCCCCCGTCACCTTCGTCCTGGCCGCACCCTCGGCGCGGGAAGTGGCCGTCATCGGCAGCTTCAACGGCTGGAAGGCGGCGGGCTGGACCATGCGCAACGACCCGGCCACGGGTTTGTGGACCCTCACGACGGCCTTGCCGCCCGGCAGCCACGAGTACGTCTTTCTCGTCGACGGGACCACGCCCGTGACCGACGCCGCGGCGGCCCTCAACGTCGACGACGGCTTCGGCAGCCGCAACTCCGTCCTGCTGGTGAAGAACGGCGATGGCACGGCTCTCTAGCGCCATCCTTGCGGCGCTCCTCCTGGCCGCGGCATGCTTCGGGGCACCGGCCCTGGCTTCTCAGCTGGCGGGAACCCTGCAACGGGCCCAGGACGAGCGGCGTCTGACGCCCGAAGAGGCAGCCGGCATCGTAACAGAAATAAACGAGGCAAGGGAGCTGGGACTGCCGCGGCAGCCCTTTGAGGCCAAGGTCGAGGAAGGCCTGGCCAAGCGGGTTCCCGGCCCGGCCATCATCCAGGCCCTGGAAATCATGCGCGGCGATTACGCCTTTGCCCGCGATGTCCTGGCGAGGGGCGGAACCGGACCATCACCGGACGACATCGCGCAGACCGGAGAAAGCCTGCGACTCGGCCTTACGCGCCAGCAGCTGACGGAAATGGCGGCGCTCGAACCGCCTGCCCCCCCGGCGATGCTGGCCATTGCGGCCAGAACCAGGGCCGGGCTGAACGCCGTCGGCTTCCCTCCGTCCCTCTCCGACGGCATCCTGTGCACGGGGCTGTCCGCCGGACTGCTGACTCCCGGCTGGGAACAGCTCTTCCGCATGGTCCAACGGACCCGCGCGTCCGGAGTGCCTGACGCCGCCGTGGCCGCGGCCGCCGCGCGGGTCATGGCCGAGGGCGGAGGTCCGGGGGAATTGCTGCAGGAACTGGGACTGACCGGCCGGGACACCCGGCAGGCCCCCGGCAGATCAAATTAACTGTGACCTTCCGGTCCGCAACACGTATATGTATTTACCATGAAGCACATCATCCGCATACTCGCCATTCTCCTGCTGCCCCTGACTTTCGGCGGCTGCGCGACCATGGACAAGGTCGCCAGCACACTCCAGGGCGAATACCATCAGGCCCAGGGCCAATACTACCTGAACCGGAACGATTTCGCCTCCGGCCGCGACACCTTTGCCCCCAGGGTGGCCGAAAATCCCGACGACCCGGAACTGAACTACTTCATGGCCCGCTTCGAACTCGGTTCGGACAAACCTGAAGCGGCGCTCCCCTACATCCAGAAAGCCGTCAAGCTGGCCCCGGCCAACGCCGATTACCGTTTCTGGGAAGGCGTGACCTGGTGGGCGCTGATGAAGCCGGACAAGGAGAAGGCCGCCTACGAAAAGGCCCTGTCCATCGACCCGAACCATCTCTCGGCGAACCTCTACCTCGCGCACAACATGCTCGACCGGGGCAGGAACGCCGAGGCCCTGAAACTCTACGACAAGGTCCTGGCCCTGAACCCCGAAGAATCCCAGGCCATGTACAACAAGGCCGTGGTTCTTGAGCGCCTGAAACGGACCAGCGAAATGAAGCTGGCCATGCACCGCTACCTGGAGAGCTACCCGGACGCCCCCCTGGCGCGGCAGGGCGTGCGCATGCTGAACAAGGCCGGCGACTTCTCGTGGCGCAACCATCCCA
>JANJWV010000065.1 GCA_024709365.1 Desulfomicrobium sp. | reverse complement strand
CCCGTGCGGTCGGAGATCCGCCGCCTGCGCGACGAGCCGCGGGTGCTCGGCCGCAACATCCTGGTCGTCGGCGGCAGTCAGGGCGCCTCGGCCCTGAACCGCTTCATGCTGCGGGAACTCGACGGCCTGAAGAACCTGGGTCTGGGCATCTGGCACCAGACCGGCAAGGACGAATTTGAAGCCGTGAAGGCGGCCTATGCCGAGAAGTACCCGCAGGCGCGTGTGGAGCCCTTCATCTCCGACATGCACGAGGCCTACAGGTTCGCCGACCTCGTCATCTGCCGGGCCGGGGCCACGACCATCGCCGAGCTGACGGCCGCGGGCAAGCCGAGCATCCTGGTGCCGTTCCCCTACGCCACCCACGACCACCAGCTGAACAACGCCAGGTCGCTGGAGAAGGCGGGGGCGGCCCTGGTCTTCCAGCAGCGGCAGCTGGACGAACTGAATCTTTCCGCGGCGGTGGGCGATCTTTTCCAGATGCCCGAAACCCTGGCCAGGATGGCCCGGGCCGCGCGCGACATGGGCATCCCCGACGCAGGCGAGCGCGTAGTGAAGCAGCTCCTGGAACTTGCCGGGAAGGGGGGCGTACAAAGGTGAGCATGAAATCGAAGATCAAGAGAATACATATGGTGGGCATCGGCGGCGCGGGCATGTGCGGCATCGCCGAGGTGCTCCTGACCCTGGGCTACGAGGTCTCGGGCTCCGACCTGGTCAAGGGACAGGTTGCCCAGAGGCTCGAATCCCTGGGCGCGACGGTGCATGCCGGGCACGCCCGCGAGAACGTGCGCGACGCGCAGGTCGTGGTCCGCTCCACGGCGGTGCGCGACGACAACCCCGAGCTGGTCGAAGCCCGCGCCAAGGGCGTGCCGATCATCCCCCGGGCCGAGATGCTGGCCGAGCTCATGCGCCTCAAGACCGGCGTGGCCGTGGCCGGCACCCACGGCAAGACCACGACCACGTCCCTTCTGGCCACCATCTTCATGGAAGCCGGCCTCGACCCCACGGTCATCATCGGCGGCCGCCTCAACGCCTACGGCACCAACGCCATGCTCGGCCAGGGCCGCTACCTCATCGCCGAGGCCGATGAATCCGACGGGTCCTTCCTGTGCCTGCTGCCGCGCTTGTCCATCGTCACCAACATCGACGCGGACCATCTCGATTACTACAAGGATCTCGACGAGATACGCGACAGCTTCGTCGATTTCATGAACAGCGTGCCCTTCTACGGCCTGAACGTGGTCTGCGGCGACGATCCCGGCGTGCAGTCCGTGCTGCCGCGAGTGCGTCGGCCGGTGCTGACCTACGGGTTCGAGGAGGGCAACGCCCTTCGGGCCGAGATCATCACCTGCGAGGCTGGGTCGCGCTTCAGGGTCTACAATCGCGGCGAGCTCTGGGGCGAGATATCCCTGACCCACCCCGGGCGGCACAACGTGCTGAACGCCCTGGCCGCCATCGGCGTGGCCATGGAGGCGGGCGTGCCCAAAAAGGACATCATCCGGGGCCTGGGCGCCTTCGGCGGTGTCGGGCGGCGCTTCGAGCACAAGGGCGAGCGCGGGGGCGTGCTCGTGGTCGACGACTACGGACACCACCCCACGGAGATCGCCGCCACCCTGGAGACGGCGCGCCTGTGCTACCCGCACAAGCGCCTGGTGGTGGCCTTCCAGCCCCATCGCTTCACCCGGACCAAGGCCCTGTTCGGCGAATTCTCCAAGGTTTTCGAAGGCGTGGACCAGCTGCTGCTGACGGAGATCTACCCGGCCAGCGAATCCCCCATCCCCGGGGTCAGCGGCCAGAGCCTGGCGCAGGCCATCAGGCAGGTGACCTCGACACCGGTGCAGTTTTTCGAGGACTTCGCGTCCATGCAGGCCGCCCTGGGGGGAATCCTGCGCGAAGGCGACCTTTTTCTGACTTTGGGCGCGGGCAGCATCTGGACCGTGGGGCAGAACTATCTTGAGGGCAAGGAATAAGGACATGAGCACGGCCGTGCTGGGCAAGAAAGTACGCAGGAACGTACACCGCAAGACTGAGCGCCGCAAACCCGTCGAGACGGGCGCGGTGGTCGGCGGCGTCTTTCTGGGCCTGGGCCGCACCGTGTTCGCGCTGACTCAGTGGATGCTTGGCATTTCCGTCGTCCTGGCGGTCAGCTTCGCCATCCTGCTGTCCTACCGCTGGGTCACGGCCCACGAGTTCTTTGCCCTGACCAACCTGCACATCGAGGGCGGCCGGCGTCTGAGCACCGAGGAAATCGCCGTCCTGGGCGGCGTGCACGCGGGCCAGAACGTGCTCGGCATCAACATCGCCGAGGTGCAGCGCCGCATCGCCGCCAGCGAGTGGGTGGAAAGCGTGTCCGTGACGCGGATCCTGCCCGACGGGCTGACCATCGAGATCAGGGAGCACGAACCCGCGTTCCTGGTCCGCCGAGACGAGCAGCTCTATTACGCCGACGCGAGCGGTCAGCCCATCGTGGCCGTGGGCGTGGAGAAGTTCATCTCCCTGCCCCTCCTGGAGAAGGAGGAAGGGGTCCCGGTGGGGACGGGCGTACGCCGCCTGCTGGAGGAGGTTTCGCGGAACGCGCTGCCCTTCGGCATGAGCCAGATCGCCCTGCTTCGTCAGGACAGCGCCGAGCAGTTCAGCATTTTTCTGGAAAGACCGAGGGTTCTCGTACAGTTGGATGGGACGGATCTGCGCGCCACCCTGGCGTGCCTGGGCAAACTGTGGGCCGATCTTGACGGTCGGGGCGAACTTGGCCGCGCGACCCTGATGTTCGTCACGCCGGAGCGGGCCTGGGTCAGGCTGAGCGCGGATCAAACACTCTAGGATTTCATGCCGGCCCTGCGCCGGGAGACGAGGGAAAGTATGGGCAAGTCTGAATTGATCGTCGGTCTGGACATCGGAACGACCAAGATATGCACCGTCGTGGGCGAAGTGGGCACCGACGGGGTGGTGGACATCATCGGCATCGGCACCAGCCCGTCCACGGGCCTGCGCAAGGGCGTGGTGGTCAACATCGAACAGACCGTTCAGTCCATCAAGAAGGCCCTCGAAGAGGCCGAGCTCATGGCCGGCTGCGAGATCCGGGCCGTGTACGCCGGCATCGCCGGCAGCCACATCAAGGGCTTCAACAGCCACGGCGTCATCGCCGTCAAGGGCGGCGAGGTCACGGCGCGCGACATCGAGCGCGTCATCGACGCGGCCAAGGCCGTGGCCATCCCCCTGGACCGCGAGGTCATCCACATCCTGCCGCAGGAGTACATCGTCGACGACCAGTCGGGCATCGCAGACCCCTTAGGGATGGCCGGCGTGCGCCTGGAAGTGAAGGTGCACATCGTGACCGGCGCGGTGACCAGCGCCCAGAACATCGTCAAGTCCTGCCACAAGTCGGGCCTCGACGTCGAAGACATCGTGCTGGAGGCCTTCGCCTCCTCCAAGGCCGTGCTGACGGACGAGGAGCGCGAGATCGGCGTGGCGTTGGTGGACATCGGCGGCGGCACCTCGGACATCGCCATCTTTCACGGCAATTCCATCAAGCACACGGGAGTCATCGCCCTGGGCGGGACCAACCTGACCAACGACATCGCCTTCGGCCTGCGCACGCCGACCCAGGCGGCGGAAAAGATCAAGATCAAGTACGGGTGCGCCCTGGCCGAGCTGGTCAGGAAGGACGAGGTCATCGAAGTGCCCAGCGTCGGCGGGCGCGAGCCCCGCAAGCTCACCAGGCAGGTCCTGGCCGAGATCTGCGAGCCGCGCATGGAGGAGCTCCTGGCGCTGGTGGACCAGGAGCTGATCCGGTCCGGGTACAAGAAGCTCATCGGCGCGGGCGTGGTGCTGACCGGCGGCGCGTCGCGCATCGAAGGGATACAGGAACTGGCGGAGCAGGTCTTCAACCTGCCGACCAGAACGGGCTCGCCTGCCGGAGTCGGCGGGCTCAAGGACGTGGTGGACAGTCCCATGTACGCGACGGCGGTGGGACTCCTGCTCTACGGCGCGGAAAAGCACGGGCGGGACAACAAGATCCGCATCCGCGACAAGAACATCTTCCACTCCATTCTGGCGCGCATGAAGAAGTGGTTCGCCGACATCAGTTGAGTGGCATCGGGGACACGGGGAAATCGGAGACAGGGAACAACGTCAACGTTTTAGGGGGAAGTATGGATTTCCTGGAAATCGAACGCGAAGACAATGCATTGATCAAAGTCATCGGCGTGGGCGGAGGCGGCGGCAACGCGGTCAACAACATGATCAAGGCAGCCATGCAGGGCGTGACCTTCATCGCGGCCAACACGGACATGCAGGCCTTGAAACACTCCAAGGCCGAGTTCAAGATCCAGCTCGGCGACAAGCTGACCAAGGGCCTGGGCGCGGGCGCCAACCCCGACATGGGGCGTGACGCGGCGTTGGAGAGCCAGTCCCAGATCCGCGACGTGCTGGGCGACTGCGACATGGTCTTCGTCACCGCAGGCAT
This sequence comes from Desulfomicrobium sp., assembly GCA_024709365.1. Lineage (GTDB taxonomy): Bacteria > Desulfobacterota > Desulfovibrionia > Desulfovibrionales > Desulfomicrobiaceae > Desulfomicrobium. The sequence continues at coordinate 7,912 of JANJWV010000065.1, read as the reverse complement.
GGGCGGCGGCACCGGCACCGGCGCGGCCCCGGTCATCGCGCAGGTGGCCAAGGACATGGGCGCCCTGACCGTGGCGGTCGTGACCAAACCGTTCTTTTTCGAAGGCAAGCGCCGCCAGCAGCAGGCCGAGCGGGGCATCAAGGAGCTGCGCGACATCGTCGACAGCATCATCACCATCCCCAACGACCGCCTGCTGACCCTGGCCTCCAAGAAGGCCTCCTTCGTGGACATGCTGGGCAAGGCCGACGAGGTCCTCTTCCACGCCGTGAAGGGCATCTCCGACCTGATCATGGTGCCGGGCCTCATCAACCTCGACTTCGCCGACGTCAAGGCCGTCATGGAAGAGATGGGCCTGGCCATGATGGGCACGGGCATCGCCTCGGGCGACGGACGCGCCCGCGAGGCCGCCCTGAAGGCCATCACCAGCCCGCTGCTGGAAGACGTGACCATCGACGGCGCCCGCGGCGTGCTCATGAACATCACCTGCGGCCCGGACCTGACCATCGAGGAAGTCAGCGAAGCGGCCAGCATCGTGCACGAAGCAGCCCACGAGGACGCCAAGATCTACTTCGGCACGGTCTTCGACATGGACTGCGTGGACGAGATGCGCATCACCGTCATCGCCACCGGCATCCAGGACGGCAACGTGCCGGTGGAGAAGGGCGGCAAGATTTCGGTCATCAACCCCGCATCCGGCGGCGGGCGCCAGTCTGCCGAGAGCGAGGGCCTCATCATCCGCCCCCGCACCCGCAAGATCTCGGTCAATGACGCCGCCGACCTGAGCGTCCCGACCTACATCCGCGCGGCCAGGAGCCAGTCGGGCGTGGAAGAGCGTCGTCACGAGCCGCGCAAGATCGTCAACGGCGGCGATGACGCCGAGTTCCTGTTCGAAGAGGAGGAATTCGAGATTCCTTCGTTCATCCGCATGCAGGCCGACTAGGGTCCTCCCCGACCCGAGCCGCCTGCGCGCCAGGAGGAGATTGTGTCCGAGCTGTACTGCGGCCGTTCGTCCCCGCCTCTGCGAGACTGGGGAGGGCGGCTGCCCGTGGCCCTGGTCTTTCCGGAGGCTGCCGAGCACGGCCTCTCCACCCTGGGGTGGCAGGTGGTTTACCGGCTGCTCGCAGCAAACGAGCGGCTGGCAGTTGAGCGTTTTTTCTGGGATTCCACTTCCCCGAGGCCCAGGTCCGTCGACTCCGGACGCGACCTGGGCCTCTTCCCCCTCGTTCTCTTCAGCCTCAATTTCGAAGGCGACTTTCCCAACGCGCTCAAGCTGCTGATGGATGCGGACATCCCCGTCCGAGCGGCTGACCGCCCGTCCTGGCCGGTGGTCCTGGCCGGCGGACCCGTGGCCTTCCTGAACCCCTTTCCCATGCTGCCCGCCCTGGACGGGCTTTTTGTCGGCGAGGCCGAAGCCGGGCTCTGCGACGTCGTGGAGCGCATCGCCCGGACCTGGGTCGAAGGCGGCGGGAAGCAGGCGGCCCTGGAGGCCGTCGCGCCGCTGCCGGGCGTCATGGTTCCCGGCCTGAGCCCGGAGCCCGTGCGCCGGGCAGTCGTCGGCTCATCGAACGTGCTGGGCCGGCCGGCCTATTCCTGTTTCGTGAGTTCCGAGGCCCAGTTCCGGGACATGCTGCTGCTGGAGGTCAACCGCGGGTGCCCGTACGGGTGCCGCTTCTGCGCGGCCGGCAGCATCTACAAGCCGCCCCGCCACGCCGAGATGGCCGTGCTGCAGGAGATCGTCGAGCGCTGCGAGCCGCACAAGGTCGGTCTCGTGGGCACGGCGCTGACGGACTGGCCGGACCTGCTCCCCTTTCTGCGCTGGCTGGCGGAGCGCAAGGTCAAGTTCTCCCTGTCGTCCCTGCGCGCCGACGGCCTCACGGAGGAGCTGCTCGGCTTCCTGCGGCACACCGGAACCCGCTCCGTGACCCTGGCCCTGGAGGGCGCGAGCCGACGCCTGCGGCGGGCCATGAACAAGCATTTTTCCGAGGAAGCCTTCCTGGAGGCCGTGGCCCGCGTCAGCCGCCTGCAGTTCGGGACGCTGAAGCTCTACATGATCACGGGCTGGCCGGATGAGGGCGAGGAGGACTGGGCGGAGTTCGAGGAATTCATGGCCTGCGTCGATGCCGCCCGCCGGGAAGGGCAGGGCAACCGCAAGAAGGGCGTGGAACTCGTCTCCCTCTCGGTCAGCTGCCTGGTGCCCAAAGCCTGGACCCCCCTGCAGTGGGCCGACACGCCCGACGAGGACCGTCTCAAGGCCGCCATGAAGCGATTCAAGGCCATCGTGGGCCGCCACAAGGGCATGCGCTTTGCGGGTGAAAACTCGGCGCAGGCGAGAGTGCAGATGTTTCTGGCCAGGGGAGGTGAAGAAATCTTCCCCTGCCTGGAACGCGCGGCGGAGATCGGCCTGTCCGCGGCCATGCGGGAACACGACGCCCTGGTGCACGACGTCCTGCGCCGCCACCCCGAGCGCGACACGGTTTTTCCATGGGACAGGCTTGATATCGGGGTGTCGCGGAAGTTTCTGTACTCGGAATGGATCAAGTACGGACGCGGCATGGTCACGCCGCCATGCCCGCAGGACGGGTGTCAGGCCTGCGGGCTGTGCGGCATGGACGACTTCCTGTCACTGTCGCACGGGCGTTAGCGCCAGGCAGTGGTCCTTGTAGAAGACGCAGTTGCGGCCGTTGCGTTTGGCCTGATAGAGGGCCTGGTCGGCCGAGAAGAGGCCCGAGTCGATGTGCAGATCGCTTTGCGGGCTGAAGGTTGAAATCCCTATGCTCAGGGTGATCCTGTCCGAAAGGGGGGAGCCGGGGTAGGGGATGTTGGCCAGGAAGATGGCGTCCTGGATCTTTTGGGCCACGCGCTCGGCCCCGGCCCTGTTCGTGCTCGGCAGCACCACAACGAACTCCTCCCCGCCGAACCGGGCCACGAAATCCTCTGGCCGCCTGAGCGCCGAGTTCACGGTCTGCGCCACCCGTTTCAACGCCTTGTCCCCCGCCTGATGACCGAATCGGTCGTTGAACCCCTTGAAGAAGTCGATGTCGATCATGAGCACCGAGATCTGATGGTTGCTGCGCTTGCAGCGGCTCTTCTCGGAGGCCAGCACCTCCTTGAACTTGCGCCTGTTGGGCACCTCGGTCAGAGGGTCCTGCATGACCAGGGTTTCGAGCATCTCCTTGCGGATCCGCGTGGTCTGCGCATGGGCGAACACGCGCGAGGCCGTGAGCAGGGCCAGGACGAAGGTCAGCGCGTATCCCGCCTTGGCCCAGGCGGTCTGCCACCATGGCGCCCTGATGTCGATGCCCAGGGAGGAGACGTGCTCGCCGTCGTATCCGTCCTTGACGTGCAGGGCGTAGCGGCCCGGTTTGAGGTGGGCGTAGCTGACGGTTCTTTGGGTGCCGGCATCGTTCCATGCGGAATCCACGCCCTCCAGGAAGTAGAAGAAGTGGGGGGGATGGAACGTGTTCGCTTCCGGCAGCGAGAAGGTGACGGTCAGATAGTTCTGGTGGTGGTCGACGTTGATGTGACCTGGAATTCTGCCGAGCCGATTCGCGGGCAGTGACGTGCCGAAAATGCGGACATCGGAAATTTTCGGAGCGATTCGGGCGGACCTGACGCTTCTCTGGGGGTCGATGAGCAGCAGGCCGTCGGTGTGTCCGTAGGCGAGAACGTGCCCGGCCGCCAGCGCCGGGCCCGCGGAAATGCTGACGGACGGGTGGTCCGCGCCGAGCAGGACCTCTTCGGCCCGATCCGAGTCCGACGACATCCTGAATATCTTGGCCTGGGTGTGCAGCCAGACGCCCCCATCGGGGCTCCGCCACAACGAGAGCCCCTGGGGAATCCGCTGCTGGGCCCGTGTAAGGATGGGCGTCAGGTTTCCGGTTTGCATGTCGAAGCGAAAGACATTTTTTGTCGTGGCGAGCCAGGCAGTTGCGGAATTATCAATCAGGATGCTCTTGATGGTGGCGTGGTCCGCCCAGGCCTCCTGCGGCACGTCAAGCCGGGACCGCTTTCCCGATGCCGCGTCGATGACGGTGATGTTCTGGCCGTGGCCGACCCAGACGGCGTCTTCGAAACGAAACAGGCAACTGATCGGGCCGCCTTCGGGCTTCAGCCCCTCCGACCTTTTTACGGGAGTGCCGGGCTTCCACGAAAAAAGTTCGAATTTCGTCCCGAACCAGACGGTTCCGTCATCCATGCATGCCAGATGCTCGATGTCCAGATCGGAGAAGACGGTCTCGGGGCTCGGCTCGATCTGGATGCTTTCCGTCGACCCATCGGGGGCGATCCGCAGCACGGCGTTGTGCAGGCCGCACACGAGTGAGCCGTCCGGAGCCCAGTCCATGGACTTGATCTTGGCCTTTTCCAGAAAAGGTTCGAGTTCGATTTTTGCGGCATGGTTCAGCATGTTGGTCGTGACCGGAACAGTGGACCTGAAAATGCCTCCGCTTTTGGGACCGACATAAATCCGGGAATCCGGTGCGACCGTGACATGGATGATGTCGGCGAGCTTTGCGGAGAATTGACCGGTGTCGCTGTCGTCGACGGCCAGCGCGGCAATTCGTGCGCCGGGATGCATCGTGTGACGCAGGACGCCCCGGTTGATGGTTCCGATCCAGAGGTTGCCCGACGATGTCTCCAGGATGGACATGGCGTGCTCGGGATCCTGGCGCGGCTGTCCCGAGAAAAAGAATGGATGGCGGTAAAAGCTTTGGTCCTTGGCCGCGTAACGGAAAAGCCCCTTGTTGCTGCAGATCAGGATGTCGCCATCCGAATCGGTTTGAAGGTCCTGGACATGGTCCCCCCGGATTTCGTTCACCTTGCGAAGCTCCATGCGGTCCGAGTCGGCCGGCAGCGTCCACAGGCCGCGTTTCGAGACGCTGACCCAGAGGTTGCCGCGGGAGTCGAAGGCGATCTTTTTTGCGGAGTACCCTTCGTGCGTGGACAGGGGGATGAACGTGCCCGGCCCCTGGTTCCCGTTGAGGCGGTAGAGTCCCTGGTCTGTGGCCAGCCACAGGTTGCGCTGCGCGTCTTCGCTGATGTGCAGGATTGCGGCGCTGCCGTTCGGGCCGAGGGCGAGATTCCCGGTCCGTTCGAACCTGTCGAAGTATGGTTCGTAGCGGTGCAGGGTCGACGCCGCCTCTTTCGTCTCTTCGACGTCCTCATTTTTCCGGGTTGCGGTTCCGACCCACAGCGTCCCTCTCGAATCTTCGAATATGGTATGGGCGGTGTCCGAGGCGAGGCCGTCGGTCGAATTCGTGTCGCGATGCCATCGGGCCGTCCGGGTTTTGAGCGAATAGGAGAGAACCCCGGAGTTTGTGCCCAGCCAGAGGGTGTCGCCGGAGTCGATATGCATGTCCCGGATCCGGGTCCCCCCGAGGACGTCCCCCAGAACCGGGCGCACGAGGTTGCCGTCATACACGTACAGACCGGGGAGGGATGCCAGCCAGATATACCCATCGGAATCCTGGGCGACGTCGATGACGGTGTTGTAGCTGGCCCGTTTCTCGGACACATCGATCTGATCCACGCCTAAGGGGATGTCCTCAAATGCGCTTGCGACGAAGGGCGGGAAAAGCAAGACGATGACAAGGGGCAGGATATTCATATTGCTAGGAAAGAGTTTGTATGACATGGGTAGTATTAATAATTCTTAATGTCATAATTTATCTAGAGATTGGCATTTGTCGCTGAAAAGAGCAACTAGATACCCGACCTCTCTTTCCCATGGCATGATCCTTAAGAGCCGCATATTATGTGTGTTTTTCGGGTTATTGATGGCGTTGGGGGGAGTCGCGAGGTCTGAGGATAATTCCACGTTCTCTTTGTCGCCCGTGGTGGTGAGTGGGGAACGGGTTATGGATGCTCAGGGGAGCAAGCTTTTTGACCGCGAGGCTATTGAATCCCGTCCTGGCCTCCAGCGTGACACCAATGAAATTCTGAGAACTTCTCCAGGGGTTCAGTTCAGCGACGAATCTGCTTCCGGCGATCTGGGTGGAGAAATCAAGCCTGCCCGGGTGTCCATTTCCGGGGGGCGGACCTACGACAACGCGTTCATGGTTGACGGCATGTCCGCTTCAACGCTTTTGGACCCCGATTCCGATGCCAAACCGAACAATCCCAATTCGTTGCCCGGACATCCACAGGTCTTTTTTCTCTCGCCCGAACTCCTCGAAAAAGTGGAACTTTATTCGTTCAATATCCCGGCGCGGCTCGGAGGGTTCACCGGCGGCGTAGTGGACTCCGCGGTCCGTTTTCCCGACCCGAACGCATGGGGTGCGGTCAAGATCTGGACCACCCGCTCACAATGGTCCTCCCTGCATTCCGAGGACGATGATTTTGATTCGTCATCATCTTCGAGCATGCAGCCGCGTTTCGACAGAAAGAATATTGATGCCATCGTGAATATGCCGGTCAACAACTCGACCGCGTTGATTTCTTCCCTTTCTTTGCGGCAGTCCGATATTCCGCTTGATCTCGATGACGGGCCCGATGAGGAGCATCGCAAGACGCTGAACTATCTTCTGAAAGTCGGGACTCGTCTTTCAGACGGAGGGAATGCTTTTGTATCGGCGCTGGCGTCTCCATATTCCGGTAAGCATTACGTTTCAAATCAAAAAGATAGCGAGATCGACCTGGAGATGACGCCGTTGCAGTTGCAACTTGGGCGAGAGTGGGATTTTGACTGCGGAATGCTGACTGCGATGCTTGGGTTCCAGGATTATGAGTCATCACGTGATGCGCAACCTGAGTTCAAGCAATGGCTCAATACTCCGAGCAAGGATTGGGGAGAAAGCGATGAAAAATACAGTTTGGAGGGAGGATACGGTGACCTTCGCATGTCTCAGCAATCCAAGACTGCCAAGCTAGATTTTTTGAGCGACTCGGTGGACTTGCTGGGCATGTCTCACATTTTTGGGCTTGGTTTATCGTGGACGCAAATTTCCGGAACATACGATCGGCCTGAAACCGCGTACGTTTATTATCAGCCAGTCAAGTCGACGAAGGTTTTCGATCCCACAGGAGAATATTCAGACAGCGTCTTCAAGGAACAATACTTTTCCCGACGCTCCGTGTACGATGCCGACAGCGCCTCCGCGGATATGAGAACGTATTCTCTGTATGCGGAAGATGAATTTGTACTTTCCCGTCTTACGCTACGGCCCGGTGTAAGGATTTCAAATGACGATTTTATGGAGAATCTTGATATTTCCAAAAGATTGGCCGCACAGTTCGACGTGTTCGGTGACTCCGGGACAATGCTTATCGGCGGACTGAATCGTTACTATGGCCAGGCGTTGATGACGTACAAGCTGCGTGAAGGGCGTCGGGAGCCACGGCGCGAATCCCGCAAGATCGACTCCACGGGAAGGGTCTACCCCGAGATTGGCGAAACGGCAGGATACTGGATCGTGGACGGTTCCTCGACCAGCAATTATCGGTTTTCCTCCCTTGATACCCCGTATGTGGATGAACATGTGGTGGGGTTGAACCAAAAGCTTGTTTTCGACGAAACTGATTTCGGGAAACTGTCCTTCCGTTGGGTCAAGCGGTGGTACGAAGACGAGTTTGCCAGGGAACGCATCGATTTTCCTGACGGGGAGTCTCGCTATGTCATGAACAACAACGGCTTCAGCAAATACGAAGGCTTCATGACTTCATGGGAGAAAGTCTGGCCGCGGCATTCTTTGGAATTGAATGTCACGTTTCAGAATACGATCACGTCCAACGACAATTACGACGATTCGCTTGATGAGGATGATCTGGATGAACAAGTCTGGTACGATGGCTCTCTGATGAACGTGACCGATTTGCCGCGAACCGATTTCAATCGTCCGTGGCTGGCAAATCTGATATATACGGCAAAACTCCCCTACAACTTCAGTTTCACCAACATAACGCGAGCCAGGGCCGG
>JANJWV010000021.1 GCA_024709365.1 Desulfomicrobium sp. | reverse complement strand
GGAACGCACATGCAGCACTACAACGACATCGACATCGCTCTCGACAGCCTGCCCCATGTCGGCGGCACCACGACCTGCGAGGCCCTCTGGATGGGCGTTCCGACGATAACCCTGGTCGGGCCCGGTTTTCCCGAACGCCTGTCGTACTCCAATCTCTCCAATGCGGGGCTTGGCGATCTGGCCGCGTTCAGCCCCGATGAATACGTCGAAAAGGCTGCCATGCTGGCCGAGGATTGCGCCCGCAGGCTCGCCCTGCGGCATGGCCTGCGCGACATGATCCGTGCGAACCCCCTCGGCCAGGTCGACCGTTTCGTTCAAAATTTCTACCGAAAAGCCTGGGAGGTCGCCGCGCCGTGAAAGCCGTCATCCTGGCCGGGGGGCGCGGCACGCGCCTGTCCGAGGAAACCTGCGTTCGACCCAAGCCCATGGTCGAGATCGGCGGGCGGCCCATCCTGTGGCACATCATGAAAATCTACTCCAGCCACGGGGTGAACGACTTCATCGTCTGCCTGGGCTACCGGGGCTGGCAGATCAAGGAATACTTCCTCAACTACGCCCTCCATTCCTCGGATATCGTGGTGGACCTCGCCTCCCGCGGGGTGGAGCTGCTGCGCCCCGCCGCCGAGCCGTGGCGCATCGCCCTGGTGGACACCGGCGACGAGACCCAGACGGGCGGCAGGCTGCTTCGGGTGGGGCATCTCCTGCGGGGCGAGGACGCCTTCTGCATGACCTACGGCGACGGCGTGTCCGATGTGGATATCGGGGCCCTCGTCGCCTTCCATCACGGTCATGGCCGCGCGGCCACGGTCACGGCCGTTGCGCCTCCCGGCCGTTTCGGTTCCCTGTCCAGGGACGGCTCGCGTGTCAGCGCCTTCGTGGAGAAGCCGGCCGGGGACGGCGGCAGCATCAACGGCGGCTTTTTCGTGCTCTCGCCCAAGGTGCTGGAGCGCATCGACGGCGATGCCACAGTCTGGGAGCACGAGCCTCTGTGCGGCCTGGCCCGGGACGGCGAACTGCAGGCCTTTGAACACACGGGGTTCTGGCAACCCATGGACACGTTGCGGGACCGGGATCAGCTGGAGCGTCTGTGGGCTGCGGGCCGGGCTCCCTGGAGGGTGTGGTGAGCACCGTGGGAGACGATAACGTCTTCTGGCAGGGAAAACGCGTGCTGGTGACCGGCCATACGGGGTTCAAGGGTGCCTGGCTGTGCCTCATGCTGCACGTCCTCGGCGCCGAGGTCACGGGGTTGGCTCTGGAACCGACCGAACCTTCGGCCTACGGCCTGCTCGGCGTGGGCGGACTGCTGCGGGACTCCCTGACGGTCGACATCCGCGATCCGCTGCACATGCGGGAGTCCGTGCGTAAGGCCCGTCCCGAGATCGTCTTTCACCTGGCCGCCCAGGCCTTGGTGGGCGAGGGATACCGCGATCCGGCGGGGACGTACGCCGTCAACGCCGGCGGAACGCTCAACCTGCTCGAAGCCCTGCGCCGCCAGCAAGGCGTGTCCGCCGCGGTGATCGTGACTTCCGACAAGGTCTACCGCAACAACGAGTGCGGCCGGCCTTTCCGGGAATCCGACCCTCTGGGCGGGCATGATCCGTACAGCGCGTCCAAGGCAGCGGCGGAGTTCATCGTCTCGGACTGGAGAAATGCGTACGGGAAGGATTTGCCGCCCATGGCCACGGCCCGTGCCGGCAACGTGCTCGGCGGGGGCGATTTCGGGCGGGAGCGCCTGGTGCCGGATCTGGTCCGGGCCCAGGCCTCCTGCCGGTCCGTCGTGCTGCGCCATCCCGATGCGACGCGACCCTTTCAGCATGTCCTGGATGTCCTGCGCGGATACCTCCTGCTGGCCCGAGCCCTGGTCCAACGCCCCCGGAACATGCCATCCGCCCTCAATTTCGGCCCGCGCGACGGCGAAACAAGGGTGCGCGATCTCCTCGACCTCTGGGGGGCCGCCCTCTCCCGGCCCGTGCACTGGGAAACGCACGGGGAGCAGACTATGCCGGAGCTTCGGCGGTTGTCCCTGGCGAGTGTTCTGGCCGCCAGAACCCTGGGCTGGAGGCCCCTCCACGACACTGGCAGCGCCGTCGCCAAGACGGCCCTGTGGTACGAGGCCTGGTCGGCGGGGAGCGACATGGCGGCCTATTCGGAGGCCGAGGCGAGGGAATTTCTCCATTCCCGGGGAGGTGAGGCGTGAACGCAAGGGCGTTGGCTGCCTGCCGCTCCTGCGGGGGAGACCTGCGGGCCGTCTTTTGCGACCTGGGCTCCATGCCACCGGCCAACTCCTTCGTGCGGCCCGATGACGCCGCCCTGGCGCAGCCGCACTATCCCCTCCGGGCCATGGTCTGCTCCGGGTGCCGGCTGGTTCAGCTCGACACCGTCGTCGATCCCCGGGACATCTTTTCCGGCTACGCCTACTTTTCCTCGGCCTCGGACTCGTGGCTTGCCCACGCCCGCACGTTCTGCACGGCCATGACGAAGAGGCTCGGGCTTGGGCGGCACAGTCTGGTCATCGAGGTGGCCAGCAACGACGGGTACCTGCTGCGCAATTTCGTCGAGGCCGGCATTCCGTGCCTGGGAGTGGAGCCCTCGGTCAACGTCGCCGAGGCGGCGCGCGCATCCGGGGTGCCGACGGAGGTGGACTTCCTGGGCCGCGAAAGCGCACGGAACCTTCTGGCCCGGCTCGGCCGGCACGCCGATCTGGTGGTGGCCAACAACGTCCTGGCCCACGTTCCGGACGTGAACGATTTCGTCGCGGGCCTGGCGTTGCTGGCCGGTCCGAGGGGGCTGCTGAGCATCGAGGCGCCGCATCTGCTGGCCCTGGTCGACGGGGTGCAGTTCGACACCATCTATCATGAACACTATTCGTACTGGTCTCTGCTGGCCTTGGAGCGCCTCCTCGGGCGTCATGGGCTGGTCGTGGTCGACGTGCTGCGCCTGCCCACCCATGGCGGGTCCCTGCGGGTTCTGGTGCGGTCGGAGGGCGCGGTTTCAGGGCCGGCGGTGGCAGCCTTGCGGGCTGAGGAAATCCGGCGCGGTCTTGCCGGGGACGCCTTCTACCAGGGCTTCGACATGCGCGTACGCGAGGTTCTGGAGGAGTTCAGGGGTTGGCTGTCTTCGGCCGTGGAGGGCGGCAGACGCGTGGCCGCATATGGCGCGGCGGCCAAGGGAAATACGTTCCTGAACGCCGCCGGGGTCAAGTCCGGCGACATCCTGGCCGTGGCCGACCGCAGCCCGGTCAAACAGGGTTGCCTGCTGCCGGGGTCTCGCATCCCCGTGGTCACGCCCGTGGAGCTTCTCGCCCTGGCCCCTGACGACATTCTGATCCTGCCGTGGAACATCGCCGGGGAGATCCGGACGACGCTGCGGTCCGCCGGCTTCGCGGGACGGCTGCTGACGGCCGTGCCGCGCATGGAGGAACGCTGATGCGCTTCATGCCGACGCCCATCTCCGGGTTGTACAGGGTGTTCGGGAACGTCCACCGCGACGAGCGGGGCTCCTTCGAACGCACATGGTGTCGCGAAGTCTTCGCCGCGGCCGGGTTGAACTTCTCTCCCTGGCAGACGAGTCTTTCCTGCAACGATCAGAGCCTGACCCTGCGTGGTCTGCACTACCAGGCCGCCCCGGCTGCGGAGCGCAAGCTGGTGCGTTGCGTGGCCGGACGCGTTTTTGATGTCGTGGTGGATCTGCGTCAGGGCTCTCCCACGCTGTTGCAGCACTGGGCCGCGACCCTGTGCGCCGGACAGGGCAACGCCCTGTTCATTCCCCACGGCTGCGCCCACGGCTTTCTGACCCTGACCGACGGGGCCGTGGTCGAATACATGATGGACTCCCCGCATGCGCCCGAACATGCCCGGGGCCTGCGTTGGGATGACCCGGCCCTGAATGTCTGGTGGCCGGCCGAACCCCGGGTCATCTCCGAGCGCGACCGCACCTGGCCGGACCATGGCTGAGCGCGTGCTGCTGACCGGGGCCGGCGGATTTGTCGGCCGACCTCTGGCGGGCGAACTTGCGGCCCGCGGGCTGGAAGTCCACGCGCTGTCGCGGAGCGACAGGACGTGGGAAATGACCGGCGTGGTCCGGCACTGCGCGGACCTGCTCGAAACCGGCGCGGCAGGTGCCCTTGTGCGCGACGTCAGGCCTTCGATCGTGGTTCACTGTGCCTGGGACGTGGCCCACGGAGAGTTCTGGGATGCTCCCCGGAACCTCGATTGGCTCGAAGCCTCGACGGAGCTTGCGGCGCGTTTCTTCGAGGCAGGAGGCCGGCGTTTCGTCGGCATCGGAACATGCGCCGAGTACGCCCCCCGCGACCACGGGGACGGCAGGCCATGGCCCGAGGACCGCAAGATAGCGCCCGGGACCGTTTACGGCCGCGCCAAAGCGGAACTGGCCCGGCGACTCATGACCATGGCCGACGCGAGAACAGGCGTCGGGGTCGCATGGGGGCGTTTGTTTCACCTTTTCGGGCCTGGAGAGGCGCCACAGCGGCTGGTGCCGTCGATCTTCGGGGCCCTGCTGGACGGCCGGGAGGCCCTCTGCGGTCCGGAATTCCCGGTGCGGGATTTCTCCAGCACGTGGTTCACGGCCAAGGCTTTGGCCGCCCTGACGGCTTCCCGGTTGACAGGGCCGGTCAACGTGGGCTCGGGGCAGTTCAGAAGCATCGGTGAAATGGCCCGTATGGTGGCCCGCATCGCAGGCCGAGCGGATCTGCTGCGGTTCGGAGTCCTGCCGCTTCGGTCCGGCGAAGCGCCGTTTGTGGCGCCGGATGTTTCCAGGCTGAAGCAATGTGCGGGTTTCGCGGCACAATCGGACATCCTCGGCGATCTGCGCCGACTCGCGGGGCTTTACAGCCTGCGGCAGGAAACCGGCATCCGCAGCGCCGACGCTGGCCAAACATGACCGTAGCGTCTCGACGCCGTCGACTCCAAGGGATGGACATTCAGCAAGGGGGAACGAATGGACACTCGCACGTTGATCGAATTGATCAGGTCCCGGGACGAACTCCCGGATACCGACGTATTGCGGGCGGCTGCCGACAGGCTTGAAAGGCAGCATGCGGAGATTCTCAGCCATGCTCGGCTGCTTCTCGATCAGGAGCGCGAGCTGTTGATGGCCGAAGCGCAACGGCTGCAGCTCGAAGCCAGGAACCGCGAGTTGCTGGCACGGTGCGACCTGCTTTCCTGGGAGCTTCTGCAGGTCGGCCGGAAGAATCCGCTGCGCAGAATCAGATCCGGCAACCAAGCGAGCTCATCAGCCGGGACCAAGCCCGCCATGGAGGCCGCGCACCTGGACATTGGGACGCAATAAGGGACAGACTGGGTGCGTTCAGCTGTTCTGACAAAGTCATGGTGTGCATGTGAACATTCCAGTTTTCCTGGGATTTTGGAGCTGGAGGTGCCCCAAACAAGGGAAAAGGGGTGGTCGGCCCAGGAAGGGACTGGATGGGTGTGGCGAGGCGGGGTCTACGGCAGTCAGGACAAAATGGGTATGTCAGTGATGTAAGTTCAGTATTGAGTGATTAATTTTGAATTTCAGTTTGTATTAGATATTGTTTACAAAATTCGAATAATTAATGTGTATCAAAAAAATTTATATGATTAATAACTGTCTCGTGCTATCATAATCATTTTTTTTACCCTGTGAAAGTACGTATGCTCTTTTGCAATTCTTAATCTCGCATTTTTTATGATTGATATGCGTTGTTTTTCATCTTTTAAATACTTTTCAATTAAATAATTTATTTCATCTTTTGATGAATAAGAAACAGATTCTTTATCAGCGTCAAAAAGAGCATTTAATTGTTCTCTTGTGTCTGTAATAACGAATCCTCCTGAAACTGGTATGTCGAAAACTCTTTGTGTTACAGCAGCAGACATTTGGATGCTTGAGCATGAAAAATTAATACAACTCAAGGAATATAATTTAAAGACCTCGCTTCCGTATGCAATTGGAGGGTGATATTCAAATTTTCCATCCGGTAATAGAGATTTCCAATACTTGTCTCCGGCAATCAATGGATTATAAGTTAGCGTCTTTTCAAGGCAAGTCTTCCTGTAAATGCGATTGGCCTTCCAATAAACAAGGTGCCAGAAACCATTTTGATCTTCCGAAGATAGAGTCTGTATTATTTCATTGTAAATATTTTTGTAATGATATTTTATATACGCAATGCCATCTGCTGGTTGATGTTCAGCGAGCAAGTTTGATATATATGCGGATTGCAGAAGGAGGTGGCGAGGGAATGAGAAATTTTTGTGACATGCTGCAATTTTGCTTGTCCAAGTGCTTCCAACAAAAGAAACAGAACGTATATATTTTTTTGAAATAGGTTGAAATATTTTCCTGTCCGCAGCTAAAGGCAAAACATGGGTTTGTATGTCTGTTAAACGTTTAACCTTTTGAGGTCCATGCGGGTCGCAGGTAAAAAATAGAGAATTATGAGGATATATTTTTTCTTTACCAATAATGAAGAGTTCAGGATTATCCACAAACCAAACGATTAGTGGTATTCCATGTTTTTCCAAAAAGTTTGATAGAAATCCGGAATTGTCAATTCCGTTAGCGTTGATAGTTAATACAAGATCTGGTTTAAATTTTAATATTGCAAAAATTGTGTGCTGCAATATTTCCGATAAATTTTTCCCTTTAAGAATGGTGTTTGGTTCAAAATTCAAAAAAGGGCATTGAAGTTCCGTTAAAGCGTTTTGAATTTCATGTCCAAGAAAGTAGCTAAAGTTTATGAAAAATATTTTTGGCATTTTTTGCTTAAAATGATTATTGAATGTATTTTCCATACTTTTTGATTTTCGTATACAGTTATGAAATTAATACGATTGTATTATATGTATATTTATAACAATAAATGCTAATATTAAAATTATTATTTGCTGCGTAATTGTCTTTTGTGGTGCGTCTGCGCAATTTATGGTATGGAAATGGCCGTGTCAGTTCTCAATTTATGGTTTTTAATACGAGCATGGAATTATTTAGTCTGCGTGAAACCCCTTCAGGTTTTCGGAGATTTCTGAATCAAATTCGAAAGTAGGGCAACAGAAAACAACCCCTTGAAAATTTTCAAGAGGTTCTGTTCATTTTGCTTCTTCAGGGGGAAGGAATAGATCTCAGGTTGGCCCCTTCTGAAGGAGCCAATATTTTTGTTTGGCGGGGGAAAACAGGAAAGCCGCCCTTTCGGACGGCTTTCTAGCGGCATTCAAGAATCATTTGAAGCGTTTATAAGTGGTGGAGCTGATCAGGATCGAACTGACGACCTCTTGAATGCCATTCAAGCGCTCTCCCAGCTGAGCTACAGCCCCACAACGCGAAGACGGTTACTGCACAATGCTCCGCAAAAAGGCAAGCGTTTTTTTAGTTTTGAATTTCTTCGAGCATTTTCAGTAGGTTGTGGTCGGAAGAGCCGCTTGTGACCAGGGGGGTTGACCGGCCGGGTCGGAAGACGCCGTCTGATTTGTCCAGTTCAACGAGCCCCATGCCCATGCCTTTGGCGACGGCCGGGATGTATCTGGGGGTATCCTGGTAAACGGATCTGGCGTCTCCGAGAATGACTGCCACGTCCGTGGCCGCGCCGAGCAGCGACGGGATTTCCTCCCGTCCAGTCTGGGTCAGGAGCACGACTGCATCGGCGATTGACGCGAATTGCGGCATGAGCTTGCTCATGGCCTGCCCGGGAGCGATGAGACGCGCCCCGCTTATCTTCACCGTCGAGTCCGGGCCGAGCAGGCTGACGACGGCGATCGTGTACTGTCCGCGTTCGATGAGAACGTATGGCCTGATCCAGGGCAGGACGTCCTGCTGGAATTCGAGGTTGGAGCAGACGAAAGGAAAGGACGCGATGCCGGCGAGTTCCCGCAGGGCCATTTCGCCCATGTCCAGATCGTAGGGGCCGAGGCCCATGGCGTCGTAGCGCATGCGGTTCATGGCCCGCACCAGGATCTTGTTGATGCGCTCGGCACGGGGAGACCCCGAGACAAAGGCGTCGCCGGCGTCCAGGAGCACGAGGGCCGGGGCTTCGGCTCGCACCCGCTCTATGGCGGGCAGGCGCCGCGCGATGCCTCCGACGGTCCCGTTGATGCCTGGCTGTGGATAGACAACGCCCTGGGTGTCGCCGGTGAAGAGGATGGTGATTTTCGCCCCGGTCTCGGGCGGGCCCGCCGCAGGCTGAGGCTGTTGTGCAGGGACGGCTGGCGCGGACGACTGTGCCTCTGAGTCTCCTGCCGGCGCGAGCGTTTCCGGCTGGGCGGGATGGGGCTGGGTCTCGACGTCGTGTGGTGTCGCGGGTGCGAGCTCTTCGGCAGTCTGCTGTGAAGGCGTGGGCGCCGTCTTCGTGTCCGGTCCCGCAGCCTGGAACGTCGGGGGCGGTTCAAGGGGCGCGGGAGGGCTATGCGTCGGCTCTGCCGGAGCCATGTGGGTCTGGGAATGGACGGGATCCGGAATGCCGGGCGTCGGGTTTGCGTCGGCCCGGGCCGAAGGCGCGGGCGGTGATTCCGCCTGAGAAGCCGGCGCCGCCGGAACCGACTGAGAGGACGCAGGCCCGGCTTGCTGCGGGTGGTCCGTCGTTTCGGGAGGCACGATGCCGTCAGCATGAGGGGGTTGGGTCCAAGGACCTTGCGTCGCGTTCTCCGCCTGCGTCGCGGCAAGTCCCGACGGTGGGTCGTCCATCCCCGCGTCGGCGTCCGACGTCCCTTCCTCCTCCGGCAGCGGCGGTCCGGGCGTATGCAGGGACGCGGTGAAGCGCTGCTCGAAGCTGCGCGTGACCCGGCTGCTGTCCCCGTGAATCCGCGAGGCGATGGCGAGGCTCGCCAGGAGGCGGGATCTTTCGGCCAGTTCGGGGTCCCGCCCCAGATCCCTGACCCGCTGCAGCCAGTCCGACTGCGGGAAGTTGGCGGTGAAACCGTGGCGCAGGTAGAGGCGGTCGTTCCGGAACCCCTGGAACTGCCTGTAGAGGTCGTTCAGTTGCGCGAACTGGGGCAGGATGGCGGGGGCCGTCGTCACAGGCGCCGGTGCGGGCCGTTTGTTGCAGGCAAGGATGGACAGGAGGCACACGGCGAGGAGGAAAATCTTCTTCATGCGAAGCTCGGATCGGGTGAACATTGCCAAGGGGAAGGGCTCTGCGCGCCCGCCTATGTTTCTATCCGAGTGACTTGGTAAAATAAAGGATATCTTCGCCCGGGGCATAATAGTCGCGGATGCGGGCCTCTTCGATGAAGCCGCAGGAGCGGTAGAACGCCTGGGTCGGGGCGTACTGTTCGCGCGACGACGTCTCGGCGATGAGCTTGCCGCCGCCCGAGGCGCGCAGGCGCCTTTCGACCTCGTGCATCAGGGCCTTGCCGAGTCCGCGCCCTCTGCCGCCCGCATGGACCGCTATCCAGTAGAGGTCGAAGGAGCGCGCCGTGCAGGGCACGGGTCCGTAGCAGGCGTAGCCAGGCACCTGTCCGTCGGGCGACTGGGCGAAGACGAAGAGATAGCCGCTGGCCGTCCCTTTCTGCAGGTGCTCGCAGACCAGTTCCTCGGCCACGTCGATCTCCTCGGCCGAAAAGAAGCCGGTGGACCGGACGATGTCGCGGACGGCCCGTTTGTCGGCCTGGATCACCGTGTCGCGGAACAGCCATTCAGACATGTGGATTGCCTCCATGCGCCCGGCGCAGGGCGTCGTCGACGATGGCGCGCACGAGGTCGCCGTGCGTGAGTCCCGCCTTTCGGGCCGCGGCCACGAACCCGGAGTCCGGGGCGATGCAGGGGTTGGGGTTGACGTCGATGACGAAGATCCCGCCGTGCTCCGAAACGCGGAAGTCCACGCGGGCGTATCCCTCCAGTCCGAAGATTTCCCAGCACCTGATTCCGGCACGGATCATTTCCGCCGCCGGGGCGCCTGTGCCGTCCAGATCGAAGCTGCGGACCGAGGCGGCGTAGGCCTCGCTCTCCCCGTGCCATTTGGCGGCGTACCCGAGGATGGCCGGCCCCTTCATGGCCGGGTCGAACAGCATCTCGGCCAGGGGCAGGGGGCGCGCCGTCCCGTCGGGCGCGGCCAGCAGGGCCAGGTTGAACTCCCGGCCCATGACGTACCGTTCGGCCACGCAGTCGCCGGCCATGCGCGGGGCCAGGGTTTCCATGACCCGCAGCAGGGAGGGTGCGTCCGCTGCCTCGACGACGCAATCGTCGTCGAGCCCGAGGGACGCGTCCTCGAAGCGCGATTTGACGATGTAGCATCCCGGGCCGGGGAAAATGCCCCGTCGCAGCTCCTGCAGGCTCGTCCCGGCGGGCGCCGGGATGCCTGCGGCCGACATGACGCGCCGCGACAGGGCCTTGTCGGCGGCCGCGGCCATGGTTCCTTCGTCGGACCCGGTGCAGGGGATGCCCGCCTTGCGGCACAGGGCCGGCGCGATGCCGGCCAGGCTGGCCTGGCCGGCGAAGGATTCCACCAGATTGAAGGCCACGTGGGGGGAAACCGTGGCGAGTTCGGCCTCGAAGGCCCGGACATCCTGGCCGAGAAGCACCTGGCGGGCCGACCATCCGCACTGTTCGAGGCTTTCCCCGACCGCCCGCGCCATCTCCACCGTGTCCAGGGCGTCGGCGGACGCGTTGGCGTCCACCTCCTCGCGCATCACCGCGACACGCATGGTCACGCGGCGGCGCCCATGCCCCGGGCCTTGGCCCGCTGGGCCGCAGACTCGACGATCTGGGCGATGAGCATGTCGTATTCCAGACCGATCTTGTGGCAGAGGATGGGCAGGTCCGAGCTTTCGGGGTTCAGGCCGGCCAGGGGGTTGACCTCGATGAAGCGGGCCCGCCCCTGGGCGTCCAGGCGCACGTCCACCCGGCCCGCGTCCAGACAACCCAGGGCCTGCCAGGCGGCCAGGGCCACGTCGGCGGCCTGCAGGGCCTTGTCGTCGCCGACCACGTCGTAGCGCACACGGTCGCGCCACTCCTGCTTGTTGGCGTAGGTGTAGGCGCTGTGGTCGCCGTCTTCGGTGGACAGGACCTCCATGACGCCCAGCACCCGCGCGGCCCGCCCGCTGCCCAGAAGCCCCACCGTGAACTCCCGGCCCGGCAGATAGGTTTCGACCAGGGCGGGCTGGCGGTAGGTCGAGAGCACGTGGGCGCAGATCTCGCGCAGCTCCTTGCGGGAGCGCACCAGGGACCTGGCGCTGATGCCCTTGCTCGACCCTTCGGCCACGGGCTTGACGAAGAGGGGGAAGGGCAGGTCGATCTCCTCCACGGTCCCCGGATCGTTCACGATCCAGAAATCGGCCGTGGGCACGCCGTGGGCGCGCACCACGGCGTTGGTCCAGCCCTTGTGCAGGGTCAGGGCCAAAAGCTCGGGGCCCGAGAAGGTGTAGGGGATGCCCCACGCATCGAGCAGGGCCGGGACCTGGGCTTCGCGCCCCAGGCCGTTCATGCCCTCGGCGATGTTGAAGACGAGGTCCCAGCGGCGGCCTTCGGACAGGGCCCGGACCAGGCTCCCGATGCTGCCGATCCGCTCCACCGCGTGTCCCTGGGAAACCAGGGCGCTGGCGATGGCCTCCACGGTGACGGGGCTGTCCAGCTCCGCCACCTCGTCGGCCGTGAAGCCCGCGGCCAGATATTCGTCCTTGAGGTCGTAGGTCATGCCGATGCGCATCAGCCCTCCCGTCCCGCAGTGTCGGGATACCGGAAAACCCGGCCTTCGTAGTTGCGGAGCATGACGTCCCGTCCCTCCCGGTCAAAGGCGTACTGCGGCTGGAGCGGCACCTTGCCGCCGCCGCCGGGGGCGTCGATGACGTAGGTCGGGATGCAGTAGCCCGAGGTG
Source organism: Desulfomicrobium sp. (assembly GCA_024709365.1). GTDB lineage: Bacteria > Desulfobacterota > Desulfovibrionia > Desulfovibrionales > Desulfomicrobiaceae > Desulfomicrobium. The sequence continues at coordinate 6,903 of JANJWV010000021.1, read as the reverse complement.
TGTCCGCGCAGGCCCTGGATGATGGACAAGCCTTTCTCGACGGGCGTGCGGAAGTGGGTCGAGCCCGGGATGGGGTCGCACTGGTAGAGGTAGTAGGGCCGCACGCGATTGCGGATGAGACCGTGCATCAGGCGCTTCATGGTCTCGACGTCGTCGTTCACGCCGGCCAGGAGCACGGTCTGGCTGCCCAGGGGGATGCCGCCGTCGGCCAGGCGGTTGCAGGCCGCCGCGGTTTCGGGGGTGATCTCGTCGGGGTGCGCGAAATGCAGGCTCATGAGCAGCGGGTGGTAGCGGCGCAGCATGCGCACCAGGGCGGGCGTGATGCGCTGGGGCAGCACGGCCGGGACCTTGGTGCCGATGCGCACGATCTCCACGTGGGGGATGCGGCGCAGCTGGGACAGCAGCCACTCGATCTTCATGTCCGGCAGGGTCAGGGGGTCGCCGCCCGAGAGGAGCACGTCGCGGACCTCGGGGTGGGCGCGGATGTAGTCCAGGGCGCGCTGCCAAGAGCTCATGTCCGAACGGTGCCCGCTTTTGCCCACCAGACGGGAGCGGGTGCAGTAGCGGCAGTACGTCGAGCAGAACTCCGTGACCAGGAAGAGGACGCGGTCCGGGTAGCGGTGCACGATGCCCGGCACGGGGCTGTGTCCGTCTTCGCCCAGGGGGTCGGGCATCTCGAAGGGGCGGATGTCCTTCTCCCGCACGTCGGGCAGGATGCAGCGCGTCACGGCCGGGCTCTGCGAGGCCGTCAGCAGATAGTACGGCGTCACGGCCGCGGGGAACGCCCCGGCGCGGTCGAAGCCCAGAGGCGCGGGCACGCCGAGGATGGCGGCCATGCGCTGCGGCGAGGTGATGCGGTTCTTGAGCTGCCACCGCCAGCTGTCCCAGTCCTTCTGCGTGGCGCCGGGAAAGTGGGTGGCGAGAAAATTTCTGTGTCTGGCCCAGAAGGCGAGCTCCTGGCCCTGGAAGGCATGCGGGGTCGATAGAGAGGGAGGTTCGGCCAGTTCCTGGCCGGTTTCGGGAGGCTCTTCAGCGGCGTACTTGGTCACGCTCATGTCATTCCTCTTCGGTCTGCTGGAATTTTTCGGCAGGCGGGATTGCCCTTCGAAAGTTCGACATGCCAGAGCATCGGGTGTGCCAATAATTCAATATCCTGATTTTTAAGTGCTTATCTGTTCGACGACTGAGGCTGGATATTATTGCGGAACTTTCGGTTCCTTTTTTTCCCAGCGAGTTCGGTCTGCAGATCGCCTGCACGGAGGGTTTTCGGCGAGGACTGGTCTGCCGTGTTCTGGTCTGGATGATTTTAGGCCATGAAAATAGGATGTTGTGGAAAAAAAAGAACTTTTCCTTCTGACCTTGGCATTTCGGAATATTTTTTTCCTCAATGGGCGGCAAACCGTGTTTTCGATGCGAAATCAGGAGGATGGAAAGTAAGTATCCACCCGTAGTCATGTCACGCGGCGAGCACATTATTTCGTATTCGGTTGTAGTGATTTTCCTTCAGGTTCAGTGGTGCTGCGTATTGTCCTCAGGTCCCGGGTTGGGCAAAAAATTCTCATTTCACGTCGCGACCGTCATCAGGCTCAACCTTTTCCAGACAGGCAGGCGTCCATGCGAAACATTGCCGCGGGTTCAGCAGGGGAGTCATTCGACGCAGCCTTCGAGTTCGTCGAGCAGGCGGGTCCGCCGTGCGTGGACAACCTCGAAAGCCCTCTCGGCGGGAGATCGTTCATGGGCATCAGCCAAGCCGCCAACCCCGACTGGCCAGGCTGGATCGTGCTTGATCACGGCCGGGGCGCCTGCCCTTCGGGGAGCGATGAGCCCGTTGCCGACGACGTGGCCGGCGGGTACGCAAGCCTGCGCCGACTGGTGCGCGCGTTCTACCTCCACAATTACTGGAAGGGCGTGTTCGCCGACACGATGCCGTGGCCCCTGTCCGTCGTGGTTTTCGACAGCGCCGTGGTGCATGGCCGGAACAGGGCGGTGCGCATGCTCCAGGAGGCCCTGAACAATCTGTACGGCTTCCGGAGGCTGGAAGTCGACGGCATCTTCAGGCGTGACTCGCGCACGGCGCTCACGGTCATCCTTTCGCGGCACGAATGGTACCTGAAGACCCTCGTGACCGAGGTGCTGCGCATCAGGCAGGGATACTGCGACCTGGTCGCCTGCGGCGACAGGCAGTCCATGCCCGTGTGCAGGCAGCGGACGCTCGGTTTGCAGCGTCTGGCCGAACGGTGTTTCGAGGATGCCGTGTTCGTCATCCCTTCCGAGGCTTCGGGACTCGGGCTGGCCTGCTGATCGCCTCCCTCCCGATTTCCCCGCTAACCCGCGCCGGGGTTGCCGCTTGACGGGCGGTCCGGTTCTTCGGCTCCTTGAGGCTCCACATGCGGCGTATCCGCCACTCGGGTGAGTCCGCGATACGGTTTTTGCCTGCCTCCCGTCAGTCCGTTCCGAAGTCTCCGGTTATCCCGTTTCTCCGATGTTCCCTCCCACGGCGCGGGAGATTCGAGCCGCGCCCGACTTCCGCTTTCCGCTCCGCCGCATTGCGCTGCGTCCCATCCGGCGCTACCGTGAATCCTCGGTGGATCAAGTCCCGTGTTTACCCCTCTTTTCCGGATGATCCTGCGAGGCCTGGATTCATGACAGTCCCCTCTGAAGATCGACGCACGCTCTGGCACACCCTGGGTGCCGCGGAAGTTCTGGAGCTGCTGCGCGCAGGAAGCGGCGGGCTGTCCGGTGCCGAGGCGTCCGCGCGCCTGACCGCGTACGGCCCCAACGAAATCGCCCAAGCGTCCGGGCCAAGTCCCGTGCTGCTCCTGCTGGGCCAGTTCAAAAGCCTCATCGTCTGGGTGCTCGTGATCGCGGCCGCCGTGTCCGGAGCCATGGGCGAGGCCGTGGACGCCTTCGCCATCCTGACCATCGTCGCGCTCAACGCCGTCATCGGCTTCTGGCAGGAACTGAGCGCCGCCAAATCCATCGCGGCCCTGCGGCGGCTGGCCGCGCCCCAGGCCAAGGTCCTGCGCGACGGCCACGTGGTTGCCGTCGGGGCGGCGCATGTCGTGCCCGGCGACGTTCTCGTGCTCGAAGCCGGCGACCTGGTGGCGGCCGACGCCCGGTTGCTGACGGCAACGTCCCTGTCCTGCGTGGAGTCGGCCCTGACCGGCGAGTCCGTGGCCGTGAGAAAGGATGCGGGATTCTGCGGCGCGTGCGATACGCCCCTCGGAGACCGGGCGAACATGGTCTTCCTGGGCACGAGCGTGGCCACGGGCACGGCCAGGGCCGTGGTCGCGGCCACGGGCATGGGCACTGAGCTGGGTCGCATCGCCGGCCTCATCGAGACGGGGGAGGAGGCCACCCCGCTGCAGAGGAAGCTCGATGCCTTCGGCCGCGTCCTTATCTGGGCCACGCTGGGCATTGTCGCGGTTCTTTTCGTTCTGGGCCGCATGCGCGGCATCCCCCACATGGAACTTTTTCTGGGCGCCGTGAGCCTGGCGGTGGCGGCCGTGCCCGAAGGGCTGCCGGCCGTGGTCACGGTCGCCCTGGCGCTGGGCGTGTCGCGCATGGCCCGCCGCAGGGCGCTGGTGCGCAGCCTGCCCGCCGTGGAAACCCTGGGCGCCACCACGGTCATCTGCACGGACAAGACCGGGACGCTGACGTCCGGCGAAATGACCGTGCGGGCCCTGCATGTTTGCGGATGGGATTTCGATGTCGCTGGAGACGGCTACAGCCCGGAGGGCGAGGTCAGCATCGACGGGCGGGCGCCCGACTCCCGCCAGCGGGAAGCCCTCGGGGCGCTGGCTTCGGTGCTCGCGGGGTGCAACAATGCCCATCTGGTCGGCGAGGACGGAGCGTGGCGCGTCGTGGGCGATCCCACCGAAGGCGCCATGCTGGCCGCCGCCGCCAAGACGGGCGCGGACCCCGGACACGTCGAGGCCGACATGCCCCGCGTGCTGGAGATCCCCTTCGATTCCGACCGCAAGCTCAGCACCATCGTCCGCCGTCTCCCGGACGGCGCGATGCGGGCCTTCGTCAACGGCGCCCCCGATGTGCTCCTCGCGCGCTGCGCAAACATCCTCACCCCTGGGGGCGTGCGTCCGCTGACCGCGGAAGACCGGCGCGGCCTCCTCGATCGCAACGGCCGCATGGCCCGCGGCGCCCTGCGCGTCCTGGGCTCGGCCTGGCGCGACGTGGCCGAGGAAGACCTGGCCGCGGCAGGGGCGGGCGGCGCCACGGACTTTGCCCCGGAGCCTCCCGCCTCTTCCGCGTTCGGCGTGTCCGACCCCGGAGCGCACTGTCCCGATCTGTCCGGACTGGAGCAGGGCCTGACCTTCGTAGGTTTCGCCGGCATGCTCGACCCGCCGCGCCAGGAGGCCAGGGACGCCGTGGCCACGTGCCGTTCGGCCGGCATCCGCGTGGTCATGATCACCGGCGACCACCCGCATACGGCCGCGGCCATCGCCCGCGACCTGGGCATCTCGGATACGGGGGAGGCGGTGTCGGGCACGGAGCTTGACGCCATGAGTGACGGGGAGCTGTCCCGCCGCGTGGCCGGCATCGACGTCTTCGCCCGCGTCACGGCCGAGCACAAGCTGCGCGTCATCCGCGCCTGGCGTTCGGTCGGGGCCGTGGTGGCCATGACCGGCGACGGCGTCAACGACGCCCCGGCCGTCAAGGGCGCGGACATCGGCATCGCCATGGGCCGCAGCGGGACGGAGGTCACGCGGCAAGCCTCGGACATGATCATCACCGACGACAATTTCGCAACCATCGTGGCCGCCGTGGAAGAGGGCAGGGGCATCTTCGACAACATCCGCAAGACCCTGCAGTACCTCCTGGCCGGCAACACCGGCGAACTGCTGCTCATGGCGGTCTGCATCGTCATCGGCCTGCCCGTGCCGCTGCTGCCCATCCACCTGCTGTGGATCAACCTCGTCACCGACGGCCTGCCCGCCCTGTGCCTGGCCACGGACCCCATCGACCCCGCAGTCATGGCCCGCCGCCCGCGTCCGCGCAGCGAGTCCATCACGGACGGCGGCTTCTTCGGGGGCATGCTCCTGACGGGGCTCCTGACGGCTTCGGTGGCCTTCGCGGCCTATCTCCTGGCCCTGAAGGCCGACGGCGTCGAGACGGCCCGCTCCTGGGCCTTCACGGTGCTGGTCTTCGCGGAACTGCTGCGTTCCTTCGGCGCGCGCAGCGCAACCAGGCCGATCTGGGGCATGGCCTCTCGGGCCAACGTGAGCCTCCTGCTGGTGGTGGGCCTCACATTGGCGTTGCAGGTCCTGAGCCAGCACAACGCGGTCATGGGCAGTTTTCTCAAGACCGTGCCCATCGCCTGGCCGGACGGGCTGCTGCTTTTGGCCCTCGGGGCCGTACCGCTGCTGGTCCTGGAAATGACGAAGGCCGTGTGTCGCACCCGGGGGCCGATGCGATGACGGTCCGGGTCGCGCAGGGACGTGCCTAGTTCAGATCGATCTCGACGCCGTGGCCGGAGACGCTGAAATTGCGGTTGGCGACGAATCCGTGGCCCACAATTTTTGCGGCGTAATCACCTTTGGGCAGCAGGGCTTCCTTGGGCACGTTCTGATCGATGTTGCTCATGAGAACGAGGCGCCCTGATGGCAATGCCCGCACGGTGACACAGACCGGCCGCCGTGAGGAGAAAATGACTTTGGGCAGGGGGCCCGCATTCGCCGCTTCCAGGGGGAAGCATTGTGGCGGGCCGCTTTCGGGCAGCGCTCCAGAGGGCGCGGCCGCCTGCGTCCGACGCGTGGCACCTGTCTGCCCCTTCAGGGCGCGGATTTCATCGGGATCGGGTCCCACGACCTCGATCTGGCTGACCTGCCACCAGCGCGACCGCTTTTTGGACTTGAACCCGCATTCGAAGGTTTCGCCCTGGCCCGTAAAACTGTTCATGCGCACGGTGACCCTGTGGGTCCTGCCTTCATCGTTCAGGACGTGGATGACGGCCTGGAACGGAGCCCTGGCGGGGCCCCCGCTGACTCTCCCGCTGACGCGCACCTCCGTCCCCTTCTGCCAGGCGTGGACATTGGAGAAGGCATGACCCTTGACCTGCAGGATGCCTTCAGCCGCAGCCGTGGAGGAGAGGAGCAGGGCCAGGAAGATGATGCTGATGCCGCGCTTCGTCATGGGAAACTCCTGCGGGATGGCCGTTTTTCGTTCGTTCCCCGTATGTCTATGGTCGGCCGGGCTTCGGTTCCATCCGTGGCGGGCCGATTTTTCGTGGCAATGTCTTAGAATATTACGTATGTTTAAGCCGTTGGATGTAATTATCGGTTTGTAAGATGACACGGCGACCGGCCATTTCCCGTTCAGAATCACGTACGAGGTATCCCATGACCCGTTCCAAGCCGCGCCCCAGGGTGGACAGGAAGAACCTGATCATCCGCCGCGTTTCCACATATCTGCGCACCCTCGACCATCTTCAGGCCAAGGGGGTCGCGATCATGTCGTCCAGTGATTTCGAGAAGATCGAAGGGGTGACCCAGAGCCTCGTCCGCCGTGATCTCGCCGAATTCGGCACCTTCGGGGTCAGGGGAGTGGGCTACCATGTGTCCGAGCTCCGCGACCAGCTGGCCCATGTTCTCGGGCTGGACCGCCGCCGCAACGTCGTCCTGATTGGCGCGGGGGGGTTCGGCAGCGTGCTGATCCATTCGGAATCGTTCAAGAAGCGCAATCTCGAAGTCGTGCAGATCTTCGATCAGGACCCGGCGCACATCGGCGGGTCCATCGAGGGCATCCCGGTTCACGACATGGCCGCCCTCGAACAGGACCTCGATGCCGACAGGATAGACCTGGCCATCGTCGCCGTCGCGCCGCCCGAGGTCCAGGGCGTCATCGACAGGCTCGGCAGGCTCGGCGTGCGGGGCGCCCTCTATTTCG
>JANJWV010000018.1 GCA_024709365.1 Desulfomicrobium sp. | reverse complement strand
ATCCGGCCTTTGTGCCTTTTGGCGCATTAATTGTGACCCCCGGTCAATCGCAACCGGGATTCAGGAGAAGAAAATGAGTCTAGGCCTTGTTGGACGCAAGGTCGGCATGACTCGCATCTTCGCCGAGGATGGCAAGACCATCCCGGTGACGGTGCTTGACGTGTCCGACAATCGTGTGTCCCAGATCAAGACGATCGACACCGACGGCTACGCCGCGGTGCAGATTGCTTATGGCAAGCGCCGCGCCAGCCGCATCACCAAGCCGGTCGCGGGTCATCTTGCCAAGGCGGGCGTCGAACCCTGCCGCGGCACCAAGGAATTCCGCGTCGAATCCGAGCAGGCCGGTGGCATGAGCGCCGGCGATGCGATCGGTGCGGACCTCTTCCAGGTCGGCCAGAAGGTCGACGTCACCGGTGTGACGATCGGTAAGGGCTTCTCGGACCTTCTGCTATTACGGCCTGTTCGTGCTCTGCGCTTCGGCAGGGGAGAACGGCCTGGTGCCCCCGGTGCTGGCGGCCTGGGCTGCCAACGCGCTTTTTGCGTCCCTTGCGGGCGCGCGCATGGCCATGGGCCGGTCCTTTCACCTGGGCTGAACGGCCCTTTCGGAGGCGAACGATGATCTGGTGGATTACTCTGGGCGGGTTCCTGCTCGGGTGCCTGGTGGCCTACGCCCTGATCCAGGGCGGCAAGGACGACGACGATTAGCCGGCAACCGGCGCTGCCTGGGCCGATTCCAGATATTTCGTCAGGATGCTCAGAATTTCCGGGTAGAAGTCGTCGGAGAAGCTCAGGCCCAGAATGTTTTCACCGGCCAGAAGCCGGGCGCGGGTGGAGCCGAAGACGGTGGAGAAGATGACGCTGGCCGCGAGGGTCACGTCGAGGTCGGCGCGGATGGATCCGTCTTTGATCCCGGCTTCGATGCAGCCGAGCATCTTCTGCACGACCTGCGAGCAGACGGCCAGAATTTCCGAGTTGTCGGCATCGACGGTGTTGGCCAGGAAAGGGGAGCAGCGCAGCAGGGTCAGGAACCCGGATTCCGGGGTTGCCGAAGCCTTGAGGATGCATTTGGCGAAGTTGATGACGCTGCTCAGTCCGTCCGAGGCGTAATAGAGACTCTCGTCGATCTTGCCGAGCAGGTCCTTGAGAATGGAAATTTCCACCAGCTGAAAAAGATTTTCCTTGCTGCCGTAGTGGTGGGCGATGAGCCCGTCGGCGATGCCGGCCTCCTGGGCGATACGCTTGTAGGTGGTTTCCGCGTAGCCGAGTTCGCCGAAAAGCCGTTTGGCCGTGTCCAGTATCCGTTCCTTGTTGCCTTTGACCACGCTCCTCTCCTTGCCGTCTGCGATTTGCCGATTCTCTTACCCAGCCCACGTTCCCCAGTCTACCGTTTTTCTCCGATTGCGCTGTGCGCCCGCTCAACGTCATTTCCTGTATAGTCTTCGATGACGTTGAGGGAAATGCTGTAAATGTGGGTTATTGGAAACCTCTTGACGCAAAAACCTTCTTCATTTAGCGCACTTCGAGGCGTATGCTGAGCGGCCGCTTAAAATGCTGCTGCAGGTGAGCAAACATTGTAACAAAAGGGGGAGGTTGAATGCTGAAACGTTTGAAATCATGGGCAATCGCCTTGGCGCTGGTGCTGACTAGCGCGCAGTTCTGTTCCGCGGCCGGTTTCGCCATCTATGAATGGAGCGCGCGCGACATGGCGCTTGGCGGGGCCACGGTGGGCCGCGCCGACGATCCCGGAGCTCTCGCCAGCAACCCGGCGGGCATCACGCAGCTGGACGGCATTCAGGTCATGGCCGGCATCATGGGCATCCATCCGGTTCTGGATGTCGAGGCCAGAGGCGAGACCGAAACCTCGGATGAAGACGCCCTGTACCTGCCTCCGCATTTTTACGCCACTTGGAAGGTCAACGACCGCTACAGCCTCGGCCTGGCGACGTTCTCACGTTTCGGACTGGGAACTGTATTCGATGACGACTGGGAAGGCCGCTACAACTCCTATGAAGGCACCATGCAGACTGTGTCGTTGAACCCCAACATGGCCGTGAAGGTCACGGATAAATTCTCCGCCGCCTTCGGCGTTGAGGCCATGTATATGAATTTCAACTTGAAGAAGAAGATCAATTTCGGCGCGATCGGCCAGCCTGACGGCGACACGGACCTCGAGGCCGACGGCATGGGGTACGGCTTCAACATGGCCCTGCACTACCAGCCTTGCCAGTATGCCAAGCTGGGATTGGCCTATCGTAGTCCTGTCACGATGAAAGTCACGGGTGATGGGAATTTCTCCGACATCCCGACCTCACCGCTCCCGTTCGAAGCACTGGGCGCGTTCCGTGACACTTCCGTCAGCGGAACTGTGACCCTACCCGATTCCTTTGCATTTGGCGTGGCCATGTATCCCATGGAGAAACTGAGCATCGAAGTCGGCGCAATTTATACCCTCTGGAGCAAGTACGACGAACTGAAGATCAATTTCGGGGACGACGTCATTCCCGTTGGCGGCAGTCCCCTGGTGCGCACGGACGAAACCACTTCTCCGAAGAACTGGAACGACGTCTGGCGCTTCAACCTCGGCGTCGAGTACGCGGCCCTGGACTGGCTCGACCTGCGTCTCGGCTACGTCTACGACAACACCCCCGTGCCCGACGAGACCATCGACTACCTGCTGCCCGACAGCGACCGCCAGATCTTCAGCACCGGCCTCGGGTTCCACAAGGACAACTGGGCGGTGGACGTGAACTATTCCTACCTGCTCTTCGCGGACCGCGACATCGACGGGCGCGCCGCAGACTCCGTCTATGACGGAGAGGTCAACGACGCCGACTGTCACATCGCCGGCGTGTCCTTCACCTACAAGTTCTAGTCAGTTCACTGACTGATTCTCATGCAAAACGCCCCGCCTGGTCGGGGCGTTTTGCATTTGGACGTGTCGCTGCCGAGTGATCGTGCTGCCGTCAGCCAAGGCAGTGGGGAACTTACGTTCTGAACCTGCCCAGCAGTTCAAACAGATTCGATGCCAACACCCGCAGTTCCTCCGCCTTGCGGGCCACCTCGTCCGTGCTCTGCTGGGTGCTTTCCGAGGCGCTGCTGACATCGGCGACGTCGCTTGAAATCTGCCTGATGACCGTGGAACTCTCGGCGACGTTGACGTTGATCTCCTGCAGGCCCTGGGAAGCCTGGGCCACGTTGCCCGCTATGTCGCGGGTGGCCACGGACTGCTCCTCGATGGCCGTGGCCACGTTGGCGATGATGTCGTTGATCTCCTCGATGATCCTTGAGATGGCCTGAATCTGTCCTTCCGTGCTTTTCGACGTGCCCTGCATCTCGGCGATGCGCGCCCTGATCTCTTCCGTGGCTGTGGCGGTCTGCTTGGCCAGTTCCTTGATCTCGTTGGCCACCACGGCGAAACCCCGTCCGGCCTCGCCGGCACGGGCCGCCTCGATGGTCGCGTTCAGGGCGAGGAGATTTGTCTGCTCGGAAATTTCCGTGATCATGGTCGTGACCTTGCCGATTTCCAGGGCCGCGTCGCCCAGGGCGTTCATGGCCGAGGTGGCCGCCACGGCCTCGGTCATGGCCCGCTGCGCCACGGACCTGGCCTTCTCCGTGTTGGACGCGATCTCCGTGATCGTGGCCGCCATCTCCTCGGTGGCCGTGGCCACCATGTTGGTGTTCTGCGTCGTCTGCTCCATGGCCGCGGCCACGGTGCCGAACCTTGCGTTCAGGTCGTTTGTCGCGCCCGTCACGGTCTGTGATTTCCGGGCCGCTCCGGCCGCTCCTGTCCGCAGGTCGTTGGCAATGCCCAGCAGGCTGTCGGAGGCGCTGTTGAGGGTGTCGCCGTTGGCCACCACGTCGCGGATGATGCCGCGCAGCTTGTCCAGAAAGGTGTTGAACCAGATGGCCATTTCGCCGATTTCGTCCCTGGAGGTCACGGCGAGCTTGCGCGTCAGGTCGCCCTCGCCCTGGGCCACGTCCTTGAGCATGGTCGTGGCGTTCAGCACCGGCCGGGCGATGGCATTGGCGAAGAACGTGGCCACGGCCAGGAAGACGGCCAGCAGGATGGCGCCCATGACGGCCATCTTCTGCAGCATGGCGTAGAATTCGGCCATGACCTCGGACTTCTCGATGACGCCGATGAGCTTCCAGCCCAGCCCCTCGATGGTATGGACCTGTGCAAACCACTGACGCTCGTCCATGGCCACTTCCATGCCGCCGGCCGTGATGGCGCCCAACTGCGCCAGGGCCGGCACGCCCGTTTCCTGCATCTTCTTGAAGTTGAAGTCCTCATGCCGGGGGTTGGCCAGGATGGTCCCGTCGTCCTGGACCAGGATCACGTATCCCGTCCTGCCCATGGGCGATTTGTCGATCAGGTCCGTGAGCACGCCGAGGCCCACATCCAGGCCCGAGCAGCCGATGATTTCCCCTCCGGCGGTGGTTATGGGGAACATGTTGCTGATGACGGCCTCGCCCGTGGTGGACATGTAGGCAGGTGAGATGGACGCCTTGTTCGGCGTCTCCATGCCCTTGGTGTACCATGGCCGTTTGCGGGGGTCGTATCCGGGCGGCATCTCGCTTTCGCCGGACGAGGCGAATCCGCCCCATTTGGTCCCGATGAACACTTCCACGTATTCGGGGTGGGTCTTGTTGATGAGCTTGAAGAAGGCGACCATGTCCCGCTCGACATCGCTGCGGGCGATGTCCTTGGGCGACAGGGGACGCGTTTCGTCGACATAGCTGTGTACGGAGTCGTCCGCGGCCTGGACCAGGGGGCTGGTGGCGATCATGGTCGTCATCTTGAGGGCCTTGTCGACGAAGATGCCGATGGCGCGGTCGATCTGTCCGAGTTCCTGGGAGGCGGAGTCGTGGAACGTCGCGATGGCCGAATCCCGAATCTGCAGGCCGAGAACGATGCAGGTGATGAGGATGGAGGTCAGGATCGTCGTGGTGAAGGCCAGCAGAAGTTTCTTGCGCACGGACAGCTTCATGAGGTTCCCTTCCCGAACGGGAGTGTGAGAATGGTGGGGGATTTCCGCATGTCATACACCAGATAGTGTACGGATAGTCCAGTACTTTTTTGGCCTGACACCCCGCCGACAAAGAGTTGGGAGGAGGGGGGAAGCGAGAGGGCGAAAAAAAAGCCGGTTGCCCGGCTTGGTTGTTAGCAATGCGTGGGAGCCGGGTCCGGCTTGTCCTTCTCCTTGACCAGGTAGATGGCCGGCAGGGAGACGAGGGTAGTGGCAAACTTGATGAGGGTGTTGCTGAGGAAGATGGACCAGACCACGGACGACTCGAACATGCCGCCGAAGGCGATCCAGGAGAAGATGAGGCTGTCGAGGGGGATGCTCACGGCGTTGCTGACCAGCACGCGCGACCACTGGTGACGGGCCGTGACCCGTTCCTTCCACATGCTGTAGACCTCGGTGTCCGTCAGTTCGGCGATGACCTCGGCCACGATGGAGGCAAAGACCAGGCGCCAGAGCGGGGCCAGGACCTGGCCGAACTCGGCCTGGGCGCCCACGGACATGTCCGCGGGGAGGATTGACACCAGCCAGAAGTAGAGGGCCATGAGCAGGTTGAAGCCGGCGGCCGTGACGATCATGAGCTGCGCGCCCTTCTTGCCCATGGTCTTGTGGACCATGTCGCGCAGAGTGAAGGTCAGCGGGTAGATGAAGGTCCCGGCGTCGATGGACATGCCGCCGAGCATGACGATGCGCAGGGAACCGACATCGGAAAATATCTGCAGGGCGATGTAGGACGCCACGAGGACGATGAGTGATTGCATGGGATGCTCCGGAAAGGTGAATTCGGGCCTTTCCGTAAACGGAAGGCCGTGCGCTGTAAATGCCGGATTTTGGGCCGGGCTGGCAAAGACCGGCTCGCGAGGACGGTTTCTTCAGGGATTTCCGAGGGAAACCTGTTCCGACTCCTGGGCCTGCCTTTCCCGCTGCCTTTCCTCCAGACGCAGCTTGCGGCGCATTTCGGCCTCGCGGTTGCGGCGTTCGTGGGTCGGGGTTTCGAGGATGAGGTCCGGCGTGGATGCCGGCTTGCGGTCCGGGCCCATGGCCACGAAGGTCAGGTAGGCCGAGGCGGCGTGGCGCTGTTCGCCGGTCATGAGGTTTTCCACCACCACGCGCACGCCGATCTCCATGGACTGCTTTCCCACGCGGTTCACGCTGGCGTACAGGAGCATGAGCTCGCCCACGTGCACCGGGGCCTTGAATTCCATGCGGTCGATGGAGGCCGTGACCACGCCCATGCGCGCGTGGCGCATGGCGCACACGGCCCCGGCCAGGTCGATGTGCTTCAGGATCACCCCGCCGTGGACGTTGCCCGCCGGGTTGGCGTCCTCGGGCAGGGCGCGGTGGGTCATGAGGGTTTCGCTGTCGCTGACCTTGCGGGCGGTGGTCATCAGATCCTCCCTTCCTCCAGGGCGTGGCAGGCGGCCTGGCTGCCGTTCGGCAGTTTCCGCAGCGCCGGGATCTCCCGGCGGCAGCGCTCGTCCGTGTACGGGCAGCGGGTGTGAAAGACGCAGCCCGTGGGCAGGTTGATGGGCGTGGGCACCTCGCCCTTCAAGCGGATGTGCGAGAAGCCCGCCGAGCCGAGCCTGGGGATGGCCGAGAGCAGGGCGCGGGAGTAGGGGTGCTGCGGGTCGCCGTAGAGGCTTGCCTTGTCGGCCAACTCGCACAGGGTGCCCAGGTACATGACGGCCACGCGCGTGCTGATGTGCTCGACCACCGAAAGGTCGTGGGTGATGAACATGTAGGTCAGGCCGAAGCGCTCCTGGCAGTCCATGATCAGGTTCAGGATCTGGGCCTGGATGGACACGTCGAGGGCCGAGATGGGCTCGTCGGCGACGATGAACTCCGGGTCGACCATCAGCGCGCGGGCGATGCTGATGCGCTGGCGCTGGCCGCCCGAGAACTCGTGGGGGAAGCGGCCGGCCCAGGCCGGGTCCACGCCGACCTGACGCATGACCTCGGCCACCTTGTCCTGGACCTGGCTCGCGGACAGGTCCGGGAAATGGAAGCGCGTCGGCTCCTCCAGGATCTGTCGCACGGTCATGCGCGGGTTGAGGGACGCGTACGGGTCCTGGAAGACCATCTGCATCTTGCGGCGGTAGGGGAGCATGTCCTTGGCCGAGAGGTTGTCGATGCGCTCGCCGCGGAATTCGATCCGCCCGCTGGTGGGCGGGTAGAGGCCCAGCACCGTGCGGCCGAGGGTCGACTTGCCGCAGCCCGACTCGCCGACCACCGAGAGGATCTCGCCCTGGCAAATGTCGAGGCTGACGCCGTTGATGGCCTTGACCGTGGTCGTGGTCAGGGACGGCATGCCGCCCGAGAAGGTCAGGCGGTCCAGAAAGCCGCCGGAAATGTCGAAATGCTTCACCACGTCGGTGATGCCGACAAGGGGTTGTGTCTGTGCTGTCATGGTCTACCTGGCTTGCGCATACAGATGACAGGCCACCAGGCCCGGGGTTTTCCCATCGTCCAGAAGCTGCGGCTCGACGCTGCGGCAGACGTCCATGGCGTGCTCGCAGCGCGGGTGGAAGGCGCAGCCCGTGGGGATGCTGGTCAGGTTGGGCATCATGCCCGGAATCTGGTGCAGCCGCCGCCGGCCGCCGCTGCCCTGGGGCAGGGCCTTGATGAGCCCCTGGGTGTAGGGGTGGCGGGGCGCGCCGACGATCGCTTCGGTCGGGCCCTGCTCGACGATGCGTCCGGCATACATGACGCAGATCTTCTCCGTCACCTGTGAGACCACGCCCAGGTCATGGGTGATGAGGATGAGGCCCATGTTCTCGTGTTTGCACAGTTCAAGCAGCAGGGCCATGACCTCGGCCTGGATGGTCACGTCCAGGGCTGTGGTCGGCTCGTCGGCGATGATCAGGCTCGGGTTGGTCAGAAGCGAGATGGCGATGACCACGCGCTGGCGCATGCCGCCAGAGAGCTCGTGCGGGTACTGGCCCAGGCGCTTGCCCGGCGAGGATATGTAGACCTTGGAGAGCTTCTCCAGGGCGATCTCCCGGGCGTGGGCCACGGAAACCCTGTTGTGGGCCAGGATGGTCTCGACCATCTGCGTGCCGATGGTCAGCACGGGGTTCAGGGTCATCATCGGGTCCTGAAAGATCATGCTGATGCGGTTGCCGCGGATGTCGCGCATCTGCTCCAGGGGGTAGGCGCTGATCTCCTCGCCCTCGAAGAGGACGCGGCCCGAGGCGATGAAGCCCGGCTTGCTGATGAGGTTGATGATGGAGAAGCCGGCCACGGACTTGCCGGCGCCGGACTCGCCCACCAGCCCCATGCGTTCGCCGGGGTTCAGGGTGAAATTGATGCCGTTCAGGGCGGTCAGGTCGCCGGAGCGCAGCCGGAACTTGACCACCAGATCCTGTACGTCGAGGAGGTGCGTCATGTCCGGGTCATCCTTTGTACAGTTTGGGGTTGAGGACGTCCTGCACCCAGTCGCCCAGGAGGTTGATGACCAGGATCAGGAGCACGAGCAGGAAACCGGGGAACATGGTGATCCACCACGAGCCGCTGAAGATGTAGTCGAAGCCCGAGTTGATGAGCGATCCCAGGGACGGCTTGGTGATGGGCATGCCCAGCCCCAGGAAGGACAGGGCCGCCTCGCTCATGATGGCGTGGGCCACCTGCACCGTGGACAGGACGAGGATGGGCGACATGGTGTTCGGGAGGATGTGCCGCCACATGATGCGCCCCGACGGCAAACCCATGACGCGCGCCGCCTCGACGTACTCCTTCTTCTTCTCGGCCAGGACCGAGGCGCGCACGGTGCGGGCGTACTGCGGCCATTCGGCGATGCCGATGACCAGCACCAGGAAGGGCACGGCCATGCTCTCGAAGGCGGCCACGCCGAAGATGGCCTGGAAGATGGCCGAGAGGAAGATGGCGACCATGAGGGTCGAGAAGCTCAGCTGCACGTCGGCCATGCGCATGAGGAAATTGTCGACCTTGCCGCCCTTGTAGCCGGCGATGAGCCCCAGCACGATGCCTATGGCGGCCTGCAGGAAGGTCGCCCCGATGCCGATGACCAGCGAGATGCGCATGCCGTAGAGCATGGTGCTCAGCATGTCGCGCCCCTGGGCGTCGGTGCCCAGGAGGAATTTCGCGTCCGCGTTGTCCATCCAGACCGGCGGGATCTCCGAGTCCATGATGTCGATGGTCGTGGTGTCGTAGGGGTCGTGCGGCGCGATGATCGGCGCGCCGAAGGCTGACAGGGCCAGCAGGGCCAGGACGACGAAGCTGCCCATGGCCACGGGGTCGTGCAGGAAGCTGTAGAGAAAATAGGAGCCGCGGAACCGTTTCCAGAGATTCATCACTTCCTCCCCGTGATGCGGACCATGGGGTTGACCAGTCCGTAGATGATGTCGACCACGGTGTTGACCACCACGAAGATCACGCCGACGAAGATGAGGTAGGCCACCAGGAGCGAGGTGTCGGCGCGCTCGACCGCCTCCAGGAACAGGAAGCCCAGGCCGCCCCACTGGAAGACCGTCTCGGTCAGGATGGTGAAGGCGATCATGGTGCCTATCTGCACGCCGCCCACGGTGATGACGGGCAGCAGCGTGTTCTTGAAGGCGTGCACGAACCAGATGCGCACGCGCGGCAGGCCCTTGGCCCAGGCGAACTTGACGTACTCGGTCTCGAGCACCTCCATCATCTCCGAGCGGATGAGGCGCACGAAGAGGGGCAGCATCAGGGCCGTCAGGGCCGTGGCCGGCAGCAGCAGGTGCTGCAGTCCGTCGACGGTCAGCAGGCCCGATTCCCAGCCCCAGACGTTGACCGTTTCGCCGCGGCCGTAGGACGGCAGCCAGCCCAGCTTGATGGAGAAGACGTAGATCAGGAGGATGGCGATGAGAAAGATGGGGACGGACACGCCGATGGTGCTGAAGCCCATGATCAGGCGCGAGAGCAGGCGCTTGGGGTAGATGGCGCTGTAGATGCCCATGGGGATGGACAGGACCACGATGAGGACCGAGCAGACCAGGACCAGCTCCAGGGTGGCCGGGGCCTTGCTGACGATGACCTCCATGGCCGGCTTCTTGTAGAAGAAGGACTGGCCGATGTTGCCCTCCAGCACCGCGCCTTTGAGGAAGCGGCCGTACTGGACGAGGAAGGGGTCGTTCAGGCCCAGTTTCTCGCGGATGGCGTCGCGCTCGGCCGCCGAGACCGAGATGCCGGTCAGTTCGCGCACCGGGTCGCCCACGTTCTGCTTCAGGGCGAAGCCGATGAAGCTGATGATGAGCATGACGACGATGGCCTGCAGGACGCGTCGGACAATGAATGCGAACATGTGTCAATCCGTGGTGGTCCCGGCTCGGGGGGCGTGCCGGGGTTGGTTCAAAAAGGGGCAGGCTTCGTGAAAAGCCTGCCCCGCGTACACAGTGTCGGCGGATGGATCAAGACTTTTGCCATCCGGGGCCGACAAATCGATCATCGGTCGATGTCGGGCTACTTGACGACCAGGTCGCCGAGGTACGGGAAGTCCATGATGTTGACCACGGGCTCGATGTCCACGCCCTGCTTGGCGGCCCAGGACAGGTTCTGCCAGTGCAGGGGCACGTAGGCGGCGTCTTCGTAGGCGATCTTTTCCACTTCCTGCAGCAGGGCCTTGCGCTTGGCGCGGTCGTTCTCGACGTTGGCCTTGTTGACCAGCTCGTCGAGCTTGGCGTTGCAGTAGTTGCCGCTGTTGTACTGGCCCTTGCCGGTTTCCTTGTTGGGGCACATCAGCAGGTACTCGGAGTAGTTGGCGGAGTCCTCGGTATCGGAGTGCCAGCCGATCATCTGGATGTCGGCCACCTGGGCGTCGAACTCGTCCCAGTACTGGGCCTTGGGCATGGTCTTGAGGCTGACCTTGATGCCGATCTTGGAGAGCATGGAGACCACGGCCTCGGCGATCTTCTCGTCGTTCACGTAGCGGTTGTTGGGGGCGATCATGGTCGCCTCGAAGCCCTTCTCGTAGCCGGCTTCCTTCATGAGCTGCTTGGCCTTTTCCAGGTCGAAGCGGGGCTTGAGGTCGGCGACGTAGCCGTCGAAGCCCTCGGGACCCTGCTGCTGGGCGGGGGTGGCGGTGCCCTTCATCAGCTTGGCCGCGATGCCGGCGTTGTCGATGGCGGCGATGACGGCCTGACGGACCTTCAAGTTGGCGAATTCAGGCTTCTTCTTCTGGTTGAGCTGGAAGGTGATGATGCGCGAGCCGGCCATGGTCACCATGTTGATGTCCTTGTTGGTGCTCAGGCGCTCGAAGTCCTGGGGCGGGACCGGGGCGATGAAGTCCACGTCGCCGGACAGCAGGGCGGCGGTGCGGGTGGCGTTTTCCTTGATGGGGGTCAGGATGATTTCACTGACGTTGCCCTTGCTGCCCTTGTCCCAGTAGTCGGCGAAGCGCTTGTAGACCATCTTCACGCCGTGCTCGCGGGACTCGACGGTGAAGGGGCCGGTGCCGGACTCGTTCTGGTTGGCGAAGGAGTACTCGGTCTTGACGATGGCGTCCTTGGGCAGGCCCTTCTCGTCGGTGCCGGTGTAGAACTTGGAGTCCATGGGGAAGATGTAGGTGGCCATGTTCTCGACCAGCGGGTAGGGCTCGGTGGTCACGATGTCGATGGTGTAGTCATCGATGACCTTGGGCGTGGCGAAGGAGGTGAACAGGCCCTTGAAGTCTTCGCTCTTCTTCAGGCGGTCCATGGTCCAGGCCACGTCGGCGGCGGTGAAGGGGTTGCCGGAGTGGAACTTGACGCCCTTGCGCAGGTGGAAACGGACGGTCAGGTCGTCGATGCGCTCCCATTTTTCGGCCAGGCGCGGCTCGAACTTCATGTCTTTGGTCCAGCGGATCAGCGGATCGAAGACCAGGTGGGTGTACTGCAGCATGCCGCCCGAGAGCTGGACGTGCGGGTCCATGGACTCGGGGTCTGCGTCGAGGGCCATTTTCAGCGTTTTGCCCTGGGCGGCCGTGGCCAGAAAGACGAAAGCCAGAGCGAGAAAGAGCAGTTTCTTCACAGCGAACCTCCTTGGATGGTGAACCGATATCGCTTCCCGCCGGGAACGTCCCGGCGGGGTTTTCACGGAGTCGAGGTATGCCAGTCGGCAGGCATGGGCGTTTGGGCCGAAATTTTTCCGAAGGTCTTCAATGATGCGGCAAACTACATATCTGATTATGGAAAATAACTGAAGCGGGAATTTTTTCGCCTGAATCATAGATTATCGTTTATTAGGCCGACAGAACGCCTGATGCCACGGAGGGGCTGGACTTTGCAGGGTTTTCGCGGCACTTGATCGAATGAGGCGTGGACTCGACCCCGCCCAGGTCCCCTTCGGAGGCCCCATGCGCTTTGCTTTGATCGTGCTCATGTTCGTACTCACGTGCCAGCCCCTCCATGCGCGGACCCTGGTATTGGCCCCGTTGCCCATGGAAAGCCGAGAGACGGTCCTCAAGCAGTTCATGCCCATGGTCAGCTATCTCCGGCAACGCCTCGGCCACGAAGTGGTCTTCGACTACTCCGACAGCTACGCGGAAATTCTGGCCAAGTTCAGGCAGGGCCGCATCGACCTGGCCTATCTCGGCCCTTTGCCCTACGTCTCCCTCAAAAGCGTCTGCAGCGAGGCCACGCCGCTGGTCCATTTCCGGGAGGCCTCGGGGGAGCCCCTCTACACCTGCGCCATCGTCGCCCTGGCCGACAAGGGGCTGTCCCTGGAGGGCATGGAGGACCGCAAGGTCGCCCTGACCCAGCCCCTCTCCACATGCGGTTTTCTCTCCACCAACGGCCTGCTGCGCGAGCGCGGCTCGGCCCTTTCCCGCAACCTGTACCGCTACCTGGACAAGCACGACGAGGTGGCCAAGGCCGTGGTCCGCGGCGAATTCGATCTCGGCGGGCTCAAGACCGCCATCGGCCGGAAGTATGAGCATCTCGGCATCACGATTCTGGCCGAGTCCGCGCCCATGCCGTCCTTCGCCCTGGTCGGCAACGCCGCGACCCTTTCGCCCGAGGAGCGCGACGCCATCCGTCAGGCCCTGACCGGCCTGGACCCTGACGGCAAGGACAAGGCCATGCTCTCGTCATGGGGCGAAAACCTGCGGCACGGCTCCGTGCCCGCGGACGACGCCGATTACGCCCCGGTCCGGGAGCTTCTGGGCGGCGAGTCCATCCCCGAGGGCGGCAACTTCTGATGACGTCCTGGCGCAACACCGTCCTGGAGCGCCACCTTCTGCTGGCTCTGGCCCTTCTCCTGTGCCTGGGCGCCGGCGTGTTCCTGCGCGCCAACCGCATCCAGAAGGAGAATGCGCACTACTCGGAGCAGCGCAGCATCCTGGAAACGGCCTACAAGGCCAGCGCCCAGATGTACCGGCTGTCCATGCAGAGCTTCTACGAAACGTCCCTGAACACGCCCGAGGTTCTCGCCATCATCGCCGAGGCGGCCGGCTCCGAGGGCCGGCAGCGGGACCTGGCCCGCGGGAAGCTCTACAGGGAGCTGTTCCCGACCTTCGAGGCCATGCGGCGGCAGAACCTGCGGCAGCTCCACTTCCACCTGCCGGACGGCAGCAGCCTGCTGCGGTTCTACATGCCCGACCGCTACGGGGACAGCCTCATGGAGATGCGCCCCCTTGTGCGTACGGTCATCCAGTCCGGACAGCCCGCCCATGGCTTCGAAGCCGGGGGAACCGCCACGGGCTACCGCTACATATTTCCACTGAAACTGAACGGCAGATCGGTCGGCAGCGTGGAGACGCTCATCTCGACCAAGGCCCTGCGGGATTCCCTGGCCGGCCTGGATCCTCGCCGGGAGTATTCCTTCATCCTGTCGCGCGAACTGACGAAGAGGGCGCTCTTTCCCGAGCAGGGCTGGCTGTTCAGCGAGTCGTCCCTGAACCCGGATTTCCTGGTCGAGGACGCCAACGCCCTGCTGCCGACGAGCCCTCCGCCACTTTCCGCAGAGGCGCTGGCCATCAACCGTCTGCTCGCGAAGAACCTGGAACTGCAGCAGGCCATGGGCGAGGGCGCGTCCTTCGCAACGACGGTCAACACGGCGGAGAAGGACTACGACATCATTCTCCTGCCCATGCGTGACGTTCAGGGGCGCGCCTCCGGGTACCTGGTCAGCTATTCCCCGGACACGGTCGTGGCCACCTTCAGGCGGGAGTTCACGACCTTCGTCGTCCTGCTTGTCGCGGCGTCGGCCATGTTCCTGGCGCTTCTCCTGCGCCTGCGCGAAAGCACCGCGGCCCTCGAAGCGGAACGCGGCAACCTGCGTGTCATGAACGACGCCCTGGCCGAAGGCGTCTACATGACGAACCCGGCGGGTGAGATCGTCTGGATGAATCCGGCCGGGTGCGAACTGCTCGGCTACCCGGCCGAGGAGATCGTCGGGCGCATCGGCCACGACATCTTCCATTGCCATGAGGGGAACGCCCATCTTGATCGCGGGCGCTGCCCCTTCCAGACGGCCTTGGAGCGGGGCGAGTCCTACGACGCGGAAGACTGCTTCAGGGGCAGGGCCGGGAACCTGCTGCACGTCGAGGTTGCAAGCCGTCCCGTGATCAAGAACGGAATCCATGCCGGCTCCGTCACGGCTTTCCATGATATCGGCGAACGCAAGAGAACGGAAAGCGCTTTGCGCGAGAGCGAGGAGCGGGGCCGGAAACTGTCCACCGTGGTGGAGCAGGGGCCCGTGAGCGTCATGATCACGGACATCGACGGGGCCATCGAATACGTCAACCCGAAGTTCGAGGAGAAGACGGGTTTCAGCTTCGCCGAAGTCATCGGCCAGAACCCGCGGATCGTGAAATCCGGGCTCATGGCGCCCGAGGTCTACGAAGACTTGTGGAGGACCATTCTCTCCGGCGGGACCTGGAAGGGGGAACTGCACAACAAGCGCAAGAACGGCGAGCTGTTCTGGGAATACGTGACCATATCGCCCATCCGAAGCAGTGGGAGCATCACGCATTTCGTCGCCCTCAAGGAGGACATCACGGAGCAGAAGATCATGCGTGAAGCCCTGCGGGAGAACGAAACGCTGCAGCGCACCCTCATGGAGCACCTGCCCGTGGGACTGGTCATCATCGACGGGCGGACCAGGGTCATCGAGAGCGTCAACCCGGCCGCGGCCCTGCTCTTCGGGGCCCCGCAGGAGGATATCGTCGGCAAGCGCTGTCACCAGTTCCTCTGCCCGTCGAACGAGAAGAGCTGTCCCATCGTGGACCAGGGGGGCCAAATCGACAATTCCGACCGGATCATGATCCGCGCCGACGGATCCTCCATTCCCGTCCTCAAGACCGTGACCCGCATCCGCGTCGGCGGCCGGGAGAAACTGCTCGAATGCCTCATGGACATCAGCGCGCGCAAGGAGGCCGAAGAGGCCATGCAGCGCCTCAACAGGCAGCTCGAAAAGGCCATCGCCAGGGCCGAAGGACTGACGCGGGAAGCCGAGGTCGCCAACCAGGCCAAGAGCAGCTTCCTGGCCAACATGAGCCACGAGATCCGCACGCCCATGAACGCCATTCTGGGCATGGTCCACCTGGCCCTGGGCAGCGGGCTGACCCCGCGTCAGCGGGATTACCTGCTCAAGGTCGAGCGTTCGGCCAAGACGCTTTTGGGCATTCTGAACGACATCCTCGATTTCTCGAAGATCGAGGCCGGCAAGATCGTCATCGAGCACATCGAGTTCGATCTCTGGGAAGTGCTCGACAATGTCGCCACGGTGGTCGGCGTGCGCGTACCGGAGAACGTGGAGTTCGTCGTCACGGTGGACGGCCGGGTGCCCAGGTTCCTGCTGGGCGACCCCCTGCGTCTGGGACAGGTCTTCATCAACCTGGCGGGCAACGCCGCAAAGTTCACCCACGAAGGTGAGATCCGCATCGGCGTTATTTCCGAGGACTTCGATGAACGTCTCGGGGCGCGGCTGCGGTTCGAGATCATGGATACGGGCATCGGGATGAAGCCGGAACAGGTCGAGTCTCTCTTCACCCCCTTCGCGCAGGCCGACGCATCGACCAGCAGGCGTTACGGGGGGAGCGGACTCGGGCTCTCCATATCCAGGCACCTCGTGGAACTGATGGGCGGGAAGCTGCTGGCCTCGAGCCGGCCCGGCCGCGGGAGCGTGTTCGCCTTCACGATCACCTGTCCCGTCTCGCCCCGGTCATTTTCCGCCGACGAGCAGGTGCGGCCGCCGGAAGGATTGGGGAACATGCGGGTTTTGGTCGTGGACGACGCGGATTCCTCCCGTCAGTTCATCCTCGACTGCCTGCGGGAATTCGGGGTTCGCTCCGAGGGCGCTGCGTCCGGGGCTTCGGCCCTGGAGATCCTGTCGGGTGAAACCCCGGGGGAGCAATGGCTCGTGCTGGTCGACTGGAAACTTCCGGACATGGACGGCGCGACCCTGCGCGAACGTCTCCGGACTTCGGGGGCTCCGGACGCAAGGGCCGTTCTGCTCTGCCCCTTCACCCAGGAGGGCATGATCAGGAACGCCCCGGCGCTGGGTTTCTGCGCCGTGCTGACCAAGCCGGTCAGGCGTTCGTCCCTGGCAGGCGCCCTGCGCGAGGCCCTGGGCGTGCCTGCGGAGCAGGGGCGGTTCTGCCGTGTGTCCGCCAAGGACGGAGACAGCGTGGTCTGCCACGGCGGGCGCATACTGCTCGTCGAGGACAACGAGCTGAACCAGCAGGTGGCGCGGGGCATCCTCGAACAGGCGGGCCTTTCCGTCGTCACGGCCGGCAACGGCGAGGAGGCTCTGCGGCTCGTCCGGGAACGGGAGTTCGACCTGGTCTTCATGGATATCCAGATGCCGGTCATGGACGGTTTCGAGGCCTCCCGCCGGATCAAGGCCGACCCGCGCCTGGCCGGGCTGCCCATCGTGGCCATGACCGCCCACGTCCTGCCCGAGGAGCGCCGGAAGATCCTGGACGCCGGCATGGACGACCAGGTCTTCAAACCCATCGACCCGGCCGATGTGTTCAGGGCGCTGAACCGCTGGCTGAACGCGGCCGTCGTCTCGCCCGCACAGGCCCCTGCGGCTTCCTGCCCGGAGTTCCCGATGCTGCGCGACTTCGACGTGCAGGGCGGCATTGCCCGTTTCATGGGGGACGGCGAGGCGTATGCGGACGCGCTGCTGCTCGTCCGCCGCGAGTACGGGCAGTCCGCGGCTCGGATACGGGAGCTCCTGGACCGCGGCGAGGCGCTGGAGGCCCGCATGATCGTGCATTCCCTGCGGGGCATGTGCGCGAACATCGGGGCGTACCGGGTCGAGGGCGCTGCTGCGGACCTCGAGAGGCGGCTGGCCGGCGACGAGCCGGGAGATTGCGCCGAGGCGTATGCGTCGTTTCGTGAAGCCTTCGATTCCATGCTGGGGGAAATCGGAAGCCTGGAGGGTCGAGAGGTTTCCTGCCGCCAGGGGGCGGTGCTGGATGTTTCGGCCCTGGCCGCCTTTCTGGATGAACTGCTGCCGGGGCTGCGTTCGAGAACCCCGATGAAATGCCAGGCCGTGGCGGACAGGCTGTGCGCCGCGGTGGTACCCATGGCCTACCGTGATGACGTTGACCGCATCTGCGCCCTGACGGAGCAGTACGATTTCGCTCCCGCCCTGGCCCTGGCGGAAAAGGTTCTGGACAAAATCAAGAGAGACGCATGATGGACCTGTCGCAATGCCGGGTGCTCGCAGTCGACGACACCAAGCTCAACCTGGACATCCTGGTCAACACGCTGGGCCAGATCCATGAACTGGCCGTGGCCCTGGATGGGGCTTCGGCGCTGGAGATGGCCGCGAAGTCCCCGCCGGATCTGATCCTGCTGGACATCATGATGCCGGGCATGAACGGCTACGAGGTTCTGGAGAGGCTCAAGCGGCACACGAGCACGGCCGAGGTGCCGGTCATCATGCTCTCGGCCCTGTCCGACGTGAGCACCAAGGCGCGGGGTTTCCAGCTCGGGGCCGTGGACTACCTGAGCAAGCCTTTCGAGGTCGAGGAGCTCAAGGCCAGGGTGAGGACGCACCTTCTCCTGGCCCGGGCTCAGCGGGACCTGCGCCGCCAGAACGAACGCCTGGAGGAGATGGTTCGCGAGCGCACCCGCGAGGTCATCCAGACCCAGCAGGCGACCATCGAGAGCATGGCCGCCCTGGCGGAATACCGCGACCCCGAGACGGGCCAGCACATCCACCGGGTCAAGGGGTACGTGACCATCCTGGCCGAGGAACTGCGGACGCACCCGCGCTTCGCCGGGACCCTGAGCCGCGGCTACATCGAGCTCCTGGGGTTGTCGTGCCCGCTGCACGACATCGGCAAGGTCGGCGTGCCCGACAACATCCTGCTCAAGCCGGGGCCGCTGACCGCCGAGGAGTTTGCCGAGATGCGCCGGCACACCGAGTACGGCCGTGACGCCATCCTTTCGGTGCAGCGCAAGCTCGGGGCCATGCCGTTTCTGCGCATGGCCGAGGACATCGTCTTCGCCCACCACGAAAAATGGGACGGCAGCGGCTACCCGCAGGGGCTCGCCGGCGAGGGCATCCCCCTGTGCGGGAGGATCATGGCCCTGGCCGACGTCTACGACGCCCTCATCAGCCGCCGGGTCTACAAGCCGCCCTTCACCCACACCAGGGCCGAGGAGATCATCCTGCAGGGCGCCGGGACGCATTTCGACCCGGACATCGTGGAGGTGTTCGCCGAGTTTTCCCAGGCCTTCAGGCAGGTGGCGCTTTTCAATTCCGAATCCGACGAGCAGCGCGAAACCCTCTCGCAGTGAGGTCCGCCCGCTCAGTCGCCCTGTGTTTTGCCGGTCGGGAAGGGGCGTCCCTTGCGCTGGTGCCTGATGACGGCGTTGGTGTGCTCGCGCAGGGTGCGGCTGAACTGGTGCGACCCGTCGGGACGGGCCACGAAGTAGAGGAATTCGTGCTCTTCGGGGCTTGAGGCAGCCTGGAGCGATGCCTTGCCGGGCGAGCAGATGGGGCCGGGCGGCAGGCCCGGGTGGACGTAGGTGTTGTAGGGGTTGGAGGCGTCCTGCAGGTGTGAGCGGCGCAGGTTGCCGTCGAAGTTTTCGCCCAGGCCGTAGATGATGGTCGGGTCGCATTGCAGGAGCATGCCGAGCCGCAGGCGGTTGGCGTATACCCCGGCCACGGCCGGCCGCTCGGCGGGGATGGCCGTCTCCTTCTCGACGAGGGACGCCAGGATGACCATGCGGTGCAGGGCCTCGGGGTCGCCGGCCTGGGGGAGGTCCGCCACGCTGGCCCGGAAACGTTCCAGCAGGGCGTCGAGGATGGGGTAGGGGTTCTGGTCCGGGATGCGTGCGAAGAAATAGGTCTCGGGGAAGAGGTACCCTTCGGCGTCCGTGGCGCTGATGCCCTTGGACAGCAGGTAGTCGCGGTCCCGGCAGGCCTCCAGGAACCTTTCCGCCGTGGTCAGGCCCGTGGCGTTCACGGCTTGGGCCACCTCGCGCATGGTCAGCCCTTCGGCGAAGCTCAAGCGGTAGAGGATGGGCTTGCCGAAGGCCAGGACTTCCAGAATCCGCCGCGGGCTCATGGACCCGGAGAGTTCGAACTCCCCGGCCTGCAGGGGCAGCTTGCGGTAGCGGCCGTAGGTCCGGAAGGCCTCGGCGTGCCTGATCAGTCCTTGCTCCTCAAGCTTCGCGGACACGCCGCGCAGACTCTCGCCCGTCTCGACCCGGAAGACCGTCGTCGCGTTCGATTCCGGGTCCGTGGGCGTCTCCACGTATCGCCATGCGGCGTACAGTCCTGCCGCGCCAGCGATGACCGCCGCAAGAACCACGCCCAGGGCGAGTTTCATCCACGTCTTCATGAATTCCCCAGATAGGTTTCGAGGATGCACACGGCCGCCATCTGGTCGAGCATTTCGGTCTGCCTGCGCGCCGGAACGCCGGCCTCGCGCAGGCGTTCGCGGGCGTCGAAGGACGTCAGGGCCTCGTTGACGAGATGGATGGGCAGGTCCGTGCGCCGGGCCAGGCTGTCGCGGAAGTTCAGGACCTGCCGCGTGGTCAGGGTCTCCTTGCCTTCCATGTCCAGGGGCAGGCCCAGGACCACGGCCTCGACGGCCTCGGCCGCGATGACGGTCAGCAGGTCGGCGAAGAGCCTGTCCCGGGTGCTTTTGGCCAGGGTCTTCAAGGGGAAGGCCATGCCGCCCTGGGCGATGGCCAACCCGATGCGCTTCTGGCCGTAGTCGATGCCTAAGAGCTTCATGCGAATTTCCGGATCAGTCAGTTCGTGGCTGCCACGAACTGCACGCCTGCCTGGGCCTCGGACTTGGCCAGCTGCCTGTGGAACTCCTTGCGCCAGTTCTCGCCGTGCCGCAGGCGGGCCAGGTATTCCAGGGTGTGCAGCACGTCGCGCTCGGACCCCATTTCCAGGAGCGTCCTCTGAATGCCGATCTTGCACGACGGGCAGCCGACGATGATCGGGCCGTCGGCCTGGTAGGCCGCGAGGTCTGCCGAGAGCTGCTCCTTCTTGCGCGCCCGCAGGCGGTTGTAGATCCGGGGCGAGGTCAGGGCGCCGAGGCCGGATTCGCCGCAGCAGTGGGGCGAGACGGACACTTGGGCGCCCACCAGCTTGCCCACTTCGCGGGCGTAGATTTCCCCGGCCTTCAGCGGCGGGACCCCGGTCCACTCGTGGTGGCAGGCCGCGTGGTAGAGCAGGCGCTCCGGCCCCTGGCCCACGCCCGCCTTGGAGTTCTGGATGATGTACTGCACCACGTCCATGTGCTCCACCTGGCGTGTCTCCAGGGATTTGAGGCGGTAATCCTTGATGCCTTCGCGGCAGGTGCCGCACGAGGTCAGCACGGCCTTGACGGCGAAGCCGGCGGTCTCGGCCTGGCGGATCAGGTTTTCGAGGATCTTCTGGTTCTCCTTGCCCATGCGCTCGAACTGGTCCCGGCAGCCCGAGGCCAGCAGCGGGTAGCCGCAGCACAGGTGGTCCGGCGGCAGGACCACGCTCACCCCGGCGTCGAGGAGCAGGCGCACGGCGGCCATGCCGATGGAACGGTAGAAGAGGCTCGCGCCGCAGCCCGGAAAGTAGATCACGGCGCGCTTGCTGGGCGCGTCCTTGGCGGAGATGATGTTGCCCTTGGCGAGGTGCAGGCCTTCCTTGAGGTTCTTGAACTGGGTGGAAGGCCCCTTGCCGCGCAGCAGCGGGCTGTCGAGGCGTTCGCGCCACTTGGCCGGCAGCAGGTTCACGGCCCGGTTGCCGAGTTCCTGGCCGATGCCGGCGATCTTGGCCACCTTGGGCAGGGTGGCCTGCGGGTCCTGGCTCAGGAGGTTCAGCACGCGGTTCTTGAAGGGGTGCCCGCCCGCGCCCTTTTCCTCAAGGTAGGCGCGCATCTGCAGCGTCACGTCCTGGGTGCGGATCTTGACCGGGCAGATGGCGTAGCATTTGCCGCAGGCCGTGCAGTGCTCCAGGATCTTGCGCAGTTCGCCCAGGAGTTGGGTCTGGGGCTCGCCGTTCTGCAACTGGGAATAGTAGATGGCCTCAACCAGGGCGCCGAGTGTGATGTTCTTGTTGCGCGGGTGGAAGAGCAGGCCCTTCTGGGGCAGATACATGGGGCAGACCTGCTTGCACTTGCCGCAGCGGGTGCAGGTCTGCACGTTCAGCAGCAGGTTGATGAGGCTCTCCTTGCCCGGGAGCGCTGTCTTGTTGATATCCTTGATCAGGCGGTTGAAGGAGAAGGTGTAGGGCACCACCACCAGGTCGCGCTGGGTCAGCTTGCCGGGGTTGAAGATGTTGTTGGGGTCGACCTTCTTCTTGTAGGCGCGCAGGGCCGCGATCTTCTCCTCGGCCAAAAAGCCGATCTTGGTGATGCCGATGCCGTGTTCGCCCGAGACCTGGCCCTTGAATTCCAACACCTTGTGGAAGATCTTCTCCACGGCCTCCTCGGCCAGGGCCAGCATGCGCGGGTCGTTGGAGTTGACGGGCAGGTTGACGTGGCAGTTGCCGTCGCCGGCGTGCA
>JANJWV010000224.1 GCA_024709365.1 Desulfomicrobium sp. | reverse complement strand
GGCCCTGACCCTGGTCCTGGTCTTTTCCTACGCGCGCAACCTCAAGATGCTCTTCCAGAATCAGACCACGGTCCTTGAAATGGTCAGCCGGGGCCAGCTCGACACCAAGGTGCCCGTGGTCACCAACGACGAGTTCGCGGTCATCGCCGGCTACACCAACACCATGATCGACCGGCTGATCGAGCGGGAGCGGATGGTCCACGGCCTGGAGCTGGCCAGGCAGATCCAGGCCAATCTGCTGCCGTCCACGTCGCCCTTTCTGCCCGGCGTGCAGATATACGGGGCCAGCGTCTTCTGCGAGGAAACGGGCGGGGATTTCTACGACTTCATGGTCCGCGACGGCCTGCACGGTCCGGAACTGGTCATCCTGATCGGCGACGTGACCGGCCACGGCGTGGGCGCGGCCCTGCTCATGGCCTCCATCCGCGCCTACATGAAGGCCCTGCTGCTGCAGCGTCTCGACCTGTCCGAGGTCATGAACAGGACCAATTCCCTCATCCACGCCGACGTGGACGACAGCGGGAATTTCGTCACGGCCTTCGTCCTGTCCTACTGTCCGCTCACGCGCAGGGCCGCATGGGTCGGGGCCGGACACGACCCCGCGTGGTTCGTGCCGTCGGCCGGTGGCCGGGTCCGCACCTTCGCCGGCCGGGACATCCCCCTCGGCGTGGACCCCAAGTGGGCGTACACAAAATATTCGGAACCCCTCGAAGGCGGTCTGCTGGTCATGGGAACGGACGGAATCTGGGAGTCCCTGGGTCGGGACGGCGAGATGTTCGGCAAGGACCGCCTGCTTCAGGTGGTCCGGGGCGGCCTGCAGGAGCCTCCGCAGGACATCGCCGCCCGCATTTTCGAGGCCGTCGAGAAATTCACCGGCGGCGGCCGCGTGGAGGACGACCGCACCGTGGTCATTGCGCGTCTGGCGTAGCGTCGATTTCCTGCATGGCGTGGGCCATGTCGGAGTGCATGGCGAAAATCCGGTTGTAGCCGGAAATGTCGAAGATTTCGGCGATATAATCCCTGACGCCGCAGACCATGACCGACCCGCCGCGCGGGTTCAGCCGCTGGTAGCTCATGACCAGGACGCGCAGACCGGCGCTGTTGATGTACTCCAGCTCCGAAAAGTCCATGACCAGGTGCCTGACCCCGCTTTCCAGGCTGAGCAGGACCTTCCGCTCGAGTTCGGGCGTGCTGGTCGCGTCGAGGCGTCCGCTGACCAGGAAAACGGCCGCGCGGGGGTGTTCTATCTGCCGGAGGTGCATGCGTTCTCCTGAATGCTTTTGGCGAGGGTGATCCGTGTGCGGTTGAAGCCGTCGGACCGGGAATATTCCATGCGCGTGGCCAGATTGCGGACCAGGCACAGGCCCATGCCGCCGACCTTGACGTCTCCGGGCTGCAGGCATTTCCGGCCGGCGTGCGCAGTGGGGTCGAAAGGGGGACCCGAGTCCACGATTTCCACCGTCATGTCGTCGCCGCTGTCCGAGATGCCGACCCGGATGCCCCTGTCCTCTCCCGGGCGCGCGCCGTGGGCGATGCAGTTCGTGACGAGCTCGTCGATGACGAGCCCGAGCCTGTAGCGCACCGACGGCGGCAGCCCCAGAGCGGCGGCGAACTCCTCGACTGCCGCGAGGAGCTCGGCCTGGTCTTCTTCGGGCCGGTTCAGGGCAAAATCGAATTTGGCGATCATGGCGTCCTTTTCTCTTCGCATAGAGTAGGGTAGGCCTGAGGTCAAACCGCAACCCGGAGGAACGGGGCACTTCATGGTCACCAAGCGGACCCTCTATTCGTGGGTACTCGAAAAGAACGTGCGCTGGCAGGCGCTCATCGTCCTGCTGGTCGTGGCCACCGTGGGCATCCGCATCTTCCCGCTGGAGTTGCAGAAGCGCATCGTGAACGAGGCCATCGGCCTGGGCGACATGGACCTGCTCATCCTGTACTGCCTGCTCTTCCTGGGCGCGGTGCTCCTGGCCAGCAGCCTCAAGTTCATCATCAACCTCCTGCAGGCCTTCATCGGGCAGACCACGCTCGAGCGCATGCGCAGAAGCCTCTTCGCGCACATCCTGAGCCTGCCCATGTCCTTTTTCCGCACCATCCAGCCGGGCCAGGTCATCAATTCCCTGATCAACGAGCTGGCCTCGGTTTCGGGGTTCATCGGCAGCGCCGTCTCCGTGCCCTTGATCAACGTCTGCACGCTGCTGGCCATGGGCGGGTACCTCTTCTACCTGAACCCCCTGCTGGCCTGCCTGAGCTTCGTCATCTACCCCCTGCAGATCGTCATCGTGCCGAAACTGCAGAAACGCGGCAACGAGGCCAACCGCCACCGGGTCAACGTCAGCCGGGCCATCTCCGGCAGCATCGGCGAGGTGATCACGGGGGTCCACGAAGTGCACGGCCACGCCGCCTTCGCCCTGGAGAACGAAAAGTTCTACGGCCAGACCCAGCAGCTCCTGCAGGCCAACAACCGCATGAACGCCTACCGCTACGGCATCAAGTTCGCCAACAACTTCTTCGAGCACCTCGGACCCTTCATCCTCTTCCTCGTCGGCGGCGGCATGACCATCCGCGGCCTCTTCGACCTCGGCGCCCTGGTGGCCTTCCTCTCGGCCTACTCGAGCCTGAGCGAGCCGTGGCGGGAACTCATGGATTTCTACCAGCTCAAGGAAGACAGCCTCGTGCGCTACAAGAACGTCATGGCCGCCTTCGACGTCACCCCGGAGCACCTCCTCGTGCCCGTGGACCGCGACGTCCATCGCTTCCGAGGCGAGATCGAACTGCGCGGCGTGACCTTCCGCACCCCCGAGGGGACGCGGCTCATCGAGGACGTGAACCTGCACGTCCGCCCCGGGGAGATGGTCGCCCTGGTGGGCTTTTCGGGCAGCGGCAAGTCGACCCTGGCCAAGGTCGTGTCCCAGCTCATGCCCTACACCGAGGGACAGGCGCGGATCGACGGCAACGAGGTCCGGACCCTGACCAAGCTCGATGTGGCCGAAAACGTGGGCATGGTCCCGCAGCATCCCTTCATCTTCAGCGGCAGCGTCCGCGACAACCTCCTCTATGCGAGCCGCTCCAGCGCCGCCAACGGGGTTCCGGGCTTCATGGCCCCGGACCTGGACCGCATCATCGAGGTGCTGCAGCAGGTCGGCCTGTTCCTGGATGTCCTCAAGTTCGGCGGCCAGGCGGTCATCTCCCCCGATGAGAAACCGGAGCTGGTGGAACGCGTCCTGGCCATGCGCCGCCTCTTCCGCCAGCGCAGCGAAGGCGAATTCCAGGAGGACATCGAAT
Organism: Desulfomicrobium sp.; assembly: GCA_024709365.1. Lineage (GTDB taxonomy): Bacteria > Desulfobacterota > Desulfovibrionia > Desulfovibrionales > Desulfomicrobiaceae > Desulfomicrobium. Next base: position 5,894 of record JANJWV010000224.1, on the reverse strand, counting down.
TCCTGGATCCCGACCGGTACATGGACTTCGGCTCCATCGCCCAGAACATCGTCTTCGGGGATTTCGTCGAGCGGCGCATCAGGTTCGAGGAGGCCCACCGCCACAAACGCTTCGTGGCCTTTCTGGGGGAGATCGGGCTGGAAGAGGAGCTGGTCGGGTTCGGCGCCATCGTGGCCAAGGCCACCATCCCGATCCTGCGTTACGGGGCGCAGACCCCGGAACTCTATGCCGGAAGCCCGATCCCGCGGGAGGAGGTGGACAAGTACGCCGTGGTCGTGGACGAGCTGGCGTCCCGCAGTCAGGCCGAGCTCAAGGCCGCCTCCCGCACCCTCCTGCTGCGGCTGGCCCTGAATTTCGTCCAGGGCAGGCACAAGACGGTGCGCATGCCGGAGAAGCTCAAGGAACGTCTCCTCCGGGCCAGGAGGGAGTTCCGCGAGAACTTCACCCGTTCCGGCCCGGGCTCGCTGCGATTCTACGATCCGGACCTCTACGTGGAGTCGCGCAGCATCCGCGACAACATCCTCTTCGGGCAACCCAAACCGGGGCGGCTCGGCGCCATGGACCGCATCAGCGAGCATCTGGTGCAGCTGCTCATCGAGGAGGGGGTGCTGGAGAGCATCGTGGAGCTGGGGCTCGAGTTCCAGGTCGGGAGCATGGGCGAATACCTCTCGGGCGGCCAGCGCCAGAAGATCGCACTGGCCCGCGTGTTCCTGAAGGCGCCCGCGGTCTACATCCTCGACGAGGCCACATCGGCCCTGGACAACGCGTCCCAGGCCAGGGTCCAGAATTTCCTGAAGGCCGTGCGCGGAAGGCACACGGTCATCTCCGTTGTCCATCGCCTGGACACGGTGTCCCATTACGACCGCATCGTGGTCATGAAGGCCGGAAAGATCGTGGAGAGCGGTCCGTACGGCGAGCTCATGGCCGCCAAGGGGGTGCTGCATGATCTCGTCGCAAAGGCCTGAGACCCAAGAGTGCGAACTGGACTGCAACCTGCGCGTGCTGCGGGAGTTGCCGTTCTTCGCCGGAATTCCCGCGGAGCTGCAGCGGGTCATGGCCTATCTCTGCGAACGCGAGGCATTTTCGGCGGGCCAGACGGTGCTGGAGGAGGGGCAGCCGGCCGACGCAGCCGTGGCCGTCATCAGCGGGGCGCTGGTTATCGAGCGCGATGGGGTGGTCCTCGGCCGTGTGACCCAGGGCATGAGCGCCGGCGGTCTCGCCCTGCTCGGCGTTTTCCGCTCGCTCTACACCCTGAGGGCCGAGACGCAGACCGAGTGCCTGCTCATGCACCGGCGGGCGCTCCTGCCCCAACTCGTGGCCCGTCCGGAGGCCCTGGCGGGCATGGTCCGCGAGATCGTCGGCAGCGTGGTGTTCTGGGATCAACAGCGGCTGGAGCGCGGCAGGGAGCCGGACGTGCACGGGCCAGGGGTGCTGTAGCCCCCGCTCAATACGGCAGCCTGTTCAACGACTTGAGGATCAGCGTGCAGCCCATGGCGAACATGCCGGACAGGCCCATGCCGCAGGAGAATCCCGCCAGCAGGACCGGGGCGTACTGACGCCAGCGCGTCCCGAACTTCTTCAGGAAATAGTACCGCCCGAGCAGGGCGCCCGCCAGTTCCAGGATCAGCCCGTGGGGCGTCGACTGCCCCAGCCCCCGCACCACGCCGTAGACGAGCAGCACCGGCAGGCCGATGAAGCTCAGCACGGCGTAGGCCAGCACGCCGAAGAACACCCCGCACGAGACATAGACCGAATTCAGGGCCTGGAAGAAGAGGGAGTTGCCCTCCAGGGTGGCCGTCTGCATGAGCAGCGTGTTCAGGGCCTGCAGGTGCCACAGCTCCTGGGCGTAGGGGTAGCTGGCCGAGGGGATGGGCGCCAGCCGCCACAGGAACTGCGAGAAGAGCAGGGAGGCGATGAGCACGATGGGCAGGGTCACGAACTCGGCCTTGATGATGCCCCGCAGGCTCGTGCCCGTCAGCTCGATCTGGCGGAAGCCCACCGTGGCCTCGCCGTAGTTGTGCATGGGGATGGGCGCGTACCAGATCTCGATGCCGTGGTAGCCGAAGTACTTGGCCCCGGCGATGAAGCTGGCCTCGCGCACCAGGGGGAGGCTGACGTACTGGCCGGCGATGCCCTCCATGCGCGCCGTGATGTAGGAGATGAACGGCGTGTAGATAAACCCGTAGAGCAGGAAGAAGATCCACGGGAAGCTCGGGACCAGCCAGACGCAGAAGGCCACGTAGGACAGGGTCGAGAAGACGTAGATCCCGAGCGACAGCCAGATGGAGATGTCGCCGCGGCCCGGCGGCGGGGAGAAGAGGGCCGCGAAATTGAGCCGCTCGCCCGTCTGCCGGCGGAAGGAGCGGGCCACCTGCCAGAAGCCGATGAGGCCGATGGCCAGGCCCAGGCCGATGCCGAAGCTCATGTAAAAGTCGAAGCTGTTGGAGAAGACCGTGTCCACGGTGCCCATGCCCGGGTGCCAGCGGTGCAGGATGCCCGATGAGTACAGGATGGGGTTGGCCACGATGGTGATGATGAGCCCCACGAAGCCGCCGATGACGGCCCAGAAGGGCAGGACCATGCCGATGAAGATCAGGCCCAGGTCCAGCTGGATGCCCGTGGCCACGGCGGGCAGGAAGCCCTCGGTGTTGCGCGTCAGGTCAAGCCAGGGGATGGGGATGAGCCGGATGGGCTCCGTGAAAAAGAGGCCCGACAGGGCCGGCAGCAGCACGTAGAAGAAGCCGAAGACCAGGCCGATCATGGCGCCGATGGAGAAGACCCGCCATTTCCAGCTGTCCTTGCGGTCCTCGGTGGACTCGGCCAGGGCCATGGTGCCCAGGGCGGCCACGGGGGCCATGGGGAAGGGCAGCTTCTCGACGTCCGACGTCAGCCGGTACAGGGCGTAGCCCAGGCCGAACTGGTCCACGCGCTGGATGATCAGCGCCCCGCACATGAGCAGCACGGGCACGAACCAGTCCCGATGCAGGAAGGTCCGCTCCGCGTAGGAGGCCGAATCCAGGGCCGGCGCCACCCAGGTCGGGATGTACTCCGTCAGGCCGAGCATCTGGGCCGCGTCGGACTGGATGAGGTACTGGTTCCACAACAGTCCCTGGAAGGGCGAGGCCAGGGCCGCCCCGGCCATGTAGTAGAGCAGGAAGATCTCCTGCTGCCTGAGCTCCGAGTAGGAGCGCTTGGCGACCTCGGCGAAGAGGATGATGGTCACCCAGCGCGCCGCCGGGCCGATGCCCGTGCCGAGCACTAGCTGCAGGTACATGGACCCGGGCATCATCAGAAAGCCGATGAAGATGGCCCCGACGACGGTCTTCCAGTCGAAGCCTTCCTCGAAATGGCTGGGGGGCTTCAGCAGGTCCCGGTATTCCTTGAGTTCGCGGTCGTCGTACATGGCCTTCTCAGGATGGCAGAACCAGGTAGCTGATTCCGGTTTTGTGGCTGATCATGGCCCAGAAGGCGCCCATGCAGAAGTCTCCGATGATCAGCCCGATGAAGATGAGTCGCACGCGCCGGTACAGGAAGGTCCCCCCGTAGCGCAGGCAGAGCGTGTTGCAGGCCCAGCCCACCAGGAAGCTGAACCACAGGATGCGCATGGAGGAACTGAAGGCCAGCATGTACCCGATGGGGTGGATGGGCCACCACGGGAAGAGGTAGTAGCACAGGACCAGCGCGAGCATCACCAGCGCCCCGACGAGGATGAAGGACAGGATCCAGTTGTCGGGGGTGTGGGCGGCCTCCAGCAGGCGGCGGGAGTTGGCGTACACGTTTTGCGTCGTGCGGGTCGCCCAGTCCATGTCCAGTTCCTGGATGCCGTGGCGGTGGCAGATGTAGAGCATGCCCAGGAAGGATGCCGCCACGGCCAGGACGAGGGCCGCGGCGATGGCCAGGCCCATGAGCCGGCGCTGTCGCATGGTCTCGGAGATTTTGCCGGCGTGCACGAGGGACGGCAGCAGGGACTCGCGCACGTCCACGAAAAGCATCTTCTGCAGGCTCATGCCGAGCACCAGGCCCACGGTCCCGAAGGGCCTGGAGCCGAAAAGGGATAGGGCCGCGTCGGACGGGGCCGTGTTCAAGGACGCGTAGGGTATGCCCCCCTGACAGACGAGCTTGGCCACCACGAGCATGACCGTGAAGAAGGCGGCGTAGAGCATGACCGAGGCCGAAAGGCCCATGCCCCAGAACGCCGACCAGGCGCACAGGGCGGCCATCCCGGCCACGGCCCCCAGCATGGACGCCCGCGGCGAGAGCCACCCGGCGCCAATCGCCTCGGGGTCGGGCCGCAGGCACTGCCTGGCCGTATCCAGGAGGTATTCCCGGGCCAGCCAGATCATGAAGCAGAAGAAGACGACGGAGGCGCCGATGACCTGGGTCTCCTCGGGGCGGGAGATGACGGGGCCGAAGAGGGTGCCCAGGGCCGAATCCGGGATCTGCACCCCGCTGGCCTGCAGGATTCCCGTCAGGAGCCCGGCCAGGAGGAAAAAGAGCCAGAAGCTCAACGACACCTGGCGGGTGGCGATGAAGGCGAAGCCGATGAAGGCCGGGTAGATGAAGATCTTGAGCTTCTGGAAGCCCGAGAGGAATCCCGTGGCCGGGAAATAGGACCCGGCCAGAAGTTCCGTGGGCAGCGCCGGGACCGTCGGGAAATGGGCCGCCAGTCCCCCCAGGGTGTGGATGAAGACGGGCACGCACAGGCCGCACAGCAGGAACGGGTCCCCCAGGAAGGAGAAGAGGCGCTGCTGGTCGTAGGCTTCGGCCAGGAGCTTCGGCATCTGCAGCAGGGGGAAGTTGATGCGCTCGTTGACCACCCACTGCGTCGTGAACAGGCTCGCCAGGCAGAAGAGCGTGGCGTAGGCCAGGAGGATGAAGACGCTCCAGGCTCCCAGGATGGGCAGCCAGAAGGACCACGGGATGCGCTCCAGGGTCTGCATGACCGACAGCCCGGCCTTGTCCGGCAGGCCGCCGTACAGGGCTTCGAGGGCGGTCGCGTTGCGGGGGTAGAGGGCTTCGGGCAGCAGCGGGAGCAGGTCGGCCCAGTTGTTGGACGCGTCGGCGAAATGCGCCGGGGCCGAGATGTTGATGAAGAAGGTCCGCGCCAGGCCGGTGAAGCCGATGCCCGAAACCACGACCATCAGCGCCCAGGCCGCGAGCAGCTCCATGCCGGTCAGCAGCGGTGCGCGCCGCGTGACCTTGGCCAGCAGGGACAGGATCACGGCCGAGGCGAAGAAGGCGAAAAAGGCCGCCAGAGGGAAGTGTCCGCCGGCCAGGGGCGTGGCGCGCAGGTAGCTGTTGGCGAAAGGCGTCACCGCGCAGAAGGCCACGCCGAGGATCAGGCCGCTCAGGAAGGCCCGCGGGCGGATGGTGTGCGTCATGAGGCTCCCTTGCGGTTCATCCGCTCCTGCATGAAGAGTTCGAATTTTTCCTTCTCGGGGGCGTCGAGGGACCGCCAGATCAGGAGCTGCTTGCGCAGGTCGTTGAGGAATGTCCTGCACAGGCGCAGCCAGGCGTTCTTCTCGCCGGCCTCGCGGGTCAGGGTGATGCGCACCTCCAGGAATCCCGGGTAGTCCGGCGAGGGACAGGAGATGATGGACGCGCGCTGGCGGATGCCGAAGTCGAAGGGCGCGAGCCAGGCCCTGAAGGAGATGTCGAAGCACTCAGGGTGCTCGTCGGCCTTCTTGCCGATGGGGCAGGCGTACTCCACTTCGAGGTCCGCGGTGGAGAAGAGGCCGTGGGAGATGTCCGCGTGGGCCAGGTAGTATTCGGCCAGGAACCCTCCGGCGCACTCCTGTTCGTGGATCTTGATCAGGAAGGGCAGCGTCACCACCAGGGTCGACCCCTCGGGGGCGGGCAGCTTCCAGGTCCGGGTCACGTCGGGGATGGCGATG
>JANJWV010000222.1 GCA_024709365.1 Desulfomicrobium sp. | reverse complement strand
CGCTCCGGTTCGCCCGTCTTCACGTCCCGCACGGCGATGTACTCCAGCGCCTTGTCCCCGCCGATCTCCTCCACCACCGTGTTCCAGCGCACCGGAATCTCCTCGCGCAGCACGGAATCGATCAGATGCTGCTCGGCCCGGAAGCCCTCGCGGCGGTGCACGATCATCACGTCCACCCCGAGGTTCTTCAGGTGCAGAGCGTCGGTCAGGGCCGTGTTGCCGCCACCGACCACCGCCACCTTCTTACCCTTGAACATGAACCCGTCGCAGGACGCGCAGAAGGATACGCCCTTGCTCATGAAGCGATCCTCGCCGGGCACGCCGAGCTTCTTCCAGGACGCGCCGGCTGCGTAGACGACCGCGTCGGCCACATAGACCCTGTCCTGTGTGTAGACCTCGAGATTGCGGCCGATCTTGATCTCTTCGACCTTCTGCCCCGTGACCACGTCCACGTACTGCTTGGCCTGCTCGTGGATCATGTCCATGAGCATCTTGCCGCCGATGTTGATGAATCCCGGATAGTTCTCGACCTCGGGAGTGATGCTGACCAGGCCGCCGACGATGCCCTTCTCCAGGACCACGGCGTCGATCCCGGCGCGCTTGGCGTAGATGCCGGCCGTGAGGCCGGCCGGGCCCGAGCCGATGATCACGAGGTCGTGGTAGCTCACGTCCTGCCCGGCGGCCTCACCGGCTTCATGGGCGTGCTCCCTGACGGCCTGCAGGGTCACGAGCTGAGTCATGAAGGCCGGCTCCGGCTCAAGGCCCACGGTGGACAGCTGTTCGTTGTAGACCGTGTGCGGGATGGATCCCACGGAATATTCCTCGGCATATTCGGGGTTTTCCCCCGTCTCCACGCACTCGACGGCGATCAGGTCGGGCCGCTCCACGGCAGCCTTGATGGCGTTGACGCACTGACCGGGACAGTATGGGCAGGTCGGGCTGACGAACACCTTGACCACCCGCTTCTCGTCGAGTCCGGCCAGGGTCTCCTTCGATTTCTCCGACAGGAAGCTGCGCCGGGTGGAGACCATCATCAGGGCGTGCAGGAAGGCCTGCCCCTCCTCGCCGGCCGGGGCCCCGGTGAAGCGGATGGAATAGCGGTCCGGGTCGATGAGCAGGGTCGGGAAGCGCGTGACGCCGTACTTTTCGTTGGCCGCGGCCTCGTCCTCGTGCAGGTGCAGGGTGACCTTGTCCGTCAGGCGGACCATGTCCTGCATGAGCTTGCGGGCAAAATCCGCGTAGGCGTCATTCTGACCCGGCTTGACGAAGAGGTGGACGGGCACGGTTTCCTTGAATTCACGCAGATATTCGCCAAGCGCCTTGCGCTGGTCTTCGGGCAGGAACCATTCGGTGTCGTGTGCAGATTTGGCCATGGGGAACCTCCGGTGAAAAGGTTTCATCGTGCTTGCGGTCGTGGTCGCCCTGCGATCGGACGCCGGGCTTGAAATTCGGCGATTGTTGCTCCCCGATTTCAAACCGACAAAACGTTCTCTAATGCCTCAAATGTCTTTGCCAAGGTGAAATGCGATTCAACTCTGTCCCTCCCCGAACGCCCCAAGCGATTCCGGAGGTCAGGATCAAGCATGAGTCTCTCAAGGGCGTCGGCAAAATCGGAGACGCTCATCTCCGGCACAAGCAGACCGGTCTCATCATGTACAACCACCTCCGGGATGTTGCTTACGGCGAAGGCCACAATGGGCAGTCGCATGCTCATGGCCTCGGTCAAAACATAGCCGAACCCTTCCCACAACGAAGGCAGAGCAAAAATGTCGATGGAAGCGTAGAACCGTTTCATCTCTTCGACAAAGCCGACAAATTGTACGCAATCACCGATGCCAAGACTTATGGCCTGTGCCTTGAGATCTCTTTCAAGCTCACCGATGCCAGCCAGCAGGACGGTGCAATCATGCCCCTTGCGCCGCAGAATGGAAACAGCTTCCAACAGATAACGGTGTCCTTTCTGTTTCGTGAGTCTCCCGGCGCACCCGATCACGACTCGCCCAGATTGCTTCGGGACCAGCGGCTCGGCGGGAGATGCATCGAAAAGCGAAAGGTCCAGTCCATTATGGACCACAAACGTTCTGTCTACGGGTACCAAATCAGGACTTTCGGAAAGGACCATACGCCGGGTATGTTCGGAGTTGCAGAGCAGTTTCGTCAGGACATGCCTGAATAGAAACCGGTTCAACATAGTGTTCTTGGTGGGCAAGGCAATTCCACGTCGAAAGATAATGTCTTCAGTGCCGGCCAGCCTCGCCGCAATACCGCCGCATTTGAAGTCAGACGGCAAGGCCAGGATAACGCTCCCGACATGGTTTTGTCGCAGAAAGGCCGCTATGCGCGCCAGCTTAATCGGATTAAGAAAACTCAGATTGTCTACGCAAACACGCAGCGTTGAAACTTCAGGGCATGCCTCCAGCCTGTCGCCAAGCACGGAGGAGGTGTTGACGACAGCGCTCACGCGCCATCCCCGTGCAGCGAAAAGCAGGGCGTGGGTAAAAAACCACTGTTCTCCTCCTCCCCAGGCGCGGTTCGTGTTGAATAAACAAATGGAACGTTTCATGATTCGATCCCGTAGGAATCCGCGGGGAGTGTTACCGCCCCCACAAAGCTCCGACTGCGGCCAATGATGGATTCCACGTCAAACGGCATTGCAAAGCTCCCCATAGACTCAAGCCCGCAGGGGCTGGCCGTGGGCCTTGCGGTCGGCCACCAGCAGTTCGCGCAGGCGCCGGCTCACGGGGCCGGGCCTGCCGTCGGCGACGACCCGCCCGTTGTAGCGCACCACGCTGACGGCATCTATGCTCGTGCCCAGCAGAATGATCTCGCGGCAGCCGTAGAGCTCATCCTCGGGCACGGGGCGCGTGGCCACCGGCACGAAACCGGCCGCCAGGTTCATGGCCCGCTTGAGGGTCGTGCCCATGAGGGCGTTGCGCAGCTCGGGCACCACGAACACCCCGTCCCTGTCCACCAGCACCGCGTTCTCGGTGGAGCCTTCGGCCAGGAAGCCCTCGTCGTCGAAGCACAGGGGGTAGTCGGCGCCCTGGTCGATGGCGTCCTTCTTCATGAGCACGTTGGGCAGGTAGTTGACGCTCTTGATCTGGGACATCCAGCCCTGCTTGGCCGGGATGCGCGTGCGCACGGCGCTGACGCCGTTCTCCCAGAATGACTCGGCCTTGCGCGGGAAGCGCTTGACCACGACGTAGAGGCTCGGCTCGGGGCATTCCCGGGTGTCCAGGGTGAAACCGCCGGGCCCGCGGCCCAGAAAGACCAGAACATTGCCCTCGGCAGCGGCGCTTACGACGCAGACCTGGCGGACCAGGTCCGCCAGGGCCTCCGGACCCACGGGACAGGGCAGGTCGATGGCCGCCGCCGAGCGCATGAGGCGCCCCACGTGCTCGTCCAGCTGGTAGATGGCGCCGTCCTCGAAGCGCATGGCCTCGAAGACCCCGTCGCCGCGGTGGACAAGATGGTCGTCCAGGGGGATGAGCATGAGCCTGGGGTTGGTGAAGACCGCCCCCAGACGGTGGTCGTAGAAGGCCAGGAAATTCTCCTCGCCGGGACGGGGCAGCGTCCGCAGACGTTCCCAGTACAGTTCTTCGTTTCCGATTTCGATCATCTCCACCTCCGGATCGGAAGGTTCCGCCCCAAAGAAAACACGCCCCAAGCCGTTTCCGGTTGGGGCGTGAAGACCGCGGGAAACGGCGGTTCTAGGGCACGCGCAGCAGGTCGCGCTGGAGGAGCACCTCGGCGATCTGCACGGCGTTCAGGGCCGCGCCCTTGCGGATGTTGTCGGCCACGATGAACATGTTCAGGCCGTTGTCGATGCTCTCGTCCGTGCGGATGCGCCCCACGAAGGTGTCGTCCTCGCCCGCGGCCACGATGGGCATGGGGTAGATCTTCTCGCCGGGGTTGTCGTAGACGCGCACGCCCGGGGCCTGGGACAGGATGGCCCGGGCCTCCATGGGCGTGAGCTTCTTCTCGGTCTCGATGTTCACGCTCTCGCTGTGGCCGTAGAAGACCGGCACGCGCACCGTGGTGGCCGTGACCCGGACGGAATCGTCGCCCAGGATCTTCTTGGTCTCGAGGACCATCTTCATCTCTTCTTTCGTATACTCGTTGTCCAGGAAGACGTCGATCTGCGGCAGGCAGTTGAAGGCGATGCGGTGAGGGTAGACCTTGCACTCGGCGTCCTGGCCGTTGAAGAGCTGGCGGACCTGGTTTTCGAGCTCTGTGATGGCCTTCTGGCCCGTGCCCGACACGGCCTGGTACGTGGACACGACCACGCGCTTGATGCGGGCGGCGTCGTGCAGGGGCTTCAGCACCACGACCATCTGGATGGTCGAGCAGTTGGGGTTGGCGATGATGCCCTTGTGCCAGGACAGGTCGTCGGGGTTCACCTCGGGCACGACCAGGGGCACGGCCGGGTCCATGCGCCAGGCGCTGGAGTTGTCCACCACCACGCAGCCGGACTTGGCCGCGCAGGGGGCGAATTTCTCGGAGGTGGAGCCGCCGGCGGAAAAGAGAGCCAGATCGACGCCCTTGAAGGAATCTTCGGTCAGTTCCTGCACCGTCAGCTTTTTGGAGCCGAACTCGACGGTGGTGCCGGCGGAACGAGACGAGGCCAGGGCCCGCACTTCGGAGTGAGGAAAATTGCGGCGCAGGAGCGTATCGAGCATCTCCCTGCCCACGGCGCCTGTCGCGCCCACCACGGCCACTACTGGATTCTTCTTCATCGTCGCCTCCGAATATGGTTACCGCCGTCCTTGCCTGCCGGCGAAATCCTTCCAGATTTCCAGGCAGGTATCGGCTTTATTGAGAGTGTACAGATGCACGCCAGGGGCCCCCCGGTCAAGCAGATTTCGGACCTGGCTCCTGGCGTACCCGAGGCCCAGGCCCCGCACCCCGCTGTCCCCGTAAACCTCATGCACATGCTCCAGGTCGCGCATGTAGCCTTCGGGCACGGTTGCGCCGCAGAAGGCCAGCATGCGCTTCAGGGCGGCCAGATTCTGCACGGGCAGGACGCCGGGGATGATGGGCACGTCGATGCCGGCCTCGCGGGCCCGGTCCACGAAGTGGAAATAGTGGTCGTTGTCGAAGAAAAGCTGGGTGATGACGAAGTCGGCGCCGCAGGCCACCTTGCGGCGCAGGTGTTCGAGATCGACCTCCGGGCTGACGGCCTCCGGGTGCTTCTCGGGATACCCGGCCACGCCGACCCCCAGGTTCCCGAACTCGCTGCGGATGTGGCAGACCAGGTCGCTGCCGTGGCGGAACTCGTCGCTGTCGGGCCGGAACTCCGTCTCCCCCTTGGGCGGGTCGCCGCGCAGGGCCAGGACGTTGTCCACACCGGCTTCGCGCAGCCCCTGCAGGAAAGCGCCGAGCCGGCCGCGGTCGGCACCCACGCAGGTCAGATGGGCCAGGGGTTCGAGACCGTACTCCTGCTTCATGCGGGTCACGATCTCCAGGGTGTTGTGCTGGGTGCTCCCGCCGGCCCCGTAGGTCACGGAGCAGAACAGCGGGTCCAGGACCTTCAGCTGCCTGACGACGTCAAAAAAACCGGGCCATTGCGCCCGGTCCTTGGGGGGAAAGAACTCCAGCGACAGGAAGGGCTCCTGTCGCCGGAGCAGATCTGCGATACGCACTGAATCTCCTAGAGAAGTTAGCTGACTGTTGAAAAATTCAAATTTGCAGGCCGTTCAAAAATGGTGAGATGCAAGGAAGCGGAAAAAGCCAGGACGCGCAGTGTATTGCGCATACATAAGCGGTCTGGCTTTTTTCGCTGACGCAGCAGATCGCCATTTTTCAACGGCCTGTTACGCCACCGTCTCGGCGATGGAGAAGATGGGCAGGTACATGCTGATGACCAGACCGCCGACCACGACGCCCAGGAAGACGATCATGATGGGCTCGATGAGGGAGGTCAGGGCATCGACGGCAACGTCCACCTCGTCGTCGTAGAAGTCGGCGATCTTGGACAGCATGGAGTCCAGGGCACCCGTTGTCTCGCCGATGGAGATCATGTGGATGACCATGGGCGGGAAGACGCCGGTCTCCTCCAGGGGCTCGGCCAGGCTCTGGCCTTCGGCGATGGACTTCTTGGCCTCCAGGACGCCGCGCTCCACGGTCTTGTTGCCCGAGGTGCGCGAGACGATGTCCAGGGCGTTCAGGATGGGCACGCCGCTGGAGACCATGGTCGACAGGGTGCGGCTGAACTTGGCCACGGCGGCCTTCCGGAGCAGCGGTCCGAAAACCGGCAGGAACAGGACCCAGCGGTCGACGAGAATCTGGCCCTTCTCCCACTTGTAGAAGAACTTGAAGCCGACGATGAAGGCGATGATGCTGCCCAGCAGCAGCAGGAAGTTGTTGATGACGAAATTGCTCATGGCGATGACGACCTGCGTCGGCAGCGGCAGGGCGCTGCCCGCCTCGCGGAACATCATCTCGAAGGTCGGGATGACGAAGATGAGGATGACCGCGATGACAGACACGGCCACGGTCACGACCACGCCGGGGTAGATCATGGCGCCCTTGATCTTGGCCTTCAGCTTGGCGGCCTTCTCGATGTAGTCGGCCAGGCGCAGGAGCACCTGGTCCAGGATACCGCCCGTCTCGCCGGCATTGACCATGTTGGAGTAGAGGGCGTCGAACACGTCCGGGTGCTTCTTCAGGCCCTCGTAGAGGGAACTGCCGCCCTCGATGTCGTTGCGGATGTTGTAGAGCTTGCGCCTGAGCTTGGGGTTCTCGGTCTGCTCGCACATGATCTGCAGGGCCTGCAGGATCGGCACGCCGGCGTTGATCATGGTGGCGAACTGGCGGCTGAAGACGACCATGTCGCGGTCCGCGACCCCTCCTTCGAGGAAGGTGCCCTCCAGCAGATCCTTGGGCTTCGGCTTGACCCTGATGTTGGAGTAGCCTTTGCGTCTCAGTATGTTCTCGGCAAATTCGAGGGCCGGTGCGTCGAGATCACCCTTGACCGATCTGCCTGCGCGCGATTTCGCCCTGTAAATGAAGATAGGCATGAACGTCCTCCGAAAATTGAGTCGGAATGAAATGCAATCCTGCGTCGCCTTGAATCCCGGTGGGCCTCACCGTCCTTGCAGACAGCCGGGAAGTTCGGACAAAACTTCCGCGTCGGCCGGCAGAAAGGAGTAATCCTTCGCCTCGTCACAGGTGATCCAGGCCAATTCCTGCCCTTCCCGGGGCGTTGGTGTGCCGGAAAACTCCGTCACCAGATGGAAGAACAGCCGAATTGCACCCCCTGTAACCTTTTTATCCTTTACTTTCCAGAGGGAAAAAGCATCTATTGCAATGGAAAGTTCTTCATGGAGTTCCCGCTTCAGCGCCTCCTCCAGGGTCTCGCCCGCCTCAACCTTGCCGCCGGGGAATTCCCAGAAGCCGGCCCAGGCCATGGTCTCCGAGCGTCTGGCCGCCAGGAAGCGGCCGTCGCGGACAATCACGCCGGCCACGACGAGGACGGGGTCGTGCGTCACGCATCCCTCTGCAGTTCGAGTTCCTGCATTTCCGTCTCCAGGTAGGCCAGGTCGGACATGATGTCCTCGGCCCGGGACTGCAGGGCCGAAAACCTCTGCCCGAGCTCCCGCGACAGGTTCTGGTCCTCGTAGGTTGCCGGATCGGCCAGGCGCGCCTCCAGCTCATCCTGCTCGGTCAGGTTGGCTTCGAGTTCGCTTTCGAGCTTCTCGAACTTCTTCTTCAGGGGCCGCAGCTGCTGGTAGATGCGGTTGCGAAGCTCCGCCTCCTCCCGCTTCTTCTGCTTCTGCTCCTGGCGCACGGCCTTGACGTCCTCGGGCTGGACGCGCTCGGTCTGGGCCTCCCGCTCCTTCTTGCGGGCGTGGTACTCGTCGAAACCGCAGTTGTGCACTTCGATGCCTTCCGGGGTGAGCTCCCATATCTCGCTCACCACCTCCGACAGGAGATAGCGGTCGTGGGCCACCACGAGCATGGTGCCCGTATAGGCCGAAAGCGCGTCCATGAGGGCTTCGCGGCTCTCCATGTCCAGGTGGTTGGTGGGCTCGTCGAGGATGAGGAAGTTGGCCCGGCTCAGGAACAGGGTGCTCAGGACCAGGCGGTTCTTCTCGCCGCCACTCAGCTCCTCGATCTTCTTCTCCCAGTAGCGCTCCCCGAGCATGAACAGGCCCAGGGCGCTCTTGAGCTGGAAGTCCGAGGCCTGGGGCGCGGCCAGGCGCCTGATCTCGGACATGACGGTGAAGGCCGGCCGCACGATGTCGGTCTGGTGCTGGCTGAAATAGCCCGTCACGATGCTCGACCCCGTGACGATCCGCCCTCCCGAGGGCTGGAGCTGGCCGGTGATGAGCTTGATGAGGGTCGACTTGCCGCGGCCGTTGGGCCCGACCAGACCGATGCGCTGGCCGCGGTAGATGTTGAAGTTCAGGCCCGCGAACAGGGGCGCGTCGGGGAAGGAGAAGGACAGGTCCACGGCCGAGAGCACGGTCTGGTTGCCGCGCTCGGGCTCGGGCCAGGAAAAGGACAGGCTGCGGCTCCTGACCTCGGGGGTCAGGGTCTCCAGCTCGCTCTGCAATTTGCTGATCTGTCCCATGCGGCTCTGGGCCTGGCGGGCCTTGGTGGCCTTGGCCTTGAAGCGGTCCACGAAGGCCTGCTTGCGGCCGATCTCCGTGCGCAGCTTCTCGGCCTGGCGGCGGGCCTGTTCGCTGCGCTCGGCGCTCCACTCCAGGAACTGCGAGAAGTTGCCGTCGCGCAGCACGGGCTTCTCCCCGCCCAGGAAAAGCACCTTGTTGGCGCAGCGGTCCAGGAAATAGCGGTCGTGAGCCACGAAGACGAGGACGCCGGGAAAGCCCAGGACGTACGATTCGAGCCACTCCACGGCTTCCAGGTCGAGATGGTTGGTCGGCTCGTCGAGGAAGAGGATGTCGGCCCCGGCCACCAGCACGCGGGCCAGCTTGGCCCGCTCGCGCCAGCCGCCGCTCAGTTCGCCCACGGGCCGCGGGAAGGCGGCCTGCGAGAAGCCCAGGCCCGAAAGGATGGCGTGGGCGCGGTGCTCGGGGTTGTACCCGTACTGGTGCTCCAGTTCCTCCTGCCGCCGGTGCAGGCGCACCAGGGCCGCGTCGTCGCCGGCGTCCAGGGCGGCGCGCCACTCGTGCCAGAACTCGTTCCAGGACGGCAGGACCTCCAGCACGAAGTCGTGCAGGGTCTTGGACAGGTCGGCCCCGCCCAGCTCCTGCTGCACGAAGCCGATCTGGGAGCCCTTGGGGACGGTCACCTTGCCCGAATCCGGCGAAACGTCGCCGGCCATGATCTTGAGCAGCGTGGACTTGCCGCACCCGTTGGGTCCGACGAGGGCGAGGCGCGTCCCGGCATGGACCTCCATGGACAGGCCCTGAAAGAGGTCGACGCCGGAGTAGGCCTTGGAAACGGCTTGAACTGTGATTTTGGACATTGGTCTGATGCGGTTGGCGGTTGTGCAAGGTCGCGGCATGACAACGCCATGGATTCCCGCGGAAGCGGGAACCCATGGACGCGGGCCGCCCTCGTCGTCACGGAGCGGAGGCTTTCCGCCCGCTCCGGCGAGGTTCTCCGGCGGCGTTCAGGCCCCGGACTACTCCGTCTCGAAGAAGATGGACATCTGGGTCATGAGCGAGGTCACGGACTTGTTGAACATGTCCTCGGAGAACTCCGTGGCCACGAACTTGGTCTGCAGCATGAGGAACTCCTCCTGCTCCTCGCCCAGGGGCGGCGTGATGGTCAGGGACGCGCCCAGCAGATCGCCGTTGATGGTCAGGAGGTCCATGAGGTCCTCCTTGGTGACTTCCTCGATGGAGCCCAGGGACAGGGAAACCGTCACCGTGGGCACGTCGAGGGTGCCCTGGTTGGATTCCAGGGACAGGAAGCCGCTGGCGTCCTCGCCCAGCTCGAAGCCCCACAGGGCGCCGTCCTCGGCCGGTTCGGAAATGGGTTCGAATTCCGTGGCCACCTTTCGCAGCACCGTTTCCATATCCTTGGCGAACTTGATCATATCCATAATGCCTCACCTCCTGGGGTGACTGTGTGATGCCGGCCCTCACGCGGCCAGCAGAAAATGCGTTCCCATGCGCCAGCCGCGCTCTGCGAGCTCACGGGCGATGCGCGCCCCGGCCCCGCGGTTGCCGACGTACGACAGCAGAAACTCTCCGTCCGGCGCCCCCAGGTCGTGCCAGGAACAGACCGGACGGCCGCTGGCGGTCTGGCCGATCTTGTCCGGGTCGACCTCGAGCCAGCGCTCGATGTCCACGCCGTGATCTTGGAGCATCAGCGCGCGCCGTCTGGTCACGCGGCCGCCGCCCACGACCGAGACCCGCTCGACGCCGCGGGCCCTGAGCCATGCGGCCAGATAGCCCGACTTGACGCGGTGGAAGGCGTCGGGGTCGTAGCGCGGATCGTTGCGGGTCAGGCGGGTCGGCGGGTCGTTCCAGACCAGCACGTCCTCGGGCACCTTGTCCATGCGCACGCCCGCGTCCATCCAGCGCAGCAGAAATTCGTAGTCTTCGGGAAACGGGCCGTCATAAAACGCGCCGTGGCGGCTGACAAGCTCTTTGCGGAACATGACGCTGGGGTTGGCCAGGGGCGATTCGACGAAGCGGTGCAGACGGATGTCCTCCTCCGCGACCAGGGTGTTGGTCCAATCCACGTACGCCTTGTAGCCGCGCCCGGCCTCCGGGTCCCCGCCGAAGCGCACCCGCCCGCCAACGAGGCCGATGTGCGGGTGGCGATCGAGGTGCGCCTTCTGCAGGGCCAGGCGGTCAGGCAGGCAGACATCGTCGGCGTCCATGCGCGCCACATATTCCCCTCTGCACTGTTCGAGCCCGAAATTCATGGCCTGCACCACCCCGCCGTGGGGACGGTCGAAGACGCGCACGCGGCCGTCCCGGCCTGCAAAGGCCCGCAGCACGTCGAGGGTCGCGTCCGAGGAACCGTCGTTCACGGCCACGAGTTCAAAGTCCCGCCAGCTCTGGTCCAGCAGGCTCTGCAGGCACCGGGCCAGGCCCTCCTCGGCGTTGAAGCACGGCAGCACCACGGAGATCATCGAACGCCCCCGCACTGGGCCACGCGGCAGACCGCTGAACACAAGACGATCATCGACGACACTCTCCCCTCCCCGCCGGTCTTGACAGCACCCGAGGCGCTGACCGAAGCAGGACGCACCCGGAACCGATTCCAGAACAGAACGATGAACACCCTCAACCTGCAGACGGACACCACCATGCCCTCGAACCGCCCGTTGGCGGAAGCGCCCGATGAGGGCCTCGCCGACGCCCTCCTTGACTGGTTCTCGCGCCACCGCCGCGACCTGCCCTGGCGGCGCACCTACGATCCCTACCACGTCTGGGTTTCGGAGGTCATGCTCCAGCAGACCCAGATGGAGCGGGGCGTGGCCTACTTCGAGCGCTGGATGGAGCGCTTCCCGGACGTTGCGGCCCTGGCCGAGGCCCACGAGGACGAGATCATGAAGCACTGGGAGGGGCTGGGCTACTACTCCCGGGCGCGCAACCTGCACAAGGCCGCGCGCGAGGTCCACGAGCGCCTCGGCGGACGCCTGCCCGACACGGTGGAAGGCCTGCAGGCCCGGCCCGGGGTGGGCCCCTACACGGCCCGGGCCGTGGCCAGCATCGCCTTCGGCCGCGACGTCTGCGTCATCGACGCCAATGTCGAGCGGGTCGCCAGCCGCCTGTACGATATCGACGTCCCCGTCAAGTCCCGGCAGGCCAGGGCGGAGATCGAGAGCCGCTGCGCCGCCCTGCTGCCCTCCGGATTGGCGCGGGACTTCAACCAGGCCATGATGGAACTGGGCAGCCTGGTCTGCGCGCCCCGCAACCCGGCCTGCGTCGCCTGCCCCCTGGCCGGGTGGTGCCGGGCCAGGGCCCTCGGCGTGCAGGAGGACAGGCCGGTCACGGCGGCGCCCCCTGAACCCGTCTACCTGACCATGGCCACGGGCGTCCTCGTCCACGACGGGCTCGTCCTGGCCCAGAAACGGATGCCCGACGACATCTGGGCCAACCTTTGGGAATTCCCGGGGGGCATCGTCGAGGACGGCGAAAGCCCCCAGCAGGCCGTCATCCGCGAATATCTGGAGGAGACGGGCCTGGCCGTCAACCACCCCGAGCCCATCGGCTCGTTCAAGCATTCCTTCACGAGGTACCGCGTGACCCTGTACGCTTTCGCCGTGAACCTGCTCTCTGACCCCTCCGAGATTGAACTGCGCGCCGCACAGGAACACCGCTGGGCCACGTGGTCGCAGATCAGATCCCTGGCCTTCCCGGCAGGGCACCGCAAGCTCGTCAGGCATCTCGACGCGGACGTGAAGTTTCTGGCGGGGGTGCGGCCGTGATCACCTTCCTGCTCTTCGCCCTGGTCGGCTTCGTCGGCATCGTCACCCTCCTGACCTACACCCTCTACTGCTACGAGGAAACGAACCAGTCGGGAAGGCCGCTGGCGCCCTTCCTGGCCATGGCCGGGCGGACGGCCCTGCGCAGCGCGGCCAGCGAACTGGCCATCGTCGCCCTGCATCCCCTGGGCCTGTGGCCGGGCCTGTGGTCCAGGCCCACCCCGGGCAGTTCGCTGGTCGTTCTGGTCCACGGGCTCTTCCACAACCCCGGGGCATGGATTCTGTTCCGACGCCGGCTGCACGCCCAAGGCTTCGGCACGGCCTGCTTCCGCTACGCCAGCTGGGGCTCGCGGTGGGAGGAGACCGTCGCCGACCTCGCGGCATACCTGACGAAAATTCTGGAAGAAAACCCCGACCGGCCGGTGCACCTCGTCGGTCACAGCCTGGGCGGCCTGCTGCTGCGCTGCGCCCTGGCCCAGTCTCCCGACCCGCGCATCC
The DNA here is from genome assembly GCA_024709365.1 of Desulfomicrobium sp. GTDB lineage: Bacteria > Desulfobacterota > Desulfovibrionia > Desulfovibrionales > Desulfomicrobiaceae > Desulfomicrobium. The sequence goes on along the minus strand of JANJWV010000222.1, from coordinate 4,623 downwards.
GCACGCTGGTCACCCTCGGCACGCCCTACGGGGGCAGCAAGCTCTCCCCATTCGCCCTGTCATCCCTGGGGCGCTACCTGAACTACAGAGGCGAAACCGTGACGCGGGTCGCCTCCCTGCCGACCCCGGCCGGCGTGCGCTGCCTGGCCCTCCATTCCCCGGCCGACAACATGGTCCTGCCCAATTCGGCCCTGCGCTGCGGGCTGCAGGGCTGGGAGGAGCGGCAGACGCGGCCCGTGAGCCATGTGGCCATGCTGCACTCACGTGACGTGTTCGATGAGACTCTGGAATGGGTGCTGCGCTCGGCCTGAATCAGTCCGTCGGCGCCTGGCGCGCGAGCAGGCCCCGGAACGTGTCCGCCGGGACCGGGGGCGAGAACAGGTAGCCCTGTCCGAGCCGGCAGCCCAGAGATTTGAGCAGGTCGAACTGGGCGGTGTTCTCCATGCCCTCGGCCAGGGGCGTGATGCCGAGGCTGTCGGCGATGCCGAGCATGGCGCGCACCAGGGCCAGGGACGACTCCTCGGGCAGGTTCTTGACGAAGGCCCGGTCGATCTTGAGCACGTCGAAATGCAGGGACCGCACGTAGGACAGGGACGAGTACCCCGTCCCGAAATCGTCCAGGGCCGTGGACACCCCGAGGATGCGCAGGGAGTCGAGGATCGTCCGGGCCTGGTCGATGTTCTCCATGTAGACCGTCTCCGTGACCTCAAGGGTCAGGCGCACCGCCGGCAGCCCGCTTGCGTCCAGGATTCTGCGCACCTCCGACAGCAGGTTGCCGCGCTGGAAATGGCGGGCGGAGATGTTGCACGAGACGCGCAGGTCGCCGTGTCCCTCGTCGCTCCAGAACCGCGCCTGGCGACAGGCCTGGGAGAGCACGGCGAGGTCGATGTCGGTGATGAGGTTCGTCTGTTCGGCCACGGGAATGAACGCCGCCGGCGGGATCAGCGTCCCGTCTGGCTTGCGCCAGCGCGCCAGGGCCTCGGCGCCGACGATGCGGCCGCTCTCCAGGTCGATGATGGGCTGGTAGAAGGCCTCGATCTCCCCCGCGTCCAGGGCCAGGCGCAATTCCCGCTCGATCTCCATACGCTGCTGCACGTGCCGGGTCAGCTCAGGGGAGTGGAACTGGAACATGCTCTTTCCCGCGGACTTGGAGTGGTACATGGCCAGGTCCGCGCAGCGCACCAGCTGCCCGGCCGTCTCCCCGTCCCGGGGGAAGACGGCGATGCCGACGCTCACGCCGAGATGAATCTCCGAGTCTTCGAGATGGAAGGGCTTGTTCAGGGCTTCGATGAGGCGCCTGGCCAGGTCGGCCCAGTCCTCCTCCCCGGCGCCCACGGCCGAGACGATGATGAACTCGTCGCCGCCGAGCCTGCCGACCATTTCCGAGGTGGTCAGGACCGAGGCCAGGCGCTGTCCGACCTCCATGAGCACCACGTCGCCTGCGGCGTGGCCCCAGGAGTCGTTGACGATCTTGAAGTCGTCGAGGTCCAGGAGCAGCACGGCCAGGCTGCCGGAATGGGGGCGCAGGCTCTCCAGGGTCCGCGAGAGGCGGTCCAGGGCGCAGAGCCGGTTCGGCAACCCCGTCAGGGCGTCGGTATAGGCCAGTTCCTGCAGTTTGGCCTCGGCGCGGCGCATGTCGGTGATGTCGAGGAAGAAGGCGATGGACTGCTTCGTGCGCGGGATGAGGGCCACGGTGACGCGAACGAAATGCAAGCCCCCGGAAGCGTCGACAAGGCGGGCTTCGTAGGAGCGCGGGGCCGAGTCCTCGCTCTCGCGGCGCCGGACGTGGTAGTTCAGCATGCGCCGGGCGTCCTCCTCCACGAAGAAGCGCATCCAGGACGGGTGCGCGGCCACGTCTTCCTCCGTGGCCCCGACCAGATGGAGGAACTCCGTGTTGGCCACGGCGATGGTTGTGTCGTCGTTGATCAGGATGCCGGGCGTCCCGGTGTTCATGAAGATGGCGCGGTAACGGGCCTCGGACTGTTCCAGCAACCGCCGCGTCTGCTCCATCTCCCGGATGTCCAGAAACGTCTCCAGGAGGTACTCCTCGTCGCTGCGCGTCACGGTGGTGGCGGACTTGAGGATGTCGATGCGCTCCCCGCCGCGGCCGATCAGCACCCGCCGGGAGTTGTCGCAGACCTGCCCCTGGTCGATGACCGGACATTTTCCCGATTCCGTCGGGCAGACGAACTTGTGGCAGGACCTGCCGAGCACCTCCTCCTCGGTCTTGCCGAGGAGTTCGCAGGCGTAACGGTTGGCGATGACGATGACCTTGTCCCGTTTGCGGATGAGCATCACACCGACCTTCAGGACGGCCAGGACTTCGGCCAGGAACCGCTCGTTCTCGCGCACGGACCGGAACGCCGCGTCCGTGATCATGCTCAGCTGGTCGATCTCGTCGCAACTGGCGTCAAGGGCGCAGATCTGCGCGTCCGGGGCATCCCGCACCAAACGCGAACGAAGGTCCGCGAGTCGGGAAAGAATGCTCTTGTCGAGGAAGAAGAGACCGGCGAAAAAGCCGACGACCCCGAAAAAGATGACCACGGCCAGGCTGTTTCTCATGGCCGAACTGACATACACCGCGAGTTCCCGCGGGGCGTTGGCGATGATGGCGATGGGTTCGCCGCCGGCGGCGTCGGGGATCAGCAGGCCGCTCCAGATTCTCGTCCGCTCCGGAACGACCACTGCCCTGTCGAAGGCGTCCTCGGCCCCGTGCAGCGGACGCATGGCCTCGGGCAGGGCTGCCTCGGAAGCGACCATGAGGCCCAGGTCGAGCTCCGTGCGGCGCTTCAGTTCGAGCATGTACGTCGTGTCGATCTCCTGGATCATCCACAGCCAGCCCCTGGACGGCCCGCTCTCCTGGGAGGTGAGGACTGTTTTGCTCCCGGCGATCCAGAGCTTGCCGTCGATGTGCGCCACGGCGGTTCCGCCGCCCGTTCCACGCCCGGCGGCTTCCATCCGGACCGTCTCCTGCACGTATCCGGTGAGGCCCGGGACGGGGGCGCCGAATTCCCCGCTCTCGGAGTCCTTGAAGTACGCGTGCAGAATTTCCCCGGAGACGGAAACGAAGATCATGGCGTTCAGCCGCTGGTTGCGGAACACGTCCGGGGTGACGTTGCTGGCTACGTACTCTTCCGTCGGCTCGGCCATGAAGGCGTAGGTGTCGTCCCACCAGGCCCAGTCCTTGAGCAGGGCGTCGAGCTTTTTCATGTCCTGCTGCAGGGCGTTGCGGGCGCGGCGTGCGTTGGCCGCGGCCAGTTCCCGCTCGAAACCGTCGACCCGGTCGGAAATGATGAGCCCGGCCATGAGCACGCAGGCCAGCCCCATGGCCGTAAAAATGGCGGTCAGGACGATGGTCGTGCGGATGCGCAGACTGGCGAAGGGGCGACTGTAAGACATATTATGTATGACAGTAATTTCAAGGGGCCGATCGGGCAACGAAAAATCTCGAACCACCGGATTTTCCGGCCGCCAGGCACGACACCCGCACAGCCTATGCACGCCGGGCGCTGCGCTGTCAAATACCCGCAAAACAGGACCGTGCGTCCGAATGCAGGGAAATGAAAGGTTTTGCGCACCGCGGGATTTGTGGTACCGCGGAGGCGCCATCCACGGCTTGCTCGCCCAAAAGAGAGACCGCAATGACCACGCCTTCCAGAATCGACGCCATCCTGCGGGCCATGACCGATCCCGCGTTCTATCCTCATGACGTGTCCCGGATCGAAATCAGGCAGACGCACATTTCCGCGGTCCTCCTGACCGGACAGTGGGTCTACAAGCTGAAGAAGCCGAAGAACCTCGGCTTTCTGGACTTCCGGGAGCTCGCGGATCGCGGACGCTTCTGCCGACGCGAGACCGAACTCAACGCCCGCCTGAGCAACGGCGTCTATGCCGGTGTGGTCGCCATCCATGAGGACGACGGCGGCAGTCTGTCCTTCGGGCCCGGGGGACACGTCGTCGAGTACGCGGTGAAGATGCGGCAGCTGCCCGAAGAGGCGAACCTGGCGCGTCTCCTGGAATCGGGGATGTTCAATGACGACCGGCTGGAGGACCTCGGCCGGGTCCTGGCGGCCTTCCACGCCGGCGCCCTGCGCAGCCCGGACATAGACGGCTTCGGCGACCCGGATCTCATCCGTTTCAACATGGAGGAGAACTTCGAACAGATAGGGCCATACGTCTCAGGGCTCATGGACGAGGACAAATGGGAGTTCATCCGGCAGGTCAGCCGGGCGTTCTGGCAGGACCACCGGGACCTCTTCCGGCACCGCGTGCAGAGCGGCAGGATCAGGGACGGCCACGGGGATCTGCGCGCGGACCATGTCTACCTTCACGAGGGCATCCAGATCATCGACTGCATCGAGTTCAACGACCGCTTCCGGTACGGCGACACGGCCCTGGACCTGGCATTCCTGAAGATGGACCTGGATCGCCTGGGGTTCGCGGAGGCCGCCCGCAGTCTCGTCGCGTTCTACGCCAGGGCGGCGTCCGACCCCGAGATCTACGCGCTGCTGGATTTTTACGCCGCATACCGCGCCCTGGTCAGGCTCAAGGTCTCCTGCATGTCCCTGGACCAGGCGGACGAGGACCGACGCACCCTCCTGCAACGCGACATCAGAGCCTACC
>JANJWV010000206.1 GCA_024709365.1 Desulfomicrobium sp. | reverse complement strand
CCGACAAGCCCGGCCGCGGCCACGTGGTCGAGGCCAAGCTGGACAAGGGACGCGGCCCCGTGGGCACGGTCCTCATCCAGGAAGGCCAGATCAACCAGGGCGACGCCTTCGTCTGCGGCCTGATCAGCGGCAAGGTCCGCGCCATGTTCGACGACCAGGGCAACCAGATCAAGTCCGCCGGGCCGGCCATCCCGACCGAGATCCAGGGCTTCGAGGGCATCCCGGAGGCCGGCGACGAATTCGTCATCGTCAAGGACGAGAAGGTCGCCCGCAAGATCGCCGAGGACCGCCGCGTCAAGCACCGCGACCGCGAGTTGGCCAAGGAATCCAAGGTCACCCTGGAAAGCTTCCTGGCCTCCAAGGCCGGCGAAGAGGCCCAGAACCTGAACCTGCTTCTCAAGGCCGATGTACAGGGATCGCTGGAAGCCATCTCCGAGGCGTTGCGCAAGCTGTCCACGGAAGAGGTCAAGATCGTGCTGCTGCATGGCGGAGCCGGTGCCATCACCGAATCCGACATTCTGCTGGCCTCGGCCTCCAACGCCATCATCATCGGCTTCAACATCCGGCCCACGGCCAAGATCAAGGAAGTGGCCGAGCAGGAAAAGGTCGACATCCGCTTCTACGACATCATCTACAAGCTGGTGGATGACATCAAGGCGGCCATGTCCGGCATGCTCTCGCCCGACATCAAGGAAGTCTACCTCGGCCAGGCCGACGTGCAGCAGGTCTTCAGCGTACCCAAGGTCGGCAACATCGCCGGCTGCATGGTCAGCGACGGCAAGCTCAAGCGCAACGCCGGCATCCGCCTGCTGCGCAGCGGTGTGGTTATCTACACCGGCAAGCTGTCGTCCCTGAAGCGCTTCAAGGATGACGCCAAGGAAGTGACCAAGGGCTACGACTGCGGTGCGGCCCTGGAGAACTTCAACGACATCAAGGTCGGCGACATCATCGAGGCCTTCGAACTGGTGGAGGAAGCCCGGACCATCTAGGTCCGGTCCCGGAACAGATGATATGAGGGCATGGATTCCCGCGAAGGCGGGCAACGTCAGGCGACGAGTGAAATCCATGCCCTCCATTTTTTTGCAACCGTCGGATTCTCGCACGGTATCTGGCCATGATCATCGGCACTCTGCGCCTGGAATTCCGTCTGCACGGCGTTTTTTCCTTGAAGGAAAAGCGGAAAAGCGCCAACAGTCTGAAGCAGAAGCTGCGCAACACCTTCAACGTGGCGGTGGCCGAGACCGAGGCTCAGGACTCGCACCAGACCCTGGTTCTGGGTGTCGTCACCGTGGCCAACGAGTCCGCGTACGTGCACAGCCTGCTGTCCAAGGTCCTGGCCATGGTCGAAGCCTCGACCTCCGACGAACTGGTCCATGCCGACATGGACGTATTTGGAGCCTGATTTTCTATGCAAAGAAGCAATTCGCGCCGCGCCGTGCAGATGGGCGACCAGATCATGCAGGTCCTGGCCTCCCTCCTGGTGCAGGAGGTCGAGGACCCGACCCTGCAGCTGGTGACCATCACCGGGGTGCGCCTCAACCGGGACTTCAGCATCGCCGAGGTCCTCTACACCCACATCCGGGGACGCTCGGCCGAGCCCGAGATCACCAAGGCCCTGACCCGCGCCAAGGGTTTCCTGCGCACGCGCCTGGGCAAGGAGCTCAAGCTGCGGGGCATCCCCGACCTGCGCTTCCAGTGGGACACCTTTCTCGAGGACATGGTCTATGATGCCCCACCTGAAGCCGATCATTGAGCACATCCGGGAGACGGACAACTTCCTGGTCCTCTCCCACGTGTCCCCCGACGGCGACGCCCTGGGCTCCATGCTGGCCATGGGCGAGCTGCTGGCGGCCCTGGGTAAGCGCGTGACCCTCTTCAACGAGTCCGGCATCCCCAGCCGCTTCTCCTGGCTGGCCCCCAAACGCGAGATTCTGACGGCCCTGCCCGAAAACGAGCCGGACACCATCATCGTGCTGGACTGCGGCAGCGCAGAGCGCACCGGCGAGGTCATCCGCCCGTGGCTCGCGTCCAAGACCGTCATCAACATCGACCACCACCTGGGCAACCCGAAGTTCGGGACCATGAACTGGATCGAGGAACGGTCTTCGTCCGTGGGCGAGATGGTCGGCATCCTGTCGCGCAAGCTCGGCGTGCCCATGGTGGGGCTTCTGGGCGAATACGTCTACCTGGCCCTCATCTCCGACACGGGCGACTTCTGCTTCAACAACACCCGCCCCGAAACCCTGGAGATGGCCGCCGAAATCCTGCGCCTGGGCCTGCTGCCCGGTCCCTTCCACGAGCAGAAGCAGTCCACCGGCACCCTCAACCAGCTGCAGATGCGCGGCGAGGTCCTGCGGCAGGCCAGCCTGCACGCAGGCGGCCGCGTGACCCTCATCGCCTTCACCCGCGAACTCTTCGAGCGCACGGGCACCGGCCCCGAGGACACGGAGGGGCTGGTCAACACCGTCCTCTACGTGCGCGGTGTGCAGGTGGCCGTCAGCCTGCGCGAGGAGGACAAGGGCATCAAATTTTCCCTGCGCTCCAAAGGCAGCGTCAACGTGCAGGCCGTGGCCGCCCTCTTCGGCGGCGGCGGGCACCGCAACGCCGCCGGCGGCACCCTGGAGGTGCCCATGGGCGAGGCCAAGGCGACCCTGATCCGGGCCGTGACCGAGGAGCTGGACCGCGCGTGAATACCTCAGCCCTGAAACAACTTGACGGGGTCCTGGTTTTGCATAAACCGGGAGGTCCGACCTCCACGGATTGCCTGAACCGGATCAAGCGCAGCCTCGGCCAGAAGAAGATCGGCCACGCCGGCACCCTGGACCCCATGGCCACGGGCGTCCTGGTGGTGCTCCTGGGACAGGGCACCAAGCTCGCGAACTACCTGAGCGAGGACCGCAAGACCTACCGCGGCACCCTCGTCCTGGGCCGCACGACCGACACGTACGACGTGCAGGGCGAGATCATGGCCGAGAGCCCCTGGGAGCACCTGGATCCGGAGGCGATCAGGGCCGACATCCTGGGCTGGCTCGGGACCATGAGCCAGGAAGTGCCGCCCGTCTCGGCGGCCAAGCATCAGGGCAAGCCCCTGTACGCCCTGCACCGGGCCGGGAAGGAAGTCCCGGTCAAAGTGAAGGACGTGACAATTTTCGACGTGCAGATCCTGTCCATGGATCTGCCCAGCGTCACTTTTCGAGTGACCTGCTCCGCAGGCACCTACATCCGCTCCCTGGCCCACAGCCTGGGGAAGCGACTTGGGTGCGGAGCGGTCCTCAGCGAACTGGAGCGTGAGGCGAGCCACCCGTTCACCCTCGCCCAGGCCCACGACCTGGAAACGGTCCTGGAAAGCGGCGACCGGCTCGCAGAGCTGGTCCTGCCCATGGTCCAGGCCCTGCCCCACTGGCCCAAGCTCCTGCTCAACAACGAGCAGGCCCAGCTGGTGCGCAACGGGGCATGGCTGCCGACGACCCTGTTTCCGGAGTACCCGGCCCAGGAAGGGGACCGGTCCCTGCTGCTCTCCCCGTCCCGCGAGCCTCTGGCTCTGGCGGAAGCGCAGCTCAAGGGCCAGGTTCTGTCCTGGGCGATCATGCGCGGTCTCTGGCAAGCGTAAGGCTTCGGTTCGCACGTGGATAATGGAAAAGCGGAAGAAACATGAAAACCGGAGGATATTGCTGTGGTCTTAACCGCTGAGCAGAAGGCTGAAATCGTCAAGGAATACGGAAAAACCGAAACCGACACAGGCTCCGCCGAAGTGCAGGTCGCCCTGCTGACGGCCCGTGTGAACTACCTGACGGACCACTTCAAGGGTCACCAGAAGGATTTCCATTCTCGGACCGGGTTGCTCAAGCTCGTCGGCAAGCGCCGTCAGCTGCTGAACTACCTGAAGAAAACCGATATTCAGCGCTACCGCGATCTGATCGCGAAACTCGGTCTGCGCAAGTAGACACCAAGGCGGGGCCCCACGGCCCCGCCTGCCCCTTTCATCAACCGCGCTCCCGGCAGCACCCTCACGCCAGCGGTTTTGTGTTTAGTGCATGGCCCGACTCCTTTCGGGACACGCCCTAAACACCAAACCCGCCGCAGCTGCCCCGCTGGAGCGCCCAACCAGCATGAGGCACAACATGGCATTTCAGACCACCCGCCGCGCCATCCCCATGGGCGACAGCGAAATCGTCATTGAACACGGCAAACTGGCCCTGCAGGCCAGCGGCTCCGTCACCGTGCAGTGGGGCGACACCGCCGTCCTGGTCACGGCCACCCACCAGGCCCTGGACCGGGTCGTGGACTTCCTGCCCCTGACCTGCAACTATCAGGAAATGCTCTACGCGGCCGGCCGCGTGCCGGGCAACTACTTCCGCCGCGAAGTGGGCCGCCCCAGCGAACACGAGACCCTGACCTCCCGGCTCATCGACCGGCCCATCCGTCCGCTCTTCCCCAAGGGCTGCACCAACGAGATCCAGGTCATCGCCACGGTCGTCTCCTCGGACAAGGAACGCTACGCCGACGTCCTGGCCATGATCGGCGCGTCCACGGCCCTGCACATCTCCGACATCCCCTTCGCCGGCCCCATCGCGGCCATCCGCATCGGCTACCGCGACGGGCAGTTCCTGCTGAACCCCACCGCCTCTGAGCTCGCCACCAGCCAGCTGAACATGGTCCTGGCCGGAACGCGCGACGCCGTGGTCATGGTCGAGGGCGGGGCCCAGTTCCTGTCCGAGGACATCATGGCCGAGGCCGTGGCCTGGGGCCACGCCCAGCTCGCCCCCTTTCTGGACGTCCAGGAGGAACTGCGCGCCATCCTCGGCAAGGAAAAGTTCACCGTCGTCCCCCCGCAGGAGGATGAGGAGCTCATCGCCGCCGTGGCTGAACTGGCCGCCGGCCCCCTGACCACGGCCCTGGCCGTGCCCGGCAAGATGGACCGCCGCGACGCCAAGAAGAAGGTCCGCCAGGAGCTCATGGAAGCGCTCATGGCCCGCTTCTCCGAAACGCCCGAGCGCGTGCGCAACGTCGGCGAGATCCTGGAGAAGCTCGAAAAGAAGCTCGTGCGCCAGCGCATCATGACCGAAAAGACCCGCATCGACGGCCGCGACCTGACCACGGTCCGCCCCCTGACCATGGAAGTGGGCTTCCTGCCCCGCACCCACGGCTCGGCCATCTTCACCCGCGGCGAGACCAAATCCCTGTGCACCTGCACCCTGGGCAGCACCCGCGACGAGCAGCGCATCGAGACCCTGGCCGGCGAGATCTCCAGGCGCTTCCTCATGCACTACAATTTCCCGCCGTACAGCGTCGGCGAGGCCCGCATGCTGCGCGCCCCGTCCCGCCGCGAGGTCGGCCACGGCGCCCTGTCAGAGCGCGCCCTGGCCCCGGTGCTGCCCGCCCCGGACGGCTTCCCCTTCACCATCCGCGTCGTGTCCGACATCATGGAGTCCAACGGTTCGTCCTCCATGGCCTCGGTCTGCGGCGGCACCCTGGCCCTCATGGACGCGGGCGTGCCCATCAAGACGCCCATCGCCGGCATCGCCATGGGCCTGATCAAGGAAGGTGAGGAGTACCTCGTGCTGACGGACATCCTCGGCGACGAGGACCACCTGGGCGATATGGACTTCAAGGTCGCGGGTTCGCGCGACGGCGTGACCTCCATCCAGATGGACATCAAGATCGCCGGCATCCCGGCCGAGGTCATGCAGAAGGCCCTGCACCAGGCCAAGGACGCCCGCGTGCACATCCTCGACCAGATGGAGGCGGTCATCGCCACCCCGCGTCCCGAGCTGTCCAAGTATGCGCCCCAGATGGAAATCGTGCACATCTCGCCCGAGAAGATCCGCGAAGTCATCGGACCCGGCGGCAAGAACATCAAGGCCATCTGCGAAGCCACCCAGGCCGACATCGACATCGACGACTCCGGCAAGATCTCCATCTTCGCCCCGGACACCGCCGCCCTGGCCAAGGCCCGCGAAATGGTCCTCTACTATGACCAGAAGGCCGAACTGGGCAAGGACTACGACGGCATCGTCAAGAAGATCATGGACTTCGGCGCGTTCATCGAGATCCTGCCCGGCCTCGAAGGCCTGTGCCACATCTCGCAGCTGGCCCGCGACCGCGTCAACGTGGTCACGGACGTGTGCCAGGAAGGCGACGCCATCCGCGTCCGCGTCATCGACATCGAGCCTTCCGGCCGCATCAAGCTCAGCCGCAAGGCCATCATCCTGGAGGAGCTGGGCGAAGAGCCCGAGCCGGTTCAGCCCCGCTCCGAACGCCCGCGCAGCGACCGTCCCCGCGGCGGTGACCGTGGCGGAGAGCGCAGGGGCGGAGACCGCGGCGGAGAGCGTCGCGGACCTCGTCGCTAAGCGCATTCGCACATAATGAAAAAAACCCGGGATCATGCCCGGGTTTTTTTTGGCCTTCTGTTTCGAGCGGGACGGACAGGTCGTTGGATTCCCGCCGTCGGCTATCCGCTCAACTCAGCCAGTAATACACGGCCCCGCACACCACGAGGCTGGCCACGCGGAAGCCCTGGCTGCAGACGATGAGCTCCAAAGCCAGGACGGGCTTGTAGATGCCGGCGTAGTAGGGGAACTGGTGCCTGAAGGCGCGCATGGGCGAGGACAGCACGTTGCCGACGATGAGCGCCATGACCACGTCGCGCTCGGCCATGGAGCCGGCGTCGAGGAGCGCCCCGGCGGCGGCCATGCCCGCCGAGAACTCGGCCGCTAGCTGGAAGACGATGATGCCCACGGCCTGAGGGTGCAGCCAGGACAGCCAGTCCATGTGGGTGGCCAGGAACGTCTCGGCGGCGGTGAAAAATCCGAACTCGTGGGCGAAATGCACGCCGATGTAGATGGGCACGGTGATCATGACGATCTTTTTGATGCGCCGGCGGAAGCGCTTCCAGGTCTTGTCCATGATCTGGCGCCAGCCCATGCGCTCCTCGGCCGGCAGTTCGGCGGCATGGCAGCGGTCCAGTCCGGCCAGCAGGAAGCGACCCACCACCAGGATGCACAGCGAACGCAGCACTGCCGAGCCCACGGTGATGCCCAGGTAGACCAGGGCCGCAGACTTGAGGATGGGCGCTGTGATGAAGACCATGCTCGGCAGGTGCAGGAAATACGTCGGCACGCTGTTGAACAGGTTGGAGAGGATGAGCTCCCGGCGGGTCAGCTTGCCCTGGTCGTAGGCCTCGGCCAGCATGGTGTTGGCCGTGATGCCCGAAACGAAGGCCACGGAGAAGCTGGCGGCCGAAATCTCGCACAGCCGCCCGACGCGGGCCAGGGGCATGGCCAGACGGGCCACGAAGCGCGTCCAGTGCAGGGCCTCGATGAGGTTGCCGATGAAAAGGCCCACGGATACCAGGCCCACCAGCTTGCACAGGGGCCACAGGATCTGCTGCCAAAGTTCCGCCGCGCTCACGCCGCTCCCCTCACCATTTTCCGCCACGCCAGGAGACAGGCCAGGCCGAGGCCCGCACCCAGGCAGTTGGCCAGGGCGTCCCAAGGGTCGGCGAAGCGGCCCGTAGGCAGGACGCCCTGGGCGATCTCCAGGACCACCCCAAGCCCCGCCGCGAAACCGAACATGACCGCCGCGGATTGGAGCCAGGCCGGAGGCCAGAACACCACGAGCAGGCAGTAGGCCAACAGATGCAGGGCCTTGTCGCTGCCTTCGGGGGACTCGGGAAACGCGACCGGCATGAGGGAAGAGACGATCAGGGCCAGTACGTACGCGGCCCAGAAAACCTTTCGAAACACGGGGAACGCAAGATTTCGCATGACCCCACCTATGCCAAACATTCTGGAGGGGCAAGGGGTTAGACTTCTTGTTATTTCGACGGCAAGGGACTATTTGCGACCCATGACGAACTCGCCCACCATCTGGATCAACGCCGGGGAGACTTCCGGCGACCTGCACGGCCAGCTCCTGGTCCGCGCCCTGCACGACATGCGTCCCGATGCGCGGTTCGTAGGCATGGCGGGTCCGGCCATGCGCGAGGAAGGCGTCGAACCGCTGCTGGCGACCGAATCCCTCTCGGTCATGGGCTTCACCGAGGTCCTGGCCCAGCTGCCCCGCATCCTGGGCCTCCTGCGCAGCATCAGGGAGCGGATGGAAGCCTTGCGGCCGGACGTCGTCGTGGTCATCGACGCCCCGGATTTTCATTTCCGTGTGGTCAAAATCGCCAAGAGCCTGGGCATCCCCGTGGTCTACTACATCAGCCCCAAGCTCTGGGCCTGGCGCGAGGGGCGCGCGGATTTCCTGCGCCGCCATGTGGACCGCCTCGTCTGCATCCTGCCCTTCGAGGTCGACTTCTACGCCCGCCACGGCATGACCGTCGATTACGTCGGGCACCCGCTGCTGGATTCCATCCGCACGGACGCCATCCTGCGCACGCCGCAGGCGCCGCGGCGCATCGGCATCCTGCCGGGCAGCCGCAGACGCGAGATCACCGGGCTGCTGCCCATCTTTTCCCGAGCGGCCGATCTCCTGGCCGGCCGCTTCCCGGACCTGGAATTCGTGCTGCCCGTCGCCCCGGGCATGGACCGTACCCTGATCAGGGACAACTGGCGCTCGGAGCTTCCCGTGACCCTGGTCGACAGCTCCGGCCGCTACGAGCTCATGCGCTCCTGCCGGGCCATCATGGCCGCCTCGGGCACGGCCACCCTGGAGACGGCCCTGCTCGAAACGCCCACGGCCGTGGCCTACACCTTCTCCCGGATGACCTATCTCCTGGGCAGGCTCCTGGTGAAGGTTCCGTACATGTCCCTGCCCAACCTCATCCTGGACGCTCCGGTCTTCCCCGAATTCCTGCAGGATGGGGCCGAGCCCGCGGCCCTGGCCGACGCCGTGAGTCGTTGGATTCCCGACACCCCTGAACGCGGCCGCATCCTCGCGCAGCTCGCGAGCCTCCCCGCCCTCCTCGGAAACGGCGGAGCCGCCGGCCGGGCGGCGGAAATCGTCCTGAACACCATGCGGAGGCCGTCATGACGCACCCGCTGACCATCTACAGCGCCCACCGCGACATGCGCGAAACCCTCCTGGCTGCGGCCGGCGACGAGTTTGCCGCCACGGTCAGGACCATGCCGCCCGAGAGCCTGCCCGACCATCCCGGCCAGGAGATCATCGTCATGGACCTGCGCGACCTGACCGACGCGGAGGCCGTCCAGGACACCCTGGAGCGCTTCGCCGGCAGGGCCCCGGCCTGCCGCATCCTCTTCCTCATCAAGGACCCGGCCATGCTGCCGGAGACGGCGGCGCTGCGCCAGTGCCACGCCGAGCCGCTGCTGCCGCCCCACGAGACGCGCGCCATCCACCTGGCCCTGAGCCGCGTCTGGCTGGAGATGAACGGCGCGGCCGGCCTGCGCTGCCAGATCCCGCAGAGCCTTGATTTCACGTCCATGACCCGCTCCCAGACCATGCGCGACGTCTACCGCAAAGTGCAGATGGTCGCGCCCACCCGCACCACGGTTCTGCTGACGGGCGAGACGGGCACGGGAAAGAGCTACCTGGCCAAGCTCATCCACCAGCTCAGCACGCGCTGCAACCGCCAATTCATCAGCGTCCACTGTGGCGCCCTGCCCGAGTCCCTCATCGAGAGCGAGCTCTTCGGGCACGAGAAGGGCGCCTTCACGGGCGCCGCGCGGACGCGCAAGGGCAAGTTCGAGCTGGCCGACGGCGGCACCATTTTTCTCGACGAGATCGGCACCATCACGCCCTCGGCCCAGATCAAGCTCCTGCACATCCTGCAGGAAAAGGCCTTCGAGCGCGTCGGCGGGGAAAAGCTCATCCCCTGCGACGTGCGCATCATCGCGGCCACCAACGAGGACCCGGCCGTGCTGTGCGAACAGGGCAAGTTCCGCTGGGACCTCTTCTACCGACTGAACGTGTTCCCCATCGAGGTTCCCCCCCTGCGCCGCCGCGTCGAGGACATCCTGCCCCTGGCCGAACAGTTCATCGCCAATTTCCGGCGCGACGCCGGCCGCAACATCACCTCCGTCGCCCCGCGCGCCGCCAGGGCCCTGCAGGAATACTCCTGGCCGGGCAACGTGCGCGAACTGGAAAACATCGTCGAGCGGGCCTGCATCCTGGAGGAGACGGACCAGATCCAGGCCGAGAGCCTGCCCCTGGAACTGCTGACCCTGCGTCCCGAAACCCAGGCCGACTCGCCGACCCGCTCCGACACCCTCATGCCGCTGCACGCCGCGCGCGCCGCGGCCATCGAGGAATTCGAGCGCCGCTACCTCTGGGCCCTGCTGCAGTCCTGCAACGGCAGCATCAAGAAGAGCGCGGACACGGCAGGGATCACCACCCGCCAACTGCACAAGCTCATGACCAGGCATCGTCTCGACAAGAAGTCCTTCCGGCCCAGACCAAAACGGAACCCCTGATTCCTGTTTCACAAAAAGGAACTCGCAGTTCTTTCTCAACGAGACCGTTTTCTGCGCGCGTGCGCCCCTCATGCGCAAAAAAAGAATCACCGATTCTGCAATGCTGCCACAGGCTGCAAGCAGACATAACAATTTCAGCATGTTGTATTTGGGGCATATTTTGTGCTAACGCACGCGCGCCCTTCTGCGCCGGACCCCTTCGGGTCATCGGACGCACACCGGGGCCGAACATTTCCGAGGAGAAGATGAGAGTGGAAGGAAGAATGATGAAGATGTGCGCATGCACAGCCCTGGCCGGCGCCATCCTGCTGGTCGCCCCCGCCGCCGTCCTGGCCGGCGATACCGTCGAAGTACACGGCATCCTTGAAGAAACCAGCACCGGCACCATCCTGGTGACCGAGGCATCGAGCTATATCGTGCGCGGCATCGACGCTTCGGGTCTCGACGGCCGCAAGGCCATCGTCCTGGGCGACGAGGGACGGGACAACGGCATCGAGTTCATCGACGCCCTGGAGATCAAGATCGCCCAGTGATCCCCGTTCCAGGACGAGATCGGGCTTGACAATCGATTCTCCATTGTTCATCAACGCAGAAAGGCGCAGCACATGAAAACCGTTTCCACCCCCATTTCCATTATTATTCTGATTTCCGTGATCATCGGGTCACGGTCGGGGGAGTGACGCGCCTGCACTACACGGACGTCCGCGCAAGCAAAGCCCCCGACCGCAAGGTCCGGGGGCTTTTTCGCTTTCGAGGGGAACTCAACCTGTCGCCCGACACGCCGCCCGCACAGGGCGCGCGAAGCCGGGGATAATCCCGGGAGAACCATGAACACCATCCAGATCTACGACACCACCCTGCGCGACGGCACGCAGTCCGAGGAGCTGAACCTGTCCACCGAGGACAAGCTGCGCATCGCCACCAGGCTCGACCAGCTCGGCATCGCCTACATCGAAGGCGGGTGGCCCGGTTCCAACCCCAAGGACAAGCGCTTCTTCGCCGAGATGCGCCAGTACGAGCTGGGCACGGCCAAGCTGGCAGCCTTCGGCTCCACGCACGCCGCCAAGGTCGCGGCCGAAAACGACCAGAACCTGCTGGCCCTGGTGGAGTCCGGCGCGCCGGTCCTGACCATCTTCGGCAAGACCTGGGACATCCACGTCACCGACGCCCTGAAAATCACCCTGGAACGCAATCTGGAGCTCATCCGAGACTCCCTGGCCTTCCTGCGGCCCCATGCCCAGGAGCTTTTCTACGACGCCGAGCACTTCTTCGACGGCTTCAAGACCAACCCGGAATACGCCCTGACGTGTCTGCGCACCGCCTGGGAAGCCGGCGCGGAGCTCCTGGTCCTGTGCGACACCAACGGCGGCAGCCTCCCGGAGGAAATCGCGTCCATCATGGACACCGTGCGCGAACGCCTGCCCCAGGTGCGCCTGGGAATCCACGTGCACAACGACTGCGAGCTGGCCGTGGCCAACTCCCTGGCGGCGGTGCGCCACGGCGCGGTCCAGGTCCAGGGCACCATCAACGGCTACGGCGAACGCTGCGGCAACGCCAACCTCTGCTCCATCATCGGCAATCTGGAGCTGAAGATGGGCTATTCCTGCCTGCCCCAGGGCCACCTGGAACGCCTGACCGACACCTCGGCCTTCGTGGCCGAAGTGGCCAACCTGCGCTGCTTCAAGCGCCAGCCCTACACGGGCCAGTCGGCCTTCACCCACAAGGGCGGGGTGCACGTCGCGGCCGTTCGCCGCAACCCGCGCACCTACGAGCACATCGAACCCGAGCTGGTGGGCAACAAGCAGCGCATCATCCTCTCGGACCTGGCCGGCCAATCCAACATCCTCTTCAAGGCCAAGCAGTACGGCTTCGAGCTGGACAAGGGCGACCCCTTCGTCCTGGAACTCCTGACGGAGCTCAAGAACCGCGAGGACCGGGGCTACGAGTATTCCGCGGCCGAAGCCTCCTACGAGCTGCTGGTCAACCGCGTCCTGGGCAGGGCGCGCAACTATTTCCGGCTGATGAGTTTCCGCATCCTGGACTCGGTCTTCACCGAGGGCGTCGAGCCCTTTACCGAGGCCACGGTCATGCTCCGCGTGGGCGGCATGGTCGAGCACACGGCGGCCACGGGCAAGGGCCCGGTCAACGCCATGGACTGCGCCCTGCGCAAGGGGCTGGAGCGCTTCTACCCGAACCTGGGCGAAATGCGCCTGCTGGACTTCAAGGTCAGGGTGCTGGCCGTTGCGAACAGGGAGGACGGCCACAGCGGCACGGCCTCGGTGGTGCGGGTGCTGATCGAGTCCGGCGACCAGAAGAGCCGCTGGACCACGGTCGGCGTGTCCTTCAACATCATCGAGGCCAGCCGCCAGGCCCTGGAGGACTCCATCAACTACAAGCTCTTCAAGGACGATCAGAAGAAGCTGACCCAGGCCATCCGGGAGATTTGACGGCGGCTCAACCGCCCCTGAACTCTTCCCCGACCGTACGCACACCCGCAAGCGTTGCGGGGCGGGCCGGGCCACGGGGGGGGGGGGTCGGGCCGCGCCCCGGGGACGGTTTGCACCCGGCCGCCGGGGGGGCACCGCGCGGGCCGCCCCCCCCCCCGCCAGGCCGGGGGGGCCTAAGCGGGGCGCGAGGGC
>JANJWV010000237.1 GCA_024709365.1 Desulfomicrobium sp. | reverse complement strand
GTCCTTCAAGGTCGTGGGCGACCCCCTGTCCGAGGCCGAGATCGTCGTGGTCATGCCCCAGGGCGCCGAGGCCCTGACGGCCAAGGTCAATGGGGCTCTGGCGGCCGTGCGCAAGAACGGCGCCTACGACAAGGCCTACGCAACCTGGCTCAAGCTCGACTAGCCCCGTGGACGACTTCCGCTTCGACATCCTCGCCCTGACCTACCGGGATCTCCTGGCCGGGGCGTGGATCAGCCTGAAAATCACCGGTATCTCCTTTTTCGTCGCGCTTCTGGCGGGCGGTGTCGTCGGCACCGCCCGTTCCAGGTCCGCCTTCTGGCGCAAGGCCCTCGGCCCGTACGTGGAGTTCATGCGCGGCACGCCGCTCCTGATCCAGCTTTTTTTCCTCTACTATGGGCTGCCCACCGTGGGCATCAACATGGGCAGCATGACGGCCGCCTACCTCGGTCTCGGCCTCAACGGCGGTGCCTACATCTCCGAGATCGTGCGCGGCGCCCTGTCCGGCGTGCACAAGGGACAGGAGGAGGCGGCCCTGTCCCTGGGGCTGACGGAGCTTCAGACCCTGGCCTACGTCCTGCTGCCCCAGGCCCTGCGCACGGCCATGCCGCCCCTGGTCAACAGCTTCTCGGCCATGCTCAAGGACTCGTCTCTCGTCTCGGTCCTGGCCATCACCGAACTGACCCGCATCGGCCAGCTCGTCTACACCCGCACCTTCCGCGCCTTCGAGATCTACCTGGCCGTGGCGGTCATGTACTTCGCCCTGACGTACTGCTTCACGCTCCTTTCGCGCCGGCTGGAATACGCGTTCGGAACGCGGTCCTAGCCCATTCCTTCGCTCGTCTATCTGAACAGCATATCTCTGCATAATCATCACGCAGAAGTCTATTCTGCTCGTTAGTGATGATTGATATCAGTATCAAAAGTTTTGAGTATGTGTTAAAAATAACAACATATTTCAAAAATCAATCCTATGAGCATGCATTGATATTCAAATCATATTGGACGCTTGGAAAAATAATTGTCACTTTGACAGACCACACTCGAATTACACATGCCGTCCCGGCATGAACGGAAACGAATCCTCATCCAGGATATCATCGCATGAATCAAGACGCGAACAAGGCCACCGGACTGCATTTCTTCAACACGTTCAGCGAGCATTCCCTGGCCGCACTCGAGGCGGCCAGGGAGGCCGGAAAGCCCGTGGCCGGCGTCTATTGCATCTATGCCCCGCTGGAGGTCATCCGCGCCGCCGGTGCCGTCCCCATCGGGTTGTGCGGCAAACGCCAAGCGCCCATCCAGGCCGCCGAGGAAGTGCTCCCGGCCAGCCTCTGCCCGCTGATCAAGTCCAGCTACGGCTACGCCAAGACCGACACCTGCCCCTTCTTCTCCGCCTCTGATTTTATCATCGCCGAGACCACCTGCGACGGAAAGAAGAAGATGTACGAGTTTCTCGGGCGGATCAAACCCCTCCACCTCATGCATTTGCCGTACGATCCGTCCCTGCCGGGCGCGCTGCCGTTCTGGCTGGACGAGGTCGGGCGACTTTGCCGTTTCCTGGCTTCGCAAGGCGGCAACGAACTCACCGAAACGAGGCTGCTGGAGGAAATCACCGTCCAGAACGCCATCCGCGACCTGCTGTGGGACATCGTGCGGGTCAACGCCGACGGCGCGCCCATCCTGACGGGCATGCAGCTTCTTCCGGTTCTGGAGAGCAAGAGCTTCATGGTCGAAGCTGGGCCCTACCTGACCGCTCTTCAGGGCCTGCACGACGAACTCGTGGACATGCGTGCACGCGGCAAGGCAGGGGTCCCGGCGCACCGCCCCAGAATCCTGCTGACCGGCACGCCCGTGGGCAAGGGGTCCCACAAGGTGCTGCAGCTCATCGAGGAGAGCGGGGGCGTGGTGGTCTGTCTGGACAACTGCAGCGGGATCAAGGGGCTGGACAAACCCGTCGAGACCACTGGGGACCTTCTGTCGAACGTGGCCCGCCGGTATCTGGACATCCCCTGCGCCTGCATGAGCCCCAACCCCGGCCGGACGGAGGCCATCCAGTCCCTGTGCCGGGATTTCCGCATCCAGGGCATCGTCGACCTGACCTGGCAGGGCTGCCACGGCTTCAACGTCGAATCCCGCATCGTACGGGAGACAGCCGAGGGTCTGGGCACGCCCTTCCTGCAGGTCGAAACCGGGTACTCGGAATCCGACACCGAACAGATCCGGACGCGCGTCGAAGCGTTTCTGGAAGCGATATCCTAACCTCATCCATTGAAGGAGACATGCATGTTTTTTCGGGCAACACGACTCATCGGCTTCATCGGCCTGTTCATGGCCGCGGCTGTTTTCCTGGCCGCGACGCAATCCCCGGCGGCGGACAAGCTCCCGGAACTCAACGTGGGCTACATCTACACCACCCATCATTCGCCCTTCATCGTGGCCATGGCCAAGGGTGAGGAGTTCCGTGATTTCGGGGTGTACCTGCGTCCCGTCGTGGACAAGATGAAGTACGAACTCATGGACGGCGACACGCCCCTGGCCCTGCTCAACATCATCGTCAACAAGAGCGGCGCCGAGACCACGACCATGTTCGCCCAGGGCAACATGGACATGGCTCTGGCCTCGGGCCCGGCCATCATGGCCGGCATCGACCAGGGCACGAAGATGAAGATCCTGTGCCCCACCCACGTCGACGGCATGAGCCTCGTCTTCCCGCCCCAGAGCACCCTGAGCGGCTGGGACCAGGTGGCCGCGCACATCAAGGCCGCGCCGCAGCCCGTCAAGATCGGCTACCATTCCCCGACCAGCGCCCCGCGCATCGTCATCGAGGGCGCCCTGAAGCAGGCCGGCTTCACGGTCACCCAGGACGCCAATCTGCAGGACGCCGATGTGCTGCTCGTGGACCTGAAGGACACCGCCAACTTCATCCCGGCCCTGACCAGCGGGCAGGTGGACGCCTGGGTAGGCCCCGCGCCGCATCCCGAGGTCTCCGAGATGAAGAAGGTCGGGCACATCGCCCTGGACCTGCGCGACCTGCCGCCCACCGGCGCCTGGCACAATTTCCCCTGCTGCGTGCTGGCCGCCAGGGACGAGGTCATCGCCGCCAACCCGGCCGCGGTCGGCAAGGCCGTCGAACTGCTGGGCAAGAGCGCCGAGTGGTGCAACGGACACAAGGCCGAAGAGGGCAAGGCCATGGCGGCCTGGACCGGATCGCCGGCCGAAGCTGTCGAAAAGTCCAACATCGTCTTCACCACCGCGGCCACGGAAAACTGGATGAAGGGCCAGGGCACGTACCTGGACATGCTCAATTCCATGGGCAAGTTCCGGGGCCAGCTCAAGGGCAAGACCCTGCACGAAGCCCAGGACGTCCTCTTCGACCTCGGCTTCACGCCCTCGAAATAACCACGACCGTCGGCTCCCCGCGCGGGGGCCGGCGGATACCCGGTATCCGCAGATGCACACGTTCTCCCACCGCGTTCTGGCCCTGGCCACCCTGGCCGCCTTTCTGGCCATCTGGGCCTGGGCCGCCTCCGTCATCGGCAACAGCGTCATCCTGCCCAGCGTCGGCCAGGTCGCCGAACTGCTCGCCAGCCCCGGCCAGGACCTGCTCAGCATGGGCTCACTGCTGACCAACATCGGGGTCAGCCTGCTCCGGGTGCTGCTGGGTTACGGCGTGGCCGTGGCCGTCGGCATCCCTCTGGGAATCGGCATGGGCTACTACAGCGTGATGCACACCATGCTCGGCGACTTCCTGAATCTTTTCCGCCCGATCCCGCCCCTGGCCTGGGTGCCCCTGGTCATGGCCTGGTTCGGCATCGCCAGCCTGGCCGACCTGTTCGGCGTCGACCGCGGCCAGTGGTTCGTCTATCTGAGCAATTTCAAGTACTCGATGATCTTCATCATCTTCATCGGCGCCTTCTACCCGGTGCTGACCAGCAGCATCCACGGCGTGCGCAACGCCAACCGCGTCTTCATCGACACGGCCAGGGTCCTGGGCGCGAGCCAGTTCGACATCTTCCGCAAGATCCTCCTGCCGGCGGCCATGCCGTCCATGGTCAACGGCATGCGCATCGGCCTGGGCGTGGCCTGGATGTGCCTGGTCTCGGCCGAGATGCTCCCGGGCAGCATCTCGGGGGTGGGCTACCTCATCACCCACGCCTACACCATGGCCTCCACGGACATCGTCGTGGCCGGCATGGTCGGCATCGGCCTGACCGGGGCCCTCATGGACTGGCTCTTCCGCCGCGTCGAGCGCCGCTGCTTCTCGTGGCAGCGTCTGGCGAGGTGACAAGATGGATCACATCGTACGCATAAGCGAAGTCAGCAAGTCCTTCATCACAGAGAGGGGACTGGCCGTCGAAGCCGTGGACAAGACGAGCCTCGACATCGGGCGGGGGGAATTCGTCTGCATCGTCGGGCCATCGGGGTGCGGCAAATCGACCCTGCTGCGCATCATCGCCGGACTGGAACAGGCGGACGGAGGACAGGCCGCCTACAATGGCCAACCGCTGACCAAGCCGCACCGGGACGTGGGCATGGTCTTCCAGGAGTATTCGGTCCTGCCGTGGCGAACGGTGCTCGACAACGTTTGTCTGGGGCTGGAATTTCTCGGGGAAAGGAAGGCCGCCAGGATCGAAACGGCCATGCATTACCTGGGGCTGGTGGGCATGGCCCGCTTCGCCGATGCCTTCCCCTACGAACTGTCGGGCGGCATGCGCCAGCGCGTGGCCATCGCCCGCGCCCTGGCCACGAACCCGCAGGTGCTGCTCATGGACGAGCCCTTCGGCGCCCTCGACGCCCACACGCGCATCCTCATGCAGAAGGAGCTGCTGCGCATCTGGCGCGAAACGGGGAAGACGGTGGTGCTGGTCACCCACAGCGTGGACGAGGCCCTGTACCTCGCAGGGCGCATTGTGGTCATGACGGCAAGGCCCGGAAGGGTGCGGGAGGTCATCGACGTCCCGCTGGAGCACCCACGCGACCGCAGCCACCCGCTCTACGCCCGCATGACGGCACGAATGCTCGACATCCTGGAGGAGGAGGTCGTCACGGCCGGGGAATTCTAGCGGCGGCAAGAAAAATGGCGGACATGACTCAACGACCATCTCCGCCATTTCAATGGAACGATGCCGGAATCAGCTTCGGGCCAGCGTCTCCCCCCACAGGGCCGCACCCAGGGCGCCGGTCATGTCCGGCTCCTGGGGAACGAGCAGGGTGTCGCCTTCGACGGTGCCGGTCTGCTCGGCCAGCAGCCTGCGCATGCACGGGTTGTGCGCCACGCCGCCGACAAAGACGAGCGGGAAGGCCAGCCCGACGCGCTGCAGCATGTTCGTCGTGCGCCGGGCGATGGACAGGTGCAGGCCCAGGGCGATGTTCTCGGGGGCCACTCCCTGGGCCATGAGGGACGTGGCCTCGGTCTCGGCGAAGACCGTGCACATGGAGTTGATGATGGGCGGCGCGTCCCCGCCGAGGGCGTAGAGACCGAATTCCTGCACGGGGATCTGGAAGATCTGGGCCGTGTACTCCAGGAACTTGCCCGTTCCGGCGGCGCAGCGGTCGTTCATCTCGAACTTGCCGACCCGGCCGCCGGGGAGCAGGGCGATGGCCTTGGTGTCCTGGCCGCCGATGTCGAGAACCGTGCGCCCCTCGGGGAAATGATGCGCCGCGCCCAGACCGTGGGCCTTGATCTCGGTGATGGTCTCCACCGGAAATCCCAAATCCAGGTCCTGAACCAGCTTGCGGCCGTAGCCCGTGGCCACGGCCCGGCGGGCCGAAAGGCCGTCCAGGAGCGCGCGCACCTGGGCCACGGGGTTGAAGGTGGTGGGGGCGCGGCGTTTCTCCACCACCTCGCCCCCGGCCATGCCGACCACCTCGATGGATCGTGAGCCGATGTCGATGCCCAGGATCATCTCACGGTTTCCAGGAAGGCTTCGACGCGGGTCTTGAGCTGCTCCACGTCCTCCATGGAATAGTCCGTCTCCAGAGACATGCTCGGGATGCCCCCAGCCGTGAGCCGTTTCTCGACCTTGATGCCCTCGTGGGCATAGGGCTGGCAGAACATGAGCGCGTACTGGATCACGCCGTCGACCTTCAGCTCGCGGGCCATAGACTCGACGTTGTCCAGGCGCTCGGCGTTGGGCGTGAAGCAGGCGCAGTCGATCTTCATGTAGCGGTCGCACAGGGCGTCGATCATGCCCTCCAGGGACGTGGCCGACTCGTCCGTCAGGTCACGGGTGTTGCGCGTGCCGATGCACGATTCCTCACCGACGATGACCGCACCGGAACTCTCGATGACGTAGGGCAGCTTCCAGTTGGGCACGGCCATGGGGCAGCCCGAGAGCATGACGCGCGGGGCGTCCGCCGGGGCCACGCCTTCGCCGGCTGTGATGCGCTCTTCGAGCTGGTCGCAGAGAGTGTTCACGGCGCCGGTGAAGCGGACCGGGTCGTCGTAGAAGCTGACCTGATTGATGAGCAGCACGTCGCGGCCGGAGATGGGCGCGGGCACGGCTGCGCGCAGGGCGTTCAGGCGCTGCAGGGCGAGGCGGCGGGCATTGACCGTCCTGATGGCTTCGGCCAGCTTTTCGGCCGTGACCTTCTTCCCGGTCAGCTCCTCCAGCTTTTTCATGTAGCGCAGGACCTCGGCCTTCCACAGGGCCCGGGCCGACTCGGTCTTGGTCTGGGGCACTTCCATGATGTACATGGGCGCGTGCTCGGCGAAGGCCTCGTAGGCCTTCTTCTTGCCGTCGCAGGTGGTCTCGCCGACGATGAGGTCGCAGGACTCGGTGTAGGGGCACAGGCGGGCCAGCTTGAAGCCGATGAAGGACTTGATGAGCGCGCAGGTGTTGCGCGGCACCAGCGTCTCGGCCGCCTCGCGGCCCGCGTCGGCGCCGGCGCACAGGCCGACCTGCACGGCATCCACGGCCAGGGCCAGCTCCTCGGGCACGAAGACGCAGAAGGTGCCGACGATCTTGCGCCCCTGGGCCTTGGCGTCCTGCAGTTCCTTGATGCGCAGTCCGTGCACCTCGGACAGGACGAAATCGAGGTACTCCATTCCCTTGAGGCGGCCCTGCTGGCTCATGTAAATGTCGCCGTAGAACTTGCCCAGCACGGACAACAGGCCGTCATGGGCGGCCAGATCCAGATTCAGGTTCTCCCACATTTCCCGATATGCTTCGCTCATCGTCGCTTCCTCCATGTCAAATTTTTCATTATTTGCTGGAAAGCGGATCTGGATGCAAATCAAGATATTGGATTCATTGCTTGCAGAACAATCAGACGACTCGATACTGAATGTCGACCATCAGCCGCGTCGCCCGATGGTCTCCGTGAGGCCTGCCTTTCGCATGAACTGGGAGGGCTTTATGGATGGGAATTGCCAGAGACCAGCCTTCTCTCGCGTTGGATCAGGAACAGATTGCGGAAGTAGATTATGAAACCGGTGGACTGTCCGATAATGAAGACGATGTCGTTACGTAAGAGTGCGTAAATGAGAAGAAAAAAGCTCCCCAGCAAGCTGAAATACCAGAAACTGACAGGGATGACGCTCCTTTTTTCCTTTTCAGATACGATCCACTGCAAAAAAAATCGCATGAAAAACAGACTCTGCCCAAGAAATCCTATTGTCAGCAACCACCAGTGGGATGATGAATTCATGGCTATACCAATGTTAACAATTCGAGAATCATATTCGGGATGTACGAAGTAGGCACAGCTGCAAATGCTATCTATCGTATGTTGGCTGTCGCGATATGGTAGCAGATATGGCGCTTTTTCATCCATCGCACCGCCAGAAGATCGTAGGCCGAGGCCAAGGCCCGATCCCAGATTCCATACTTTGAGACACCCCTGGTGCGGGGCCGGTGGTTGACCCGCACCTCGGCGACCCGGGCCCCTTCCAGTTTCATGAGCGTCGGCAAGAATCTGTGCATGCCCGTGAACATCGGAATGTTCCTGAGCATATCGGCCCGCATCACCTTCAGCGAGCACCCCGTGTCGCGGACCGTCTCCTGGCTGATCACATTGCGAATCCAGTTTGCGACGCGTGATGCATGACGTTTGACGAAGCTGTCCTGTCTTTTGGCCCTCCACCCGATCACCATGTCCACCCCTTCGAAGACGCGGAGCATGGCGGGTATGTCGGCGGGGTCGTTTTGCAGATCCGCATCCAGGGTCACCACCGCATCGCCCCGGGCACATCTGAAGCCCGCGGCAAAGGCCGCAGACTGTCCGCAGTTGCGTGCAAACGAGACGTAGCGGACGCACTCGTCTTTGTCGGAAAGACTGCGGATGATGTCCAGACTGCGATCTGAACTGCCGTCATCGACGAAGACAAGTTCCCACACACAGGTCTGGTTGGACATCGCTTTTGTCACTTCATTGTACAATTCCTGAATATTTTCCTCTTCATTGTATACAGGCACTACGAGAGATATCATGTTTGCTGGGCTATTCGTCATTGAACACCTTTTGATTTGCATGAAGATTTTATAAATGTGAAAAATAACAATAAAAACACTAAATTTGTAACTATAACAACAAAATTGTGATCATTCAAAAAAGGGCCGAAATAAACAATCGAGTTCATGTCTATCCATTTTTTAATGGAAAAACGAGATGATGAAGGTAAAATACGTTCTGATATCATGTCTTGTCCAACAGTCATAGCTATTGCATGATGAAATTGTGGCCATTGAGCGTCGTGCAGACGTCCTCCTCCACCACCAGTCACGACATATTCCACCCCACGAAGACGTGTCCGATTGTAGCCGTGAAAGTCAGCGGCCACGACGTAATCTATTTTCAGGTCTTCAAAAATCTGCATGAGCTCATTTTCATCTGCGGTATGTCGCTCTTTCATGTCCGGGGAAACCCATGGCGGAATGTGCATGAAGACAAAACGGTTACGGTATGCAGAAAGTGTTTTACTATCAATGGATCGAAGATAATTCAATGATTCTCGATTGGAAAATCGCTTATCAAGATGACTGATGAAAATGAAGATGTTGTCATCGTAAACAAATGAAAAATTTCGCGGGCCGTAATCCCGTTCGAGCGAAGTCAATGGATAATCTACCGGATCGACGTCATGATTGCCCGGAGTGAAAAAAACAGGACACGACAAACCGTAATCAGGCGCTTTCCGTTTGAAATATGCATGCTGATTCATGGTGCCGTCATTTACCCAGTCCCCGAGAATGACGACAAACGCCGGCTGCGCCTTGTTGATATCTTCGGCCAGAGCCTCGAAAGTGGCAGAACTGCGCGGGTCGCCCACAACGGCGAAAGTGAACGGCTTGTTCGCATCGGATGCGGCCAAAGACGCACGTACACTCTCGAAGTTGCCGAAATTTTTAGGCAATTCAGACTGGAGGGCGTCGCGTGTCACGACACAGGAATAGATCTGGAGTCCGGCCGCAAGGACATAGAGACTGCCTAGCGCCCACAATGCACATCGCGCCCATGCTGCTTTCAGACTTCCCCGGGTTGCATTTGAAGTGTTTGTCGAGCTCATGTCATTGCTTGCCTTGATGATTGAGGGCGATGAATGACAACTTCTTGCCGGACAGGTCGTATACATCCATGCGCGCCCCAGGCTCATATCCGCGCACCTTGTCCGGCAGAACCGGATTGTCCTTGCGGGAAACGAAATAAACCTTTTCAGGCAGTTCCATGTCGGAATACGCAGCCTGGTCCAACGGTTTGCGGCCGATGACCCAGGAATCCTGAAACTTGAGGGAACCGTCGCCCAACACCGGCCCATCGACAGTAAATGACCGGATTTCCTCAAGAGGAACGGACATGTTCCCGGCGGAAGGCTGGAGAACGGCCGGCAAGGCCAGACAGCAGAGCCCGAGAATCGTGAGTTTGGCCACGAACAGCTCCGGCAGGCGCTGGAAGCGCCAGGTGCGGTACAGAAGCGCAGCGGCCAGCAGCGACGTCGCCGCGATCCCGCCAAGTTCCAGACCGTCCAGGGCGGGAAATCGGGCCCACAGCCAGGACAGGGCGACCGGGATGCCGATGCACGCGAGCCCGAAAACCATGGAATTCGCCGCAACAAGCAGCCTCCCGAAGCGTCCGCCCTTTTCCGGGTCGCGCAGCAAGCCCGTCACGTACACGCCCATGAGTTGGCAAAGAGGGATGAGAACGGGCAGCAGATAGCGGTCCTTCTTTTCCGGGATGATCATGAGCAGCAGGATGCAGCCTGCGCTCCACATCACCGGACGCCAGTACGGCAGCAGCGCTTGGACCAGCGGGCGCGCATGCCCAGGCCAGAGCGCGGCGCACGCAAGCAGGGCCCATATCCCCGTCATCAGCGGAAACTGCAGGTAGAACCAGAACGGCTTGGTGTGTTCCACGAGCCAAGCCGACTGCTCCGTGGACACCATGCGGGAGAAGTCATGCGGCATGGCCAGCCAGGCGGTGGCGAACCAGACGGATGACAGCGCGATGCCGATCCCAAGAGCCAGTCCCAATTCCTTCCCGTGGGCCCGGCCCCCTTTCCAGCCGCCCGTCGAAAGGAGGGCCACGGCGAAAGGCAGCAGCAGGGCGTAGTAGCTGACCGGTCCCTTGCTCAGTCCGGAAAGACCGAGCAGCAGCCCCGTCCCGACGGCCAATTTTCTTCCGGGGACGGAGGAGTCGACAATCACCGCCACGCCCCACAGGGCGGCCAGCATGAAGGCGTGACAATAGATGTCCCAGCTGTTGCGCCTGGCCATGAACACGAACATGTAGCTCGTGGCAAGGAAGGCCGTTGCCCATGCTGCTGCGGCCGTGCTCCCGGTCCAGTGGCGGGTCAGCCCGAAGAGCGAAACGGCGAGCAGCAGGGCGGCCAGGGCGGAGGGCAAGCGGTTCACGGACAGGTTCGTGTCCTGCCCGTCGCTGCCGGCCAGCATGGCCGCGGCGGTCAGCCATGTCGGCAGCGGAGGCTTGGCCAGGCGCGGCTCCCCGTGCAGCGTGGGCTGAAACCACCGTCCCGTCTCGATCATTTCCCGGGCAGTGATGAGATTTCGGGACTCCATGATATCCACCCCGAGCACGTCGCGGTGGGCGAACACCGTGGCGTACAGCAGGATAGCCAGGCCGATCAGGCCTCCCGTCAAACGGATCAGACGGGTGCGTCCTGCGAGCATCATCCCTCCCTGCGCGTCCGGTTCGGGAACGTGGCGGCGCCGGATGGCGACGCTCCTCCGTCGTCCGCCTTCGACAAGGCGTCGGGGGACCAGCGCAACAGGCCATGCTGGAACATGTGGCTCGCGCACTGGAAATAGGCGATGTCCCTGCGCAGGAGCGGGTCCTGGGCGCTCCCGGCCGACTCGT
This sequence comes from Desulfomicrobium sp., assembly GCA_024709365.1. Lineage (GTDB taxonomy): Bacteria > Desulfobacterota > Desulfovibrionia > Desulfovibrionales > Desulfomicrobiaceae > Desulfomicrobium. The sequence continues at coordinate 21,917 of JANJWV010000237.1, read as the reverse complement.
CGCTCAGGCCCAGGGCGTCGTCATGGCGGCGCATCCCCTTTTTCGGACTCAGGATGGCGAGGTTGCGCCCGTCGAAGAGCCCCAGATGCTGGTAGTTGCCGATGAGCGCGCGTCCTTTGGCCGGGTCCTCACGCAGGATGTCCCGGCCGAAGAAGGTCGAGGTGTAGTCGAGGTTCAGCAGGCCGAGCAGGGTCGGGGCCAGGTCGATCTGGCTGGCCAGCGTCGTCACTTCGCGCGATTCGATGATTCCGGGCGCGAAAATGAAGAGGGGGATACGGTACTTCTCCACGGGCAGGTCTTCCTTGCCGGCGCTGTTCGCCGTGTGGTCCGCGACAAAGACGAAAACCGTGGACCCGAACCAGGGGTGTCGACGCGCTTCTTTCAGGAATTCGCCGATGGCGAAGTCCGAGTACTTGACGGCGCCCTCCCGCCCGTAACCCGACGGAATGTCGATGCGTCCCTCGGGGTAGGTGTAGGGCCGGTGGTTCGACGTGGTCATGAGCTGGAAAAAAAACGGCTTGCCCACGGCGTGGTCGATGTCCGCCTGCCGCAGGGCCTGTGCGTAGAGATCCTCGTCGCACATGCCCCAGGCGTTCTTGAAGGTGATCTCCTCCTCGGGGACGCTCGTCTGGTCGATGATGCGGTACCCGTTGCCGCCGAAGAAGGCGTTCATGTTGTCGAAGTAGCCGCGTCCGCCGTACAGGAAGGCGCTGTCGTAGCCACGGGCCTCCAACTGCCGGCCGAGGCTCGCGTACCCGGTTTCCCGGCCCAGGCGCTTGACGATGGACCGTCCGGGGGTCGGGGGCACGGACAGGGTGATGGCCTCAAGGCCCCGATCCGTGCGCGTGCCCGTCGCGAAGAAGTTGCTGAAGAAGAGGCTCTCGGGCTTCAGCCGGTCCAGATTCGGGGTCAGGTTGCGCGTATCGCCGAAACTTCCGAGATATTTCGCGCTCAAACTCTCGATCGTGACGAGGACGACATTGAGGCGCCGGAAGGCCCCCGGATTGTCGATTTCGCGGCGGATGTCCTGGGGATCGGAGCTGACGAAGCGGGAGCCGGGTTCGGCCACCTCCCGGCGAAGCAGGGCCCCGGACTCCTCATCGGACAGCGTGGCGTAGAGTTGGGGGTAGTCGAGTTCGTTGTTGCGAAACGCCGCGAAGAACTGGAAAGGACCGTTGCCCGCAAGTTCGCGCTGCACGGTATTGCCGCCGCCGAAGTCCTGCCCCATGACGGCGGTGACGAACAGGCATGCCCCGACTGCCGCCGCGAGCAGCAGCCCGCGTCCGCGCCGCTGCAGGAGGGGCGCGGTCAGAGTCTGGTCGATCACCCTGCCCGACAGGACGACAGCGCCCGTGGAGATCACCACCAGTAGGGCCAGAAGGGGATAGACGGGGTACGATTCCAGGATGTTGTTGATGACTTCGTTCGAATAGACCAGGTAGTCGACGGCGATGAAGTTGAAGCGCACGCCGAACTCGTCCCAGAACAGCCATTCCGAGACGGCCGTGAAGAGCATGACGAAAAGGGTGAGGCCCATCAGGCCGCGCAGCAGACCCCGATGCCACCCGGTTCCCCAGACCGAAGCCGGGCACAGGGCGAAATGCAGGGCCATGGGCAACGCCGCATAGCTGAGGAAACTCAGGTCATGGACCAGGCCGAGGCCGAAGATGGCCAGCGTGCCGAGCACGCCGGTATTGACATCATTCAGGTGACTTGCCAGCAAGACGAGGCGTGTCAGAGAAAAAACGGTCAGCCAGGCGCCCAGGATGATGGTCAAAAAGCGAACCTGGGCATATCGTGCAAGGTACATGTGCATTCCTCCATGGTGTTGCCCCGTGCTACCCGCCCGGTCGTGAGCCGAATGTCGTGATGCCGTGAAAAATTCGTGAAACCCCAATCCAAGGCCCGCCCCCATGCGCATCCTGATCGTTGAAGACAACCCCGACATCCTCGCCAACGTGCTCGATTACCTCCAGCTCAAGGGATACACCGTCGACTGCGCCCAGGACGGGCTCGGGGGCCTGCACCTCGCCGTGACCCAGACCTACGACCTCATCGTCCTTGACGTCATGCTGCCCGGCATCGACGGCTTTCAGATCTGCAGGCGGCTGCGCGAGGATGCCCGCCTCGACGTCCCGGTCATCATGCTCACCGCCCGCGACACGCTGGATGACCGCATCCGCGGGTTCGGGACCGGCGCCGACGACTATCTCGTCAAGCCCTTCGCCCTGTCCGAACTCCACGCGCGCATCCAGGCCGTGCTGCGCAGGAGCAGGGGAGGGCGAAGTCATGAATTGCGGGTCGGGGACCTTTCCTTCGATGTCGAGACCCTGCAGGTGCGGCGCTCGGGGAGAACGCTCAAGCCGCATCCCTTCGGGCTGAAGCTGCTGGAGATACTGATGCGCAAAAGCCCGGCCGTGGTCCGCCGCGAGGAGCTGGAGCGCGAGCTCTGGGGCGACGACTGCCCGGACAGCGACAGCCTGCGCAGCCACATCCACCAACTGCGCCAGATCGTGGACAAGCCCTTCGACTCGCCGCTGCTGCACACGGTGCACGGCATCGGGTACCGTCTGGCGGAGGCGGCCGATGACCTCTAGGCTGCCCTTTTCCCGGCGCATCGTCATCGCCTTCGTGCTCATGACCATGGTCGTCAGCGGCTCCTTTTCCCTGGGGATCGTGGCCGTCGTCCATTTCGTCGAAGACCAGCTCATCACGAAGGAACTGCGCGGCAAGCTGAACATGGTCCTCCACGAGGATATCAGGGCCGGCAGGGAGCCGCGGCTCGACGCCCGGACCCGCTTCTTCGCCTCCAACTCGGCCGACCACCCGATTCCCGAACGCTTCGCGGATTTCCCCGAGGGCTTCACGGAGATCGAGGAGGAGGACGAGGCGGCCTACGTCTTCGTTCTGGAGGCCAACGGCGCGCGGTACATGCTCCTGCAGGACCAGCGGGAGTTCGAGGACAGGGAGGAGATCCTCTTCTCGGTGGTCGTGGCGGGCTTCCTGCTGTGCATCGTCCTCGCCTGGGGCCTTGGCGTGGTCATGGCCCGGCAGGTCATGGCTCCGGTGGCCCGCCTCGCCGGACAGGTCCGCCACCCCGACCAGCTCGACACCCGCACGGCCCCCCTGGCCCCGTCCTATGCGAACGACGAGATCGGACATCTGGCGGCCGCCTTCGACAAGACCCTCGGGCAGCTCCGCCGGTCCATCGAACGCGAGCGCCTCTTCACCAGCGACGTCAGCCACGAGCTGCGCACGCCGCTCATGGTCATCTCCACATCGTGCGAGCTTCTGCTCGAAAACCCGCTGCAGGACGGCCAGCGCGAGCAGGTCGAACGCATCGCCCGGGCCGCGACGGACATGAACGATCTGGTCCGGACATTCCTGCTGCTGGCGCGGTCGGGCCCGGCCGAAACCGCGGAGTCGGCCACGCTGGCCGAGGTCGCGCGGGAACAGGCCGAATTGTGGGGGCCGGCAATCCGCGCCAAGGGACTCGACTTCGAACTGACCGATGAGGGTGCTGACACGGCCGGTCACAACCCGACCTTCCTGCGCACGGTCATGGCCAACCTGTTGCGCAACGCGCTGCATTACACGGCCCAGGGCACGGTGCGCCTCGTCCTGGAACGTGACGGGTTCCGGGTCGAAGACACGGGCGTGGGGATTCCCGAAAAGGAGCAGGACCGCATCTTCCTGCCTTTCGTACGCGGGTCGGAAGCCAGGGGCGAAGGGCTGGGGCTCGGACTGTCGCTGGTGAAGCGCATCTGCGAGCACAGCGGCTGGGAAATTGCGGCGAAGAGCGATCTGGGGACGGGAACGTGTTTCAGGATTGCCTTCGGAGCTGCCCGGACAGCTGAGGATCAACCTGCGACCCATAGGGAACGTTGGACGTAGCCCATGAGAATCCTCCACATCCTCAGCCAGAAGCCGGACTTCACGGGCAGCGGGAAATACGTCCAGGAGATGATCCTGCAGGGCCGCGCCAGGGGGCACGAGCCCTTTCTCGTGGCCGGGGTGTCGGCCGGGTTTTCCATGCCCCCGGACCTGATCGAGCCGGCTCGCTGCAGGCTGGTCCGCTTCGACGGCCACGACCTCGATTTCCCGGTCATGGGCATGAGCGACGTCATGCCGTACCCGAGCACGGTCTGCTCATCCCTGACCCGGCTGCAGCTCGTCGAGTACAGGGCGGCCTTCCGCAGGGTCGTCGCATCCGCCGTGTCCGACTTCAGGCCGGACGTCATCCACAGCAACCACCTCTGGATGGTCACGGCCGAAACCCGCGAGGCCGCGCCGCACATCCCCCTGGTGACCACCTGCCACGGGTCGTGCCTGCGGCAGCACCGGCTTTGCCCGGATCTTGGACGTTCCCTGCGGGAGGCGCTGCGACGCATCGACCGCATCATCGCCCTCTTCGGACAGCAGAAGCGGGAAATCGTGGATCTGCTGGATGTCGACCCGGACAGGGTGGACGTCGTCAGCGGCGGCTACAACGAACTGTGCTTCTTCTCCGGTGACGATCCGGCGGATACCGGCACGGTCCGGCTGCTCTACGCGGGCAAGCTCGACTCCTCCAAGGGCGTGCCCTGGCTGCTGCGCAGCCTGCGGCGGGTCGAAGGGAACTGGCATCTGCATCTGGTGGGGGGAGGCAGCGGCACGGAGCGGGACCTGTGCCTGCGGCTGGCCGCCGAGCACGGCGACCGGGTCACGGTCCACGGGGTCCTGTCCCACCGGGAGCTGGGTGCGTTGATGCGAGAGTCCGATATTTTCGTTCTGCCCTCGTTCTTCGAGGGTCTGCCGCTGGTCCTGCTGGAGGCCATGGCCTGCGGCTGCCGGATCGTGACCACGGACCTGCCCGGCTCCCGGGAGCTGTTCGGCGACTCGCCGCCGCCCATGGTGCGCATGGTGGAGCTGCCGCCCCTGGAGACCGTGGACAGACCGTTCAAGGCAGACGAGCCGCTGCTTGAGCTGCGGCTGTCGCAGGCGCTGCGGGACGCCGTCGCGGATGTGACGGGCGGCGTTGAGCCGGACAGGGACTATGTCCGCAGGGTCACGGAGCCTTTCGGCTGGCGGGGCATCTTCGCCCGGGTCGAGGGGGTGTATGAATCGGCGCGGAACCTTCAGGAAAAGGCTTAGAAATGGATGGCGATGGCGGCCATGTCGTCGTGTCGCTTGAAACGCGGATAGCGTTCGATGTCCGGGTCGGCCGCCTCCAGGATGCGGACATGGTCGCGCAGTCCGGGCAGACCGAGTTCGCGGTGCCTGCCCACCAGTTCTGAAAAATCCTTGCGCTTCTGCGGCGCTTCGCACGGGATGTCCAGACCGTCGGTGAAGAGCAGCACGGCTTTGACGTCGTCGGCAGGCTCCAGGCCCGTCAGGAAGAAGCCCTCGGCTTCGCGCTCGCCGTTCAGCACGCCGTAATCCCGGTTCATGCCCAGGCGCACGGTCTCGATGAGCCTCTGCACGTCGGCATGGTGCCGGCCTCGCTCCCTGATCATGCTCAGGGTGGGGTAGTCGTGGTCCTCGCGGCCGGCCGCGACCCTGAAGCCGCCATCGGCGCCGACGAAGACGACCTGGGCGTCGCCCGTGCGGAACCACTCGATCCCGCCGTCCGTCAGCCGCACCACGGCCGCGCTCGTGCTCCACAGGCCGCAGCGCCGCGTCACGTCGACCCCGCACCGTTTCATGCCCTCCCGGATGGAATCGTTGGCCCGCACCGCCAGTCCGCCAAGTGGGCCTTCATTGCGCAGAAACGTCCGCCCCGCGATGGCCGAAGCCAGGGCGCCGCCGCTCATTCCGCCGTCGAAACACGCCCCGTTCAGGCTCGTGGCCCCGTCGAAGACGCCGAATATGTTCCGGTCGCTGATCAGACAATCTTCGTTCCGCTCGCCGGAACCCTGGTGCAGGACGTGTTCGATGTGCATGGCTTGCTTTCCTATCGGCCTTGTGTGCGGATTCAGGGAATGATGTCAAAATGAAAGAAACGATGCCTCCCGCACACATGCATCGACCTGAGCTATCGATCTCCCCTGGAACGCGGCCCCGAATATCCGGCCGCGTCAGGGCATTCTTTCCAGACCTTCCGGACACGTGTCGAGATCTGCGTCGATGTCCCCGGAAGGCCCGTGCACCCGTCCGTCCCGCAGAATGACGATGTCGTCCGCCAGTCTCGCCGAGAACTCCCGGCCATGGGAAACGACCACCAGCGTGTAGCGGCCCTTGAGTCCCGCAAGCAGTTCCTCGATGCCCCTGGCCGCCATGAAGTCGAGGGACGACGTGGGCTCGTCCAGGAGCAGGACATCGGGCTTCATGGCCAGGGTCCGCGCCAGACACAGGCGCTGCTGCTGGCCGCCCGACAGGGTGCGGGCATCGGCGTCCAGCCGGTCGCGGACCTCCTCCCAGAGCCGCGCCTCCTGCAGGGCCAGGCGGGCCACCTCCATGGCCTCGTCGCGGCCGCAGCCGCGGACCGTGGACAGGGGCATGGCGATATTGGCCTCGATGCTCATGGGCAGGACGTTGGGGTGCTGGAAGACCATGCCGACCAGGCGCCGCAGCTCCGGCAGGGCGATGTCGCCGGCGTAGGGTCGGACCACGCCGCGATCCAGGTGCAGCAGCACCTCTCCGGAGGTTTCGCTGCCGGGAAAGCACTCATTGAGACGATTCAGCACGCGCAGCAGGGTGGTCTTGCCGGCCCCGGAGCGTCCCATGATGAAGGTCGCGCGCCCCTTGGGGATATCGAGGTCGATGCCTTCGAGGATGCGGCGGCCGTTCAGGGTCACGCCCACGCCGCGCAGGGTGAAATGCGGGTTCAGTGTTTCCATTCCCTCTCCATGCGGCCCTGCAGGGCCCGCGCGATGCAGAACAGCAGGACGGTCAGGGCGAGCAGTGTCAGGGCCGCGCCGAAGCCTTTGGCCAGGTCGTGGGCGCTCTGGTACTGGGCGGCCAGGTAGTAGATGGTGAAGGGCAGGGCCTCGAACTTGTCGAAGAGCCCGCGCGGCAGGCCGCCGTGGGCCACGACCCCGGTCAGGAGGATGACGGCCGTGTCCTCGGCCGCACGGCCCATGGACAGGACCACGCCGCCGAGAATCCCCCGGCCCGCGGCGGGCAGCAGGATGCGCCGCAGGCTCTGCCAGGAGGTCATGCCCAGGCTCGGGCCCAGCAGGCGCAGATCCACGGGCAGGGTGTCCAGGGACTGGGCCGTGGCGTTGATGGTGTACGGCAGGACGAGCAGTGCGATGCACACGGCCGAGAGTAGCAGGCTGGTGTTGGCCTCGTGCGCGACGGTGTGGCGCAGGAGGATGATCAGCGAGAATCCGAAGAGCCCCATGACGATGGACGGCACGCCGGCCAGGGCGTTGGCCGAGAACCGCAGGGCCGCGGCCCACGGCCCCCGCAGGTACTGGAACAGGGCGACGCCCCCGGCGATGCCCACGGGGATGGCCATGAGCGAGGCCAGGATTACGAGGGCCAGGGTTCCGGCGCAGGCGGCGAAAAGCCCGTCCCAGACCGGCTGCCGCCCAAGGAGCGCGGCCAATATGGGCGTGTCGCCGAAGAAGAGACGCAGGTCGAGGACGGGCAGGCTGCGCGACAGCAGAAAGACGAGCAGGGCGCCGACGGACGCCAGCACCGCCGCGGCGGACAGGACGGCCCAGACCGAGACCAGGGCCCGGCATGCGGGACGCGCCGCCATGAAGGAAAGCAGTCCGAGGGTCCTGCCCCTCATGGGGCCGGACGTTGCGGACCGCGGACGCAACGCGGCCTGCGCGGCGAGGCTGACGCCGAAGAGCGTCAGTCCGCAGGCGAAGAGGGAGTGAAAGGCCGGCGAACTGTTGTCCATGGCCACGACCAGGGCGATGTGCGCCGTCAGGGTGCGGACGGAGTCGAACAGGGAATCCGGAAACTGCGGCGCGTTGCCGGCCAGCATGAGGGGGATGAGGGTGTCGCTCAGGGCCCGGCACCAGCCCATGACCGCCGCCGTACGCAACCCTGCGGCCGATCCGGGCAGGACCACCAGCAGCAGGGCCTGCAGGGGCGTGAACCCCAGGGCCGCGCTGGTCAGGCGGGTGCGTTCCTCGGTCTCGCGCATGGACCCGTGCAGGAACAGGACGATGGTCGGCAGGACGAGCAGGGCCAACGTCAGGACGGCGGCCAGGAGCGACGGGCCTCTTCCGCCGAAGGCCCTGCCCAGGAGCGGCACGAGGAGGAAGACGGATACGAAGCCGTAGACCACGGTGGGGATGGCCGTCATGAAAGTCACCACCCCCATGGTCGCGCGACGCAGGAGCCCTCCCCCTGGCCCGAGAACGAAGAGGCAGACGCCCATACCCAGCGGGTAGGCCAGGGCGAAGGCCGAGCAGCTCAGGATCAGGGATCCGGCGATCATGGGCACGATGCCGTACCTCCCCTCGAAGGGGCGCCAGACCGTCTGCAGGACGCTGTCCCATTGCCCCTGGGTGAAGAGGGGCAGGCTCAAGAGCGCCAGGAAGGCGAAAATGGCGGCCAGCGTCGCCAGGGAGACGAACCCAGCGCCGCAGGACAGGGCCCTGGCCGCCCGGTCGAAAAAAAGCTGCCGGCAAAACCTGGTGGATTGTTGCCGGCAGGGTTGAGTCTGTCGCACGCGCCTACTTGAGCGGGATGTACCCGGCCTTGGAGATGATGTCCGTACACTCTGGACCGGTCACGTACTCGATGAAGAGCTTGGTCAGCCCCTGGGGTTCGCCCTTGGTGTTCATGAACAGCTTGCGGGCGACCTTGTAGGCGCCGGAGGTGGCGTTGGCCTGGGAGGGCTCCACGCCGTCGAGCAGGGGCGCCTTCACCGTGGCGTCCACGAACCCGATGCTCATGTACCCGATGCCGGAGGCGTCCTGGGAAACGGCGACCTTCATGGCCCCGTTGGAGGCCACCACGTTGGCCTTGTCGGCCACGGCGCCCTTCTTCAGCAGCTTCTCCCAGAACACCTCGCGCGTGCCGCTGGCCTCGTCGCGGGTGTAGAGGGTGATGGCCGCGTCGGCCCCGCCCACGTCCTTCCAGTTGGTGATCTTGCCGGCAAAGATGTCCTGGACCTGCGCGGCGGTCAGCTCCTTCACGGCGTTGGCCGGGTTCAGGACGACGGTCACGCCGTCCACGGCGAAGGGGAAGGAGACCAGGCCGTATTTGGCGACCTCTTCCGCGGACAGGGCGCGGCCGGTATTGCCGATGTCCACCAGGCCCTCGCCGGCCTTCTGCACGCCCACACCGGTCCCGCCGCCCTCGACGGTGATGCGGATGTCCGGGTTGACGGTCATGATCCGCTTGGCCGCCTCGTTCATGACCGGGATGTGCGCCGTGCCGCCGGCGATGTCGATCTTGCCCTTCTGGCCCGCGAACTGCTGGAGCATGTCGGCCCGCGCCGCCGTGCACGTGAAGAGGAAGAGGGCCGCCAGGGCCGCAAAATGCATGGAACGTTTCATCGATGCCTCCTTGGGAATGATTTCATGCCGCAGTTATCCCAAAAGGTGTCGCCGAAACAAATAGATAGGACAAATGAGAATGACGCGGTCGCATTTGCGGTCATGATGGGAACCGACGCCGGACGCCCATGCTCTACAGAAAAAACTCCGGCTCCCTGCGCTGCGCATACTGCGTCGAAAGCATACGGCCAAATTCCAGGATCTTTTCGTGGAGCATGACCCGGGCTCCGGCGGGGCAGACGCGGGTGCAGGCAAAGCAGCGCAGGCACAGGGCGGCTTCCGTCAGTACGCGGTCTTCAGTCAGGGTGATGGCCCCGGAAGGGCAGGAGCGGGCGCACTCGCCGCACAGGACGCAGGTCTGGGTGCCTGTCTCGGGGCAGATGGTCGAAGGCTGGACACCCTGACGGTAGGGGATGTTGCCGGGCACCTCCAGGGGCGACAGATCGGCCGGCCCCGACACCCCGTCCAGCAGTTCGCGCACGGAGCGGCCGAAGGCAATGGCCTTTTCCCGGTCCGCCGCATCGGGCCGGCCTTCGGCCACGGGCCATTGCGGCGTGGAAAAGGAGTGCTCGCCGATGAAGGCCGCTGCGGCCACGGGGACGAAGCCAAGCTCCAGGGCCAGGTCGCGCAGTTCGAGCAGGGCGTCCTCGAAGGCCCGGTTGCCGTAGACGGCCACGAGGACGGCGGGCCGGCCCATGCCGCGCACGTGGCGACGCAGGCGGGCCGCCGCCGTCTCGGGCACGCGGCCGGCGTACACGGGAGTCCCGATGACGGCGATCTCGCCCGGGGCGGGGGCATGAATGTCCGGCAGGGTCAGGTCGAAGGCCGAAGCGGGGGACCCGATGCCTTCCGCGACGGCCCCGATGACGGTGCGGGTCGTTCCGGTGGGCGAGAAGGCGATGAGTTCGCAGCTGGTGACGTACATGGAAATGCTCCTTTGCAGATGGAGGGCTGAATCGAAATCACGACCATTCGAGTCGCGAGAGACACGGCCTTGTTGTATTTTCCGCTGGTTGGCGCTACAAATATATATGTATCCCCGGGCAGTCCAAGCCATTTTCCGGCATCAGGAACGCGGCCGCTCCGGCGAACGTCACAGACAGCGGAAAGGAGCCTCTTCCATGCGATTCGCTTCGGTCATCCTGCTCATCCTGACCCTCTGCGGTTGCTCATCCGGCGACGATGCCGCGGCGCCCCCGCAGGAGAAATCCCTTCTGGTCCTGTGCGGCATCACCATGGTCGATCCCGTCAGGGAACTCATGGACGTCTTCGCAAAGGAACACGGCGTCAGGACGGCCATGTCCTCCGGCGGCTCCAAGGACCTCATGCAGGCCATCATCGTCAACCGCAAGGGGGACATCTATTTTCCAGGCGTCGAAAGCTTCATCGACGAAGCCGCCCAGGCAGGCATCCTCGGCGAGCGCAGGCAGCTGGGCGTGAACCAGGCGGCGCTCTTCGTGCGCAAGGGGAACCCCGATGGGTTCACCGGGGAACTCGCCGAACTGGCGCGCCCCGGCATCCAGGTCGCCATCGGACACCCCGACCTCGGCTCCGTCGGCAAGGAGGCCCAGAGCATCCTCACGGACAGGGGCATCTACGAACAGGTTGCCTCCCAGGCCGCCATGATGGCCCCGGATTCCAAGGCACTGACGGAGCTTCTGCGCGACGGCAAAGTCGACGTCGTGCTGAACTGGAAGGCCGTCCAGTTCATCGGGGACAACGCGGCGCACATGGACATGCTGCCCATCCTCGGCGGCTACGCCCGCGAACACCGCCTGACCATGGCCGTCACCTCGTGCGCCCAGGACCCGGAACTGGCGCGCGCTTTCCTGGAACTCTGCGCATCCTCCCGCGGCCGGGCCGTGTTCGAACGCTATGGCTTCTGAAGGAAAAGCGGGCTTCCCGCTGCTTTCGCGTCTGCTGCCAAGGACGGAGCCGATCATGCTCCACCTGACGGTCCTGCTTCTGCTGAGCGTTGGCTGCACCCTGGGAGTGCTGGTCTTCAACCGCATCATGCTCGAACGGCTGGAGGCCTTCGCCAGACTGCAGGAACGCCACCGCGTGGTCAGCGACGTCAGCCTCGTCATCGGCAAGAACGTTTCGCGCATGCAGGTCGGTTTTCAGCACATGCTGCTCGCCTCGTCGCCCGGCGACCTCGTCACGGCCGAGGAAACCATCCGCGAGAGCATGGACACCGTGCGCAGGGCCGCCGCCTTTCTCGAGGGCGGCGGAGTCTTCGTCGAGACCTTCAAGGTCAATTTCGACTCCCTGGACAGGGTCGGCCACGAATTCCGGCTCGACTCGCCCGTGCCCGGCCTCGACATCGCCAGCATGGAACTTCGGACCAGCGTCGCCCTGCTGGAACGGATGCTCGACGAGTACCACGACTTCGCCTCGGCCAGGCTCCAGGGGGGATACGACAGCGGAAGGTCCGCCGCGCTGATCCTGAAGCACAAGAAGCTGGCGCCCTTCTTCAGCCGCACCGCCGAGCACGCCAACCGCTTCTACGTCCAGAGCATGAAGGACCTCGCGGAAACCCAGGCCCGGCTGGCCCGGGCCAAGGAGAGTCACTCCAGGTTTCTGACCATGTTCATCGCGGGCTCCGTGGCGCTCCTGACCGTCCTTGGCATCATCGTCATCCGCTCGGCCGCGCAGGTCCTGCGGGAGAGGGCCGCGGCCCAGGCGGACCTGCTGCAGGTCAACGAGGAGCTCGAAGACCGGGTGACGAGACGGACCAGGGAACTGCAGATGTCGGAGGCGCGGCTGCGGGACATCGCCCTGACCTCGGGCGACATCATCTGGCAGTCCGACGGGGCGGGGCGCCTCGTCTATGTCGCCGGGCAATCCGAAAGCCTGCTCGGCGTGAACGCTGAGCAGGCCGTGGGCATGTCCCTGGCGGATTTCCTTCCGGACACGCGGGAAGGGCGATTTGCCATGGAGCGGATCGTCCGGCGGCCCTTGGCCCCCATCGTCGATTTCACCTGCTCCCTGGCCTCGAAAGCCGACGGGAAGCCCAGACGCTTCCTGATCAACGCCATACCCGTCACCGAGCCCGACAGCGCCAGCGGGTATTTCGGGGTGGCCAAGGACATCAGCGAAAAGCACGAATACGAGGGGCGGCTGCGCCTGTACGAAAAGATTTTCGAAACCTCCCAGGAAGGCATCTCGGTCACCAACGCCGAAGGGGAGATCATCGCGGTCAACCCCGCCTTCACTTCCATCACCGGCTACACGGCCGAGGAGGCCATCGGGCAGAACCCGCGCATCCTCAAGTCGGAACACCACCCGCCTGAATTCTACACCGCCATGTGGGACGCCCTCATGCGCGACGGGCTGTGGACGGGCGAGATATGGAACCGCCGCAAGTCCGGCGAGGCCTATCCCGAATGGCTGTCCATCACCGCCCTGCGCGACGAGAGGGGGGCCCCGGACAAGTTCATCGCCGTCTTCCACGACATCACGGCCATGAAGGAAAAAGAACAGGAAATAATGCGCATGGCCTACTACGACCACCTCACGGGCCTGCCGAACAAGGCCATGCTGCAGGAGAAATTCGGAGTGGCCCTGCTCAAGGCCGAGAAGACCCCGGCCTGCCACGCCGTGCTGTACGTGGACCTCGACAACTTCAAGCTCGTCAACGACTCCCTGGGCCACGAGGCCGGGGACGAGCTGCTGGTCGAGGTGGCCAGCCGGTTCCAGAGCATGGTGCGGTCCGAGGACGTGGTGGCCCGTCTGGGCGGTGACGAGTTCGTCTTTCTCTTCTTCGACGATGCGGCATGCGACGCCGAGAAGTATTCCGAGCGGATCATCAGGGCCCTGGCCAAACCGGTGCATGTCAAGGGACAGAACATCTTCGTCACCCCATCCATCGGCATCGCCGTGTACCCACGCGACGGCCGCACGATCCAGGCCCTGCTCAAGCACGCCGACCTGGCCATGTACGACGCCAAGAGTGCGGGCAAGAACCAGTTCCGCATCTTCGAGGAAGGCATGACCATCAGGGCCTCGGCCCGCCTGACGCTGGAAAGCCGGTTGCGCCAGGCCCTGAACCACGGCGCCGTCTACCCCCTGTTCCAGCCCAAGATCGACCTGGCGAGCGGGCGCGTCATCGGCGTCGAGGCGCTGGCGCGCTGGGCTGCCGATGACGGGAGCATCGTCTCGCCTCTCGAATTCATCCCCGTGGCCGAGGACACGGGCCTCATCGTCCCCCTGGGCCGGGCCATCCTCGAACAGTCCTGCCGGGCCATGGGCGTGGTGCGGGAACAGACGGGAAGCGCCATGAAGGTCGCCGTCAACGTCTCCGCCCGGCAGTTTCGGCACGAGGGCTTCCTGGACGACGTCCGCGCCGCCGCCGACCGTTCGGACCTTCCCTACGAATGTCTGGAGCTGGAGATCACCGAGTCGCTGCTGCTTGGCGACATGGGCCTGGTCGGGGCGAAGCTGCGCGAACTGTCCGCGCTCGGCGTGGCCGTTTCCATCGACGACTTCGGCACCGGCTATTCCTCCCTGAGCTACCTGAGCCGCCTGCCCCTCGACCGCATCAAGATCGACCGCTCCTTCGTGCAGCGCCTCAACGGCGGACAGAGCGACGTCGACCTGCTGCAGGCCATCATCCAGATGGGCAAGAGCCTGCGCCTGCGCGTCCTGGCCGAGGGCGTCGAGACGCGCGACGACGCCGACACCCTCACGGAGATGGGCTGCGACGAGGCCCAGGGCTATTTCTTCGGCAAGCCCATGCCGCTGCACGAACTCATCGTCTTCCTCCGCAAGTTCTCCATCTGACGGCCCTCTGCGCGCCGGGCCGCAGCCCGGAGCGCGGCCGCCGGCTGGCCCTGACCTCTTCCGTCCGTGCCTCCGCTGCCACGGCGCCCGAGCGGGCGCTCGGCGCACACCGGAGCCGGCCCCACAGCCTTGTCGGAATCATCCATGAGCATGTCAAGTTGACATATGTTCAAAAATTCGGCTAACAAATACAATTGATTCGAAAGCTCGAAAGATCCGCGCATTTCCGAAATCGAAATCAGCATATGAAACTCTCAGTCGCTCCAGCGCAGATTGCATGACAGCCTGGCTGCGGATCACTGCTTTTCTTTCCAGAAGACGCATGCTGTTTGTGCGTGTCCATATCCGTACAAAAAATTGTAGAATAATTGATAAAACAAGGGTTGCTTCACGCGTATGCCACTCCAATATTTTCACGACCCGGCCCAAAGTGATCACCCTAAGGCTCACCCTCCCCAGGTCCTGCTCTTCGGGGAAATCCTGGCCGACATGTTTCCGGACCGCAGCGTTCTCGGCGGCGCGCCCTTCAACGTCGCGCGTCATCTGGCCGCATTCGGCCTGGACGCGCTGCTCGTCTCGCGCGTGGGCGAAGATGAACTGGGCGGGGAAATCCTTGCCGCCATGGCCGCGGCCGGCATGGATGGGCGCGCGGTGCAGATCGACCGCGACCGCCCCACGGGGCGGGTGCGGGTCCACATGGAGACGGGCGGCCACCATTTCGAAATCCTGAACGACCAGGCCTTCGACTTCATCGACCCCGAAGCGGCCCGCTCGGCGGTCTCCGTCATCGATCCCGCCATGGTCTACTTCGGCACACTGAGCCAGCGCGGCGACATCTCCCGTCGCGCGCTGGAGGCCGTACTGGAGACGGTCCCCGCGCCGAGGTTCGTCGACCTGAACCTGCGCGACCCCTGGTACACGGACGCCGCGATCCGCTTTTCGCTGACTCAGGCCGACATCCTCAAGATCAACGCCGAGGAGCTCATGGCCCTCGGACGCCTGTTCGGGCTCGACGGCGAAGATCAGGAAGATCGAGTCCGCGGCCTGATGCGTCATTTCGGCATCGGTCGGGCCATCGTGACCTGCGCCGAGGAGGGCGCCTGGCAGGTCACGGAGGGAGGGCAGTGGAGCGCGACTCCCCTGGCCTTCGGGCAGCCGGATGTGGTCGACACCGTGGGAGCCGGGGACGGGTTCGCGGCCGTGTGCATCCTCGGCGCGGTCTCGGGCTGGCCCCTGCCGGAAACCCTGAATCGGGCCGACGCCTTCGCCAGGACCATCTGCGGCCTGCGCGGCGCCGTGCCGGACAGCGCCGACTTCTACCGGCCCTTTCTCCGGGAGTGGCATCCATGAGCGCCCGCAGGCGCACGAAAAAGGCGCCG
Source organism: Desulfomicrobium sp. (assembly GCA_024709365.1). Lineage (GTDB taxonomy): Bacteria > Desulfobacterota > Desulfovibrionia > Desulfovibrionales > Desulfomicrobiaceae > Desulfomicrobium. The sequence continues at coordinate 6,310 of JANJWV010000237.1, read as the reverse complement.
CTGTTCATCGTGCTCCTGAGCGTGCACGGCCTGGTCCGCGGGCACGACCCCGAACTGGGCCGCGACGCGGACACGGGGGGGCAGGTCAAATACGTGGTGGAGCTGGCCCGGGCCCTGGGCGAGAGCCGGGAGATCGAGAGGGTGGTCCTGCTGACACGGCGCGTCGTGGACCCGGCTGTAAGCCCGGATTACGCCGTGACGGAGGAGCCCCTGTCCGAAAAGGCGTCCATCGTGCGCATAGAGTGCGGCGAGGAGGGGTACATCCGCAAGGAGCTCCTCTGGGACCACCTCGACAGCTTTTCCGACAATGTCGTGTCCTTCCTGCGCAGCCAGGAGCGCATGCCCGACGTCATTCACAGCCACTATGCCGACGCCGGGTACGTCGGCGCCAGGCTGGCCAACCAGCTGGGCATCCCGCTGGTGCACACCGGCCACTCGCTGGGCCGCAGCAAGCGGCTGCGGCTGCTGGCAGGCGGCGCCACGCGCCTCCAGCTCGAAGGGACCTACAACATTTCGCGCCGCATCGAAGCCGAGGAGACGACCCTGAGCGTTGCCGGACGCGTCATCACCAGCACCCGGCAGGAGATCGAGGAACAGTACGGCCTCTACGACTTCTACCAGCCCGAGCGCATGCGCGTCGTTCCGCCCGGCACGGACATGTCGCGCTTCCACCCGTCACGGGCAAACGAGTGGGGCACGGACATCGGGCGGGAACTCAGACGGTTCCTGAAGCGCAGCTCCAAGCCCATGATCCTGGCCCTGTCGCGGCCCGACCCGAAGAAGAACATCGTTACGCTCATCGACGCCTACGGGGAATCCCCGGAGCTGCAGGAGGCCGCGAATCTGGTCGTCGTGGCCGGCAACCGCGACGACATCCAGGACATGGACGACGGCGCGCGGGGGGTGCTGAGCGACATCCTGCTGGCCGTCGACCGCCACGACCTGTACGGCAGGGTCGCGTACCCCAAGCACCACAAGCCCGAGGAGGTGGCCGTCCTCTACCGTCTGGCCGCCGCGTCGCGCGGGGTCTTCGTCAACCCCGCCCTGACGGAGCCCTTCGGCCTGACGTTGCTCGAAGCCGCGGCCTGCGGCCTGCCGCTGGTGGCCACCGAGGACGGCGGACCGCGGGACATCGTCGGGAACTGCGAAAACGGATACCTGATCGACCCGCTGGACAAGGAGGCCATGGCCGCGACGCTGCTGCGGACCATCAAGGACAGGAAAACCTGGCGGCGCTTCTCCAGGAACGGGATCGCGGGCGTCCGCCGTCACTACTCCTGGGACGCCCACGTCAAGAAATACCTCGGCCTGGTCCGTCCGCTGGTGGACAAGACCGAACAGCTCCCGCGCGCCTGCCCCATCATCCTGCAGGGGGTGGCACGCAAGCGGGCCCTGTTCGCGGAGCTGGACCTGAGTCTGCTGGGGGACGAGGCGTCCCTGCAGGAACTGGTCAGGACCCTGCGCGGCCTGCGCAAATCCGTCATCTTCGGCATCGCCACGGGGCGGCGCCTCGACGACGCCCTGGCGACCCTGCGCAGGCACCGCATCCCGCAGCCCGACGTGCTCATCTCGGGGCAGGGCACTGAGATCCACTACGCCCCGGACCTGACCCAGGACGCCACCTGGGAGAGGCACATCGACCACCTCTGGACGCCGGGGCTGGTCCGCAAGGCCCTGCGGGACATCCCGGGCCTGACCCTGCAGCCCAAGAAATTCCTGAGCGCCTTCAAGGTCAGCTATTACATCGACACCAACGTCATCGGCGAGCAGGAGGTCAGACAGCTCCTGCAGCGCGCCGAACAGACGGCGAACGTCATCGTGTCCTTCGAGCAGTACCTCGACGTGCTGCCCGTGCGGGCCTCCAAGGGCCTGGCCCTGCGCTGGTGCGCCGAGCACCTGGACTTCCCCCTGGAGAACACCCTGGTGGCCGGCGTCACGGGCGCCGACGCCGACATGCTCCGCGGCAACACCCTGGGCACGGTCGTGAACAGCCGGCACCTCGCCGCCGAACTCTCGGGGCTGGCCCAGACCGACACCATCTATTTCGCCCGGGCCTCCCACGCCGAAGGCATCCTCGAAGCCATGGAGCATTACGGCTTCCCGAACCGGGGGAAGGGCGCATGAGGCGGCTGCTCCTGTGCACCGACCTGGACAGGACCCTCATCCCCAACGGTCCCCAACCCCTGTCGCCCGACGCGCCGCGCCTGTTCGCCCGCCTGGTTTCCCGCGACGAGGTTTGCCTGGCCTATGTCACCGGACGCCACAAGGCCCTCATCGAGGGCGCCATCCGCGAGTTCCGGCTTCCCTGGCCGGATTTCGCCGTGGCCGACGTGGGCGCGACCATCTACCGCACGCAGGCGGACGGCTGGGCACGCTGGCCCGACTGGGAGGCGCACATCGCGCCGGACTGGGCGGGCATGACCTCCGCGGACCTGCACAAGCTGCTGGGACCGGCGTGGGGGCTTGAGCTGCAGGAAGAGGAAAAGCAGGGCCCCTACAAGCTGAGCTATTACGCGCCCCTCGATTGGGACCATGAGACGCTGACGAGACGCATGTCCGCCGTACTGGACCGGGAGTCCGTCCGGGCCGCCCTGATCTGGAGCGTGGACGGACCGGCCGGGATGGGGCTTCTGGACGTGCTGCCGGCCCGGGCCGGGAAGCTTTCCGCCATCCGCTTCCTGATGCGGCGGGAAGGTTTCGCCCCGGCCGAAACGCTCTTCGCCGGCGACAGCGGCAACGACCTTGACGTTCTGGCGAGCGAGATCCCGGCCGTGCTCGTGGCCAACGCCGACGCGGAGGTCAGGAGGCGGCTGGAGGGCAAGAAGCCCCTGCACATTGCCAGGGGCTATCTGGGCATGAACGGCAACTACGCCGCCGGCATTCTCGAAGGGGCCGCGCATTTCTGGCCCGAGGCCGACGCGTGGCTGCGACAATTCCATCAAGACAAGGAGATCTGATGTACGAACAGGCTTCCCATGCGCTGCTGAACGAAATCCTGGCCAAGCTGAACCCCGAAATCGGCAAGTACAGGCTGCGCCGTTTCTACACCCGCCTGGGGGCGAATTTCTACGCCATCTATTCCCTGTTCAAGCTGCTCTACGGAGAGCGCCCGGACTTCAAGGAGCAGATGGTCCGCCTGGTCGAGACCCTGGCCATGCGCTACATCAAGCGCGGGCCGACCCTGCGGCGCTCGGACATCGCGCGGGAGATCAACTACACGTGGTTCCTGAGCCAGAAATGGGTCGGCATGGCCCTTTACTGCGACCGCTTCGCCGACAATCTGCAGGGGCTCAAGGAAAAGCTCCCGTACTTCCAGGAGCTCGGGGTGAACATGATCCACGTCATGCCCATTCTCGACTGCCCCCCGGAGAACAACGACGGCGGCTATGCGGTGCGCGATTTCCGAAAGATCGACGCCCGCTACGGCACCCTCGACGACATCAGGGCGCTCTCGGACGCACTGCGCAGCCGCGACACCCTGCTGGTGCTGGACGTCGTGGTCAACCACACCTCGGACGAGCACGAGTGGGCCGTGCGCGCCAAGGCGGGGGAGAAAAAGTACCAGGACTACTACTATGTCTTTGACGACCGCGGCATCCCGGACGCCTACGAGGAGGCCATGCCCGAGATATTCCCGGCCACGGCGCCCGGCAATTTCACCTGGGACGAGGACATGGGCAAGTGGGTCATGACGGTCTTCAACAGCTACCAGTGGGACCTGAACTACCGCAATCCCGCCGTGCTCATCGAGATGATCGACGTTATCCTCTACTGGGCCAACATGGGGGCCGACATCCTGCGCCTCGACGCCGTGGCCTTCCTCTGGAAGAAGATCGGGAGCACCTGCCAGAACGAACGCGAGGCGCACCTCATCCTGCGCCTCATGAAGGACTGCTGCCAGGTCACGGCGCCGGGCGTGCTGTTCATCGCCGAGGCCATCGTCGCCCCGAGTGAGATCGCCAAGTACTTCGGGGAGCACGCCATCTATTCCAAGGAATGCGAGATCGCCTACAACGCCACCCTCATGGCCCTGCTGTGGGACGCCGTGGCCACCAAGAACGCCAGGCTCCTGGGCCAGGGCGTCGGCAACCTGCCGCAGAAACTGGAGCGGGCCACGTGGCTCAACTACGTGCGCTGCCACGACGACATCGGCCTCGGTTTCGACGACGCGGATGTGCGCGAGGCAGGGTACGACCCAGCCATGCACCGCGCCTTCCTCATCGACTATTTCACCGGACGCTTCCCGACGTCGCCGGCCCGGGGTATGCCTTTCGGCACCAACGAGAAGACCGGCGACGCGCGCATCTCCGGCTCCCTGGCCTCCCTCGTGGGCCTCGAATACGCCCTGGAGAACCACGACGAGGAGGGCGTCGACGCCGCGGTCAGGACCATCACCCTGCTGCACAGCATCATCCTGTCCTTCGGCGGCCTGCCCCTGCTGTACTACGGCGACGCCGTCGGGACCCTCAACAACCTGGAATTCCTGCAGGACCCGTCCACGCAGCACGACTCGCGCTGGGTTCACCGCTCGCGCTTCGACTGGGACAAGGCCGAACTCCGGCACCGGCCCGGCACGGTGGAGCAGCGCATCTTTTCGGCCCTGCGCAGGCTCATCGCCCTGCGCAAGGAGATTCCCGCCTTCGCCGATTTCGACAACCGCACCCTCATCCCCGTCGGCAACCCGAACCTGCTGGTCTACTCGCGCACGGACCCCGAGAACTGGCGCAACAGGGTGCTGGTCGTCGGCAACTTCAGCGCCGAGCCCCAGACTCTGGCCCTGGAGGAACTCTCCGTCCACGGCTTCTTCCAGTACGGCGGCATGAAGGATCTCTGCACCGGGGAATCGGTCCCGGTGGAGGACGGCCTGATCGCCGTACCTGCGCTGTCCTTCTTCTGGCTTTCCGACTGACCCCGTCCCCTCCCTTTCCGGCCATGCAACAGGTGCGCGGAAAGGGAGGGGGACCATCTTCCCATCCCCGCCATTCCTCCCAACGCCGATCCCGCTGCCGCGGACGGAACCCCTCTGACGTCAGGCGAGCTTTCCGCCATCCGGAATTGTCACGATTCCGTCACCGAGTTGTCGCTTTGTCCCTGCATTTGTCGCGCACAAGACGTTTGACATTTTCCGGAGTCGCACTCCTCCTTCCTTCTCGACGAACAGGACTCGCAACTTATGAACAAATCTCTGGGATTTCAGGCAAAACTCTCGATTGTGACCATCGCCATCGTTCTTGTGACGGTTCTGTGTCTCTCGGTTTCCCAAATCTTCATGGCCAACACCGACGCCCTGCGCCAGGGGCGCGACGGGCTGGCGCGCATCTCGGCCACCCTGGCCGAGTCCGTAGCCCTGCAGCATGCCCTCATGCAAAAGAAGCTGCGCATCGACCGCGACATCATGAAAACCCAGTTCGAACTGAGCGGCTTCCCGGTGCCCGAGGTGCTCATGGAGGCCGAACTGGAGCTGGTCGACCAGAACGGAGGGGAAGTGCGCAAGGCGATCCTGCCGGCCCTCAAGCACGGCTCGGTCTACCTGCACGAGGACAATGCTGTGGCGCGCAAGGTGGCGGAGCTGACGGGCGGGACGGCCTCCATCCTCCAGCTGCACGAAGGCATGCTGGTCCGCGTCTCCACGTCGCTGGAGACGGCCGTGCCCCTGTGGGGCAAGGGCTCCTTCCTGGGCGGGGGGAACCCGGCTCTGGAGGCGGTCCGGGCCGGACAGCCCTGGGAAGGCCTCGTATGGCTGGGCGGGGCGTGGCGCATGGCCGCCTACGTTCCTTTCACGGACCTGACCGGGGCGGAGGTGCTGGGGGCGCTTGAGATCGCGCACCCGCTGATCAGCGAGGCCTTCTCGGATTTCGTGCGCGGCGTGGGCGTCGGCGGGCACGGCGGCACCCTGGCCTTCGACGCCCGGGGGCGGACGGTCATCGACATGCCCGGGGCGCCGGAAGAGTCCGCGGCCATCGTTTCCGCCGGCAACGGGGCCGGGCAGACGAGCCTGCAGACTGACGGCGGAAGCCTTGAGGTGGCCCTGCACCATTGCGAACCCTGGGACCTGACCTTCGCCACCTGGGTCGCCACCGACGACCTCATGGCCGGGGTCAAGGGACGGCTGATCAAGAACGCCCTGGCGGGCATGATCCTGCCCCTGGTCCTGTCGGTGGTTCTCATCGGCGTGGGCGGGCGAATCCTGCTCGCGCCGGTCCGACGCATGGCGCTCCTGGCCAACGAGGTGGCCGCGGGCAATTACACCGCGACCATCGACTACCCGGCCCGCGACGCCATCGGACACCTGGCGGACTCCCTGAACGCC
>JANJWV010000161.1 GCA_024709365.1 Desulfomicrobium sp. | reverse complement strand
GAGGAGGGCGGCTACACCTACTCCCTGGAAGAGGCCCGCAAGCGCCTCACGGACCGCATCGACGAGCCCATCCGCGAGATCCACATCACCGGCGGCCTCAACCCCGATCTTCCCTATCAATATTATCTGGACCTGCTGGCCCTGTGCAAGGAAGTAAGGCCGAACGCCGTGGTCAAGGCCTTCACCGCCGTGGAGGTCGCCCATTTCGCGGACTCCCTCGGCACGGACGAGGCCACGGTGCTGCGGCAGATGCGGGCGGTGGGCCTTGACGCCCTGCCCGGCGGCGGCGCCGAGGTCTTCTCGCCGGCCATGCGCGAGAAGCTCTGCCCGGAGAAGGTCACGGCGGACCGCTGGCTGCATATCCACGGTCTGGCCCACGACATGGGCATGAAGACCAACTCGACCATGCTCTTCGGGCACATCGAGTCCTGGGAGGACCGCATCTACCACATGGAGCGCCTGCGCGCCCTGGAGGACGAGAAGCCGGGCTTCATCGTCTTCATCCCCCTGGCCTACCAGTCGCGCAACAACGCCCTGGGCGTGCCGGGGCCGACGGGCGAGGAGTACCTGCGGACCATCTCCGTGGCGCGCCTGTTCCTGGACAACATCCCGCACATCAAGGCCTACTGGGCCTTCGCCGGCATCAAGGCGGCCCAGATGGCCCTGTGGGCCGGGGCCGACGATTTCGACGGGACCATCGTGGAGGAGAAGATCGGCCACGCCGCAGGCGCCGACACGCCCAAAGGGATGACGGTTTCCGAACTGGTCGAGACCATCGCGGCCACGGGTTTCACCCCGGTCGAGCGCGACACCTTCTTCGAGGAAGTGGCGTCGGCGTGAGGCGCGTGCGGCCGCCCCGGCAGGAGCCGGATAGTCCGCACCGCCCTTTTTCCTTGACTTTTTCGGTCAAGATATGGTTGTGAAAAGTTCCACATACGGCTTGCCGGGACACGTTACGAGGAGGATGTCATGCTGGGAGAGCTTTTCGGGAACATGATGCACAGCACGGTGCAGGGCTTCATCGGAGTCATCGGAATTTTCACGTACCTCGCGGCCATTGTCATCGCCGCGCTGTACCGCATCAAGGAAGGCATGAACGAACACCACCACTAGGATCGATCCTTCGGTCGGTGATTGAAAGCGCGGCGTTGACCGCGCTTTTTTTTCGCCTTTTCGGCGTCGAAAAGCTTCTTTCCTTGCCAATGCGCCTGTCTCTTCCCTATCGTGAACTTTGAATATCCGGAGGTGTTCTATGGATGCACGGCGCAGTCTCGGCGATCTGGACATATATCTCTTCAAGCAGGGCCGGCACACCCGGCTCTACGAGCACTTCGGGGCCCACCCGGAAACCCTGGGGCCGGACTCGTCCGGCACGCGTTTCGTGGTCTGGGCGCCCAACGCGGCCTTCGTCTCGGTGGTGGGGGATTTCAACGGCTGGGACCGTGCCGCCGCCCCCATGAGCCTGCGTGCCGACAGTTCGGGCGTGTGGGAGTGCTTCGTGCCCGGCGCGGCGCACGGCCAGCGCTACAAATACTACCTGTCCTGGCCCGGCGGGGAGGCCGAGCGGGCCGACCCCTTCGCCCTGTTCAGCGAGGAGCCCCCGGCCACGGCCTCCGTCATCTGGGACCTGCAGTACGAGTGGGGGGACGGGGAGTGGATGGCCACGCGCTGGCGGCAGAACTCCCTGGACAGCCCCTGGTCCGTGTACGAGGTGCATCTGGGGTCGTGGCGGCGCGACGAACACGGCAACTTCATGAACTACCGCCGCATGGCCCACGAACTGGCCGATTACGTCAGGGACGCCGGTTTCACCCATGTCGAGATCATGCCCGTGGCCGAACACCCCTTCTACGGCTCCTGGGGCTACCAGAGCACGGGCTATTTCGCGCCCACCAGCCGCTACGGCTGCCCGCAGGATTTCCGCTATCTCGTGGACCATCTGCACCGGCAGGGCATCGGCGTCATTCTCGACTGGGTGCCGGGACACTTCCCCATGGACGCCCACGGTTTGGCCAATTTCGACGGCACGGCCCTGTTCGAGCACGCCGACCCGCGCCAGGGCTTCCACCCCGAGTGGAAGAGCGCCATCTTCAACTACGGCCGCTACGAGGTGGCCGGATTCCTGATCTGCAACGCCATGTACTGGGTGCGCGAGTTCCACCTTGACGGGCTGCGCGTGGACGGCGTGGCCTCCATGCTCTACCTCGACTATTCGCGTGAGCACGGCGAGTGGATCCCCAACCGCCACGGCGGCCGGGAGAACCTCGATGCCATCGAGCTCCTGCGCGAACTGAACAAGGCGGTCTACGAGGAGTTCCCGGACGTGCAGACCATCGCCGAGGAGTCCACCTCTTGGCCCATGGTCTCGAAGCCCGTCTATCTGGGGGGCCTGGGCTTCGGCCTCAAGTGGAACATGGGCTGGATGAACGATTCCCTGTCCTACATGGAGCTCGATCCCATCTACCGGAAATTCCATCACAACCTGCTGACGTTTGCCCTGTGGTACGCCTATGCCGAGAACTTCGTCCTGCCCCTGTCCCATGACGAGGTGGTCTACGGGAAGAAGTCCCTCATCTCCAAGATGCCTGGGGACTACTGGCAGCAGATGGCCGGGTTGCGCGCGCTCTTCGGGTACATGTTCGGACTGCCGGGCAAGAAGCTGCTCTTCATGGGCGCGGAGTTCGGGCAGTGGGGCGAGTGGAACCACGACCAGGCCCTGGACTGGGATCTGCTGCGCTTCCCGGCCCATGACGGCATCCGGGCCTGGGTGCGGGACCTGAACCGGCTTTACCGGGAATGCGCGGCCCTGCACGAGCTGGATTTCGATCCGGCCGGTTTCGCCTGGGAAAACTGCCACGATTCCGACCAGAGCGTGCTGAGCTTCTTCCGCCGTGACAGCTCCGGCCGGTCGGTGCTCGTGGTCTGCAACTCCACGCCGGTGCCGCGAGAAAACTACGCCGTTGGCGTGGGCGTCGACGGGCCGTGGCGGGAAGCCCTGAACTCGGACAGCGAGGTCTACGGGGGCAGCGGCATGGGCAACATGGGCCGGGTGCGCGCCGAACCCATCCCGGTGCACGGCCTGCCGTACTCCCTCAACCTGATGCTGCCGCCCCTGGGCGTGCTCTATCTCCTGCCGGAGGGAGGCGGGGCATGAACACGCAACGCCGTTGCGGCGTGCTCATGCACGTGACGTCCCTGCCGTGCCGCCACGGCCTGGGGGATTTCGGCCCACAGGCCCACGCCTTCGTCGATTTCCTGGCCGATGCGGGGCAGAGCCTGTGGCAGATGCTGCCCCTGGCGCCCATCAACGCCGGCGCCGGCAATTCGCCGTACAGCAGCTATTCCGCCTTCGCCGGCAACACGCTTTTCATCAGTCCGGACATGCTCGTGCGGCAGGGCCTGCTGCGCCAGGCGGAACTGGACCGGGAGCCAGCGTTTCCCCAGAGCCGGGTGGATTACGCGGTGGCGGCGTCCTGGCGGTGCAGGCTCCTCGAACACGTCTTCGACAACGCCTTCCCCCGCCTGCGCACCGACGCGGCCTTCGAGCGCTTCTGCCAGGCGGAGTCCTTCTGGCTGGACGACTACTGCCTGTTCACGGCCCTCAAGCGCGAGCACGGCGGGGCGCCGTGGTATCGCTGGACGGAGGGCTTGCGCCTGCGCCATCCGGCGGATCTGGCGAAGGCTCGCGAGCGGCTCGGCTACGACATTCTGCGGGAGAGGTATCTGCAGTTCCTCTTTGCCCTGCACTGGGAGAACCTGCACGAGTACGCGGCGGCCCGGGGCGTGTCCCTCATCGGCGACACGCCCATCTACGTCAGTCTCGACAGCTGCGACGTATGGTCGAACCGTGAGCTGTTCGAACTCGACGGCCAGGGGCTGCCCATCTACTGCGCGGGCGCACCACCGGACTATTTCTCCGAGACTGGCCAGATGTGGGGCAACCCCATCTATGCCTGGGAGCGGCACGAGAGGGACGGGTTCGGGTGGTGGCGCCGCAGGCTTGCGCACGAGAGCCGGCGGTTCGACATGATCCGTCTTGACCATTTCCGGGGGTTCTGCGGCTTCTGGCAGGTCCCGGCTTGCGAACCCACGGCCGAGAACGGGCTGTGGATTCCGGGGCCGGGCCGGCGGCTCTTCGTCGAGCTTGTCGGGAGCATCCCCGGCTTGTCCCTGCTGGCCGAGGACCTCGGCGTCATCACGCCGGACGTGACGGTGGTCATGGAGGAGTTCGGTTTCCCGGGCATGAAGATCCTGCAGTTCGCCTTCTCCCCGGACATGGGCAAAAACGCCTACATCCCCCACAACGCCGTGCCGGGTTGCGCGATCTACACCGGAACCCACGACAACAACACCACGCGCGGATGGTTCGACCGGGAGCTGGACGAGGCGGGGCGAGCCCGTCTGTCGGCCTATGCCGGGCGCGAGGTGCGCGCGGACCAGGCTGCGGACGTCCTGATCCGCATGGCCCTGGGCAGCGTGGCCAGGCTGTGCGTCATTCCCATGCAGGACTATCTCGGGCTGGGCGAGGAGGGGCGCATGAACATGCCGGGCGTGGCCGGCGGGAACTGGGGCTGGAGGGCTGGGGACGGGATGCTGACGGCATCTCTGGCCGGACGGATGCGCGAACTGGCCGACATCTACGGCCGGACTCCCGACTGAGGTCGGATGCGCAGAAGACAAAAAAAAACCCTGCGTGAGCAGGGTTTTTTTTCGGAAAAAGATCGAACTACACGCAGCCGGTGGGCTTGGGCAGGCCGGCCATCTTGCAGGCGCCTTTGCCGGGGCCGGAGGGGAACAGTTCGTAGATCTGCTTCAGCTTGTAGCCGGTGGACTTGGAAAGAATGCGGACCATCGGGGCGATGCCGTTCTTCTTGTAGTAGTCCTGCAGGAAGTCCAGGATCTGCTGATGAGCTTCGGTGATCTCGGCGATGCCTTCGCTGTCCTTGACGTACTCGACCCACTCGGGGGACCAGTCTTCGAACTTCAGCAGGAAACCGTCTTCGTCGATTTCGAAAGATTTACCCTGGAATTCAATTGTTGCCATGCTCAAATCCTCCTTAGATGTTGTTCCTCAAAATTTTTCCTTCCGGAAAAAGAGTTTGCAAAGGCTCTCCCTATGGTGAAGGGATGTGTTTGTCAATTGGACATACCGTCTTCACCCTGCAAGTCGACAATGTTTCTCTGTCTAGCAGATAGGGGACGACACTTCAACAGGAAAGACGCAGGCTCGCCCGAGGCCTTCCTATTTGAAATCCCTGACAATTATCTGTTCCTTGCGCATCCTGCACCAGGACGGGCGGTCGTCCTCGTCGGGGATGGGGCGTTGGCTCGGCGGGCCGACATTGCAGACGCGCCGCCCTTCCACCAGGCTCAGGAAGGGGCACTCGTTGCACGCCGTCACGACCATGAAGGTCCGGGCGCCGGCGAAGTCCCGGACGTTTTTCTGGCCGGAGCGCAGCTCGCACCAGGCCGGGCGGTCGTCCCCGTCGGGGATGGGCTGCTGTCTGGGCGTTGAGATGTTGCAGGCTCGTCTTCCCTCGACGAAGGTCAGGAAGGGGCATTGGGAGCATTGTGTGGCGACGAAGATCATGCGGGTTCAGCTCTGGTTCGGTTTCTAGACGTCGGCGGGAAGGGGGATTTCGCTGCAGTAGTCGTCCCACTCGGCGCAGGCCAGCCCCATGGGCATTTCGAAGCTCGCCTGGCAGTGGGCGCAGAGCACGCGGATGGTCGCGTCGTTGCCGAAGGCCTCGCGCATGGCGTCCTCGGTGTGGATCGCTTCGGTGCGGTGCCCGCAACTGGGGCAGGTCGCGGAAACGGTAAATTCCTTGCTCACGGCGGTCCTCCTTGTGATCATGGTCTGATGTGGGGGTGTCTTTGTGCATACGGTTTCGGGGCTGGCCCGTCAAAGTCAAATCGATTGCGGGCGCGAGGCCTCCCGTCCCGGTCAGAGATAGGGCGAGAAGAGCCAGAAGAACGCGTCGCGCAGGCGTGCCGGCAGCGAGCGGCCCTGCAGTTCATGGCGCGTTACGGGACGGCTTGCGGCCATGACGGTATCGAAGTGCCGGGTCAGGCGGTCGGCCAGATGCCGGTCCAGGACTTCGAGGGTCAGTTCGAAATTGAGGCGCAGGCTGCGGTTGTCCATGTTGGCCGAGCCGAGATGCACGTAACAGCCGTCCACGAGCAAGAGCTTCGTGTGGCAGAAGGGGGCCGGCTGGAAGGCCACCGTTATGCCGGAGCGCAGCAGCTCCTCCTGGATGTGGTTCGTGGCCCAGTGCACGAAGGGCAGGTTGTTGCGGGCCGGCAGGATGACCTCGACGTTCACGCCCCTGAGCCTGGCCGACTGCAGGGCGCTCAGGAATGTGCCGGGCGGGAGGAAGTAGGGGGTCATGATCTTGATCGAGGACTCCGCCGCCGAAACGATGCCCGTGATGAGGGTCTTCAGGTTGTCCTCGTGCAGGTTCGGCCCGTCGATCACCGTCCGGCAGAGGCAGTCGCCCGCGGGTTCCGCCGCCGTCACGGGCGGGTGGATGCGCTCGCGGGTGGTGAAAAGCCAGTCGTCGACGAAGGTGTCCTGCAGTTGGGAGACGACGGGGCCGCGCACGATGAAATGCATGTCCGTGACCGGCCAGAGGGGTTTGGCGTCCAGCACGTGCTTCTGGCTGATGTTCATGCCGCCGGTGAAGGCCAGGATGCCGTCGACCACCAGGATTTTGCGGTGGTTGCGCATGTTCATGTGCAGATTCGGCGGGAAGAGGGCCGGGGGGATGAACAGGGCCGTGGCGACGCCCTTCTGGCGCAGCAGCCGTGAAGCCAGGGGCCAGGAGTATTTTTCGCCCACCCCGTCGATGAGGACGCGAACCTCGACGCCGCGCGCCCCGGCCCGCGCCAGGGCTTCGATGAACGCGCGCCCCGTGGCGTCCGTGTCGAAAATGTAGGTCGTCAGGTAGATGCTTTTTTTGGCTGTCTCTATGGCCTGCAGCATGAGCGGGTAAGCCTCGTCGCCGTTGACGAGGGGCTCCACGCAGTTGCCGCCGGTCAGTTCCGTTTCCAGGATGTTGCGGCCCACGCGTTCCAGGCGCTGAAACGACCGGAACAGGACGGTCGGATTGATGACGGCGAAGCTTTGCAGGGCCGCAGGGGGATGCTTTTCGTCCGAGAGGGCGTCGATCTCGCGGCGCATGCGCGAGGCGCTGCGGCGGACGCGGTTCACCCCGAACAGGATGTAGAGGACGGGGCCGGCCAGGGGAAAGGTCAGGCAGACACCGACCCAGCCCAGGGCCGAGCGGGAGTCGCTCTTGTTCAGCAGGGCGTGCCCGGCGGCGCCCAGGGCAAGGACGGCCAGCAGGACGAGCCCGATCCAGTTCAGCACGGCCATGGGCTCACCACGCTCGTCCGGGGCCCGGTCCGAGTTGCGGCATCAGGAGCCCCCGTCCGCGCCCGTTTTGGTCTCCGGCGGTGCGGCGCATTCCAGCGGGTCCCCCAGGCAGGAATTGAAGATGTCGAGGATGGCCCTGTCCAGGTACGCCTCCTCCCGGTAGGTCAGGAAGGCGGAATTGAAGGCCTTGGTCACGGCCGTGATCTTGTTGTAGGCCTGCTCCAGCCCCTGACCGTAGGAGCGCAGGGCCGAACAGGCGGCCTCCCACGTCTGCGCGGCGCTTTCGGGCAGGGTGTCGCGTGCGACGGCCTCCAGGGACTCGACTTCCTCCATGATGCCTTCCTTGGCGTTGACGATATGCATGAGGTGGGTGTTCAGATAGTGGCACATGCCCCCGGCGGCGTTGCGCAGCACCCGGTTGCGCTGGTCCTCCATGGCCTGGGTGATGTTGTGCACGATGCCCTCGTAGGAGACAAGGTAGCCGGAGTCGTCGGTCTTGGCCCGGGCCGTGATGGCCACTTCGATGGCGCGGCCGTCGCGCAGGCGGAAGCGGACATGCCGGTCCGCGACGAAGCCCTGCTCGTTGATCTGGGCCAGGAGGCCGGCCCGCTCGGTCAGGTCCTCGTAGAAGTCCTTGAGGTTGGCGGACAGGGCCTCCTCGCGGCTGGCGAAACCGAGCATCTGGATGCCCGCCTCGTTGATGTCGAGAAAGCTGCCGTCCGGCGTCACGGAATAGGCCATGTCCTTGGTGCCCTGGAAGAAATCCCGGTATTTCTCCTCGCTGCGCTTGAGGGCGTCGAGTGCTTCCTTCTGGTCGGTGATGTCGCGGATGACGTGATCGATGCGCCGCACCGAGCGGGCCGTGCAGTAGACCAGGTGAGCCTCGTCGTGGACCCACTTGATGCGGCCGTTGGTGCTGATGATGCGGTACTGCATCTCGCCGAACTCGTCGTCTTCCATGGAGTTGTAGAAGTTGCGGACCTGCTCCCTGTCCTCGGGGTGCACGAAATGCATGAGCTGCATGGCCCCGGCGTTGAAGGCCCGGCGCGGGATGCCGTAGAGGGCCTCGGCCGCGGGGTTGATGGCCAGGATGGAGTGGTCCGTGGGCGAAAGGGAGACGACCACGTCGTTCATGGCGTGCAGGATGCTTTCCAGGCGGTCCTTGACGCGCTGCAGCTCGACGCGGGTCTTGCGCCGCTCGGTGATGTCGGTGATGGCCGCCAGGATGGCGGGCCCGCCGCAGTCGATCACCGTCAGCTTCATCTCGACGATGGCGTCCTCGCCGGTCCTGGAGATGGAGAACTCGACGCGGTCCGAGAGTTCCGGGATGAAGAGCTTGTCCACGCAGTGCCGCACCACGCGTTCCCGGTCCTCGGGGATGACGAGCTCGGCGAAGGGTTTGCCCAGCAGCCCGGACACGTCCTCGCCGACGATCTCGCAGAAGGCGCCGTTGGTGAAAACGATGTGGCCCTCGCGCAGGATGAGCACCCCGTCGTTGATGTGCCTGACAATGCCCTGGTAGTCGATGCTTTCCCGGCAGACGTTCAGCAGGTTGGCGTCGTCGTAGCAAGATCCGCTCATGTCCCGTGCTCCTGGTGTCCCGAGGCCGGCGTGTGCGGGCGGCCTGTTCGTGCGGAATGTTCGTTGTGACCCGCGAAGTGTCGGAGAACCGCACTCCCGGCGGAGAAACGGCGGGTCAGGTTCCATGTCTAGAGCACGACGCGGCTCTCGTAAAGCTTCACGCGGCGCTTGCCCGACACGTCGCGGCGTTCAGTCGTGTTCGACGAAGATGAGCCCATCCGTCCTGAACCCACGCGCGGCGGCCCTGGCCACGAGATCCTTTTTCAGGGCTTCGTCCATGAACGGC
>JANJWV010000112.1 GCA_024709365.1 Desulfomicrobium sp. | reverse complement strand
GCAGATCCTGCGGACGACTCCGGACATTCCTTTCCTGGCGGCCATGCGCACCACTCCTTGGTCCTGGCGGAACGAACCGCCACGACATTACGCATGAAAGCCGCGCGCAGCAACGCCTAAATGCATGCGGATTCCGTCCGGGGCGACGGCGCACGAAGATCGACAAAAGAAAAATGACCGGCGGTCATAAAAAGCCCTTGACAGCACGACGTCAACCTGAGTAGTCACACAATCGTTATGACAAACTTCTCCCTCAATCACAGCCTGTACTTTTTTTGGTACTTTTATTTTAGCAGAGCCTGTGGTCTGAGGGGACTGCTTTAGCCATATTGACGAAAGCACGACAACCAAAGGGCCGCAGGCGACAAGCCGGCGGCCCTTTTTGATTACGGACCGCCGAAAGCCCGGCCGCAACCGGAGGACATCATGAACATCGGCAAAAGCGTACGACTGGAACGCATCTTCAACCGCAACACCGGGCGCAGCATCATCGTGCCCCTGGACCACGGGACCACCGTCGGCCCCATCGCCGGTCTGGTGGACCTGCGCGAAACGGTCAACAAGGTCGCCGAGGGCGGCGCCAACGCGGTCCTGATGCACAAGGGCCTGCCCCGCTGCGCCCACCGCGGCCACGGCCGCGACGTGGGCCTCATCATCCACCTCTCGGCCAGCACGACCCTCTCCCCCTTCCCCAACGCCAAGATCCTGGTCAGCTCCGTGGAGGACGGCATCAAGCTCGGCGCCGACGCCGTGTCCGTGCACCTCAACCTCGGCGACGAGTCCGAACGGGACATGCTGCGCGACATGGGCGAGGTGGCCTCCAAATGCAACGAGTGGGGCATGCCGCTTTTGGCCATGATCTACGCCCGCGGCCCCAAGGTGAAGTCCGAATGGGACCCGGCCACGGTGGCCCACTGCGCCCGCCTGGGCGAGGAACTCGGCGCCGACGTGATCAAGGTCGTGTACACCGGCGACGTGGACTCCTTCTCCAGGGTGACCGAAGGCTGCTGCGTGCCCGTGGTCATCGCTGGCGGCCCGCGCATGGACTCCCCGCGCGACATCCTGCAGATGGCCCACGACTCCATCGTCGCCGGCGGCGCAGGCCTGTCCATGGGCCGCAACATCTTCCAGGCCGACGACCCGACCCGTCTGGTGCAGGCCCTGCACGCCGTGGTGCACATGGACTACAGCGTCGACCAGGCCCTGGCCCTGCTCGAAGAACCCAAAATCTAAGGCCGGGACATGAAAAACGTACTCTTCTGCGCCGTGCCCTTCGACAAGGGCGAGGTCACCCTGGCCCTGGAGTCCGGCGTCGACGCCGTCATCACGGACCGCGAACACGTCGCCGCCGTGCAGGCCCTGAGCAAGACCCCGGTCCTGGCCGCCGAAGACCAGCCCTACGTCCTGCTCGAAAGCAAGGCCGACGAGGAGGAGGCCGTGCGCCTTCTCGCCCAGGGCAGGGACGTCATCCTGCGCGAAGGCTGGGAGATCATCCCCGTCGAGAACATCCTGGCCCAGTCCGACCGTCTGGCCGTGGAGGTGTCGAGCCTGGAGCGGGCGCGCCTGGCAGCGGGCATCCTCGAACGCGGCGTCAAAACCGTGGTCGTCCTGCCCTCGGCCGCGGCCGATCTGAAGGCCATCGTGCGCGAACTCAAACTGAGCCAGGGAACCATGGAACTGGAAGCCGCCACCATCACCGCCGTGACCTCGGCCGGCCTCGGCCACCGCGTCTGCGTCGACACCATGAGCCTTTTGAAATCCGGCCAGGGCATGCTGGTCGGCAACTCCAGCGCCTTCACCTTCCTGGTCAACGCCGAGACCGAGTCCAACCCCTACGTGGCCCCGCGCCCCTTCCGCATCAACGCGGGCGCCGTGCACGCCTATGCCGTCATGCCCGGGGACAGGACCACCTATCTCGACGAGCTGAAAACCGGCTCCGAAGTCCTCGTGGTCGGCGCCGACGGCTCCACCACCCTGGCCACCGTGGGCCGCTGCAAGGTCGAGATCCGGCCGATGCTGCTCATCGAGGCCGAGTGCGGCGGCAAGCAGGGCACCGTCTTCCTGCAGAACGCCGAGACCATCCGCATGGTCCGCGCCGACGGGCGCCCGCTCAGCGTGGTGGACCTCCAGGTCGGGGACAAGGTGCTCTGCCGCACGGACCAGGCCGGTCGGCACTTCGGCATGCGCATCACCGAGGAGATCAGCGAATGACCTCCGCCACGCAGCGCCTGACCGAGATCCGTGAGCAGATCGACGCCCTGGACGAGAAGCTCCTCGACCTGCTGAACAAGCGCGCGGGCCTGAGCCGCGAGGTGGGGCAGATCAAGTCCGACTCCCTGGACGTGGTCTTCAAGCCCTTCCGGGAAAAGGAGGTGTTGAACCGCCTCCTGGCCATGAGCCCCGGCGTCCTGCCTGAAGACCACCTGCGCGCCATCTACCGCGAGATCCTGTCCTCGTCGCGCCGCCTGCAGCAGCCCCAGACCGTGGCCTACCTCGGGCCCGAGGGCACCTTCACGCACTTGGCGGGCCTGGAGTACCTGGGCCGGTCCATGGACTTCACCCCCTGCCCGACCCTGCACGACGTGTTCCTGACTGTGGCCTCGCGCAAGGCCGACCTCGGCGTCATCCCGCTGGAGAACTCCCTGCAGGGCAGCGTCGGCCAGAGCCTTGACCTCTTCCTGCAGTACAACGTCTACATCCACGCCGAGCTCTTCAGCCGCATCAGCCACGCCTTGCTGGCCACGCGCACGGACCTGGCCGCCATCCGCACGGTCTACTCCCACCCCCAGGCCCTGGCCCAGTGCTCGGGATGGCTCAGGACCAACGTGCCCCAGGCCGCCGTGGTCCCGGTGGAGAGCACCGCCGCCGCGGCCGCCCGCGCCGAACGCGAGGGCGAGGGCGCGGCCGCCATCGGCCACCCGCGCCTGGTGGAGCGCTACGGCCTCAAGGCCGTGGCCCTGGACATCCAGGACCTGCCCGACAACTGGACGCGCTTCCTGGTCATCGGCCCCACGCCCACGGTCGGCAGCAGCCGCGACAAGACGTCGCTGCTTTTCACCACGCCCGACCGCCCCGGCGCCCTGGCTGCGATCCTGAACCTCCTGGCCGACCAGGGGCTCAACCTGACCAAGCTGGAGTCGCGGCCGCTGAAGGGCGAAAAGTGGAAATACGTCTTCTTCATGGACGTGGAGTGCGACCTGTCCCAGGAGCAGTACGAGAACACCATGAAGCACCTGACCAGCCTCTGTCACACCATGCGCGTGCTGGGCAGCTACCCCACGGGCCCGCACCTCTACGGCGCAGGCATGCCCCAGGAACAGTCATGAACTCCGTCATCGACATCACCGCGCCGTCGTCCAAGTCCCTGTCGCACCGGGCGCTCATCTGCGCGGCCCTGGCCGAGGGCGAATCCCTGCTCGAAGGCGTTCTCGACAGCCAGGACCTGACCCGCACGGCCCAGTGCCTGCGGCAGCTCGGCGCGATCATCGAAGCGCGCGGGGACAAGCTTTTCGTGCGCGGCACCGGCGGCAGGGCCCTGCCGGACGCCTCCGGCGTCATTTCCATGAACGTTGGCGAATCCGGCACCACATGTCGCCTCATGGCGGGAGTGGTGACGGCCATTCCCGGCGCCTACCGCATCCACGGCGAGGGCCGCATGCACGACCGGCCCGTCCGGCACCTGACGGACGCGCTCATCCAGCAGGGCGTGGACGCGGTCTTCGAGGACAAGGACGGCTACCCGCCAGTGGTCCTGACCAGCCGGGGCCTTGCGGGCGGCGAAGTGACCATCAACCTGGAGCAGAGCAGCCAGTACCTCTCGGGCCTGCTCCTGGCCGCCCCGCTGGCGGCCGGGACGACGGTCATCCGGCTCATGGGCCGGACCATCGCCTCCTGGCCCTACGTGGCCCTGACGCTCGATTCCATGGCCCGCTTCGGCGTGCCCGTAAGCCTGGAGCGCCGCGCCGCCGACGGCTGGACGCCCTGCACCCACGCCGGCGCCGCAAACCTTCCGCCCGTGGACATCCGGCTCGTCGTCCACCCCGCGCCGTACCGTTCCGGCGCCATGCGCGTCGAGGGCGACTGGTCCAACGCCTCCTATTTCCTGGCCGCCGGGGCCGCGGGCAAGAAGCCTGTGCGCATCGCCGGCCTGAACCGCGATTCGGCCCAGGGCGACAGGTTCATGCTCGACATCCTGGAGCGCATGGGCGGGCGCGTGGAGTGGGACGGCGAGGCCGTCACGGTCTTCCCGTCGGCCCTTCGCGGAGCAAAGATCGACATGAACGCCTGCCCGGACATCGTGCCCACGGTGGCGGCCATGGCCGCCTTCGCCACCGGCGAGACGGTCATTTCCGGCGCGGCGCACCTGGCCCTCAAGGAATGCGACCGCATCCAGGGACCGGTCACGGAGCTGTCCAAGGCCGGCGTGGACATCGAAGCCAGGCCCGACGGCATGGTCATCCGGGGCGCAGGTTCCCTCCCGCCGCACGAGGTCGAACTGTGCACCTACGGCGACCACCGCATGGCCATGAGCCTGTCCCTGCTGGAGCTGGCCGCTGTCACGGTGCGCCTGGACAACCCCGGCTGCGTGGCCAAGTCCTTCCCCGGTTTCTGGGATGTGTGGGCCAAGATCCGCCTCGGCAACGGCATCGGAGCGCATCATGCTGCGTGACGCTTCCTCCCCCGTGGTCGTCATCGGCGCCAGGGGTCAGATGGGCGCGCGTTTCGTGCGCGCGTTTCGCGACGCCGGGCACCCGGTGACGGAATTCGACCACCCCCTGGACCAGGATGCCCTGCCGCAGACCGTGCGCCAGGCCGGGCTGGTGCTCCTGTGCGTGCCCATCACGGCCATGCGCGAGGTGGTCAAGGTCATTGCCCCGCACCTGACGGACGAGACGATCCTGGCCGACATCTGTTCCGTGAAGGTCCAGCCCCTGCACGAGATGCTCGAAGCCACCGCCACGCCCGTCGTCGGCACGCACCCGCTTTTCGGCCCCCAGACACTTGACGCGGAGCTGCGAATTGCCGTAACTCCAGGTCGTGGCCAGGAAGCGACCGATAATCTATCAGCCTGCTTCCGCAACCTGGGGTTCGCCCCCTTCACCACGACGGCCGATGAGCACGACCGTGCCATGGCCTACATTCAAGGACTCAACTTCGTGACAACCGTCGCCTACCTTTGCGCCTCCCCCCTGGAAACCGGAATCGAGCGGTTCTTCACGCCCTCGTTCGGTCGGCGCGTCGAGGCGGCCACGAAGATGATCACCGAGGACGCATCCCTCTTCTCCACCATGTTCGAAGCAAACCCCCACAGCCTCGAGGCAGTACGCATGTTCCGTTCGTACCTGAACGTCGCCGCCGGCGGCGATCTGGAACTGCTGAGCCAGAAGGCTCTTTGGTGGTGGCGCAAGCAGCATGACGCAGGGGGACCCGCTTCCTGACGGCATGCAGTGCCGTCGGTAAAGGTACAAAAGGCTTGAAAGGCCGGATCCTCCTGCAGGATCCGGCCTTTTTTTTATCCGAAAAACGCAACCGATCGACGATGGAGACACCATGATCACCCTACCGCAACAGGGAACCTGGCTCCCGGCGGACACCCAGACGCCCATCTCCCTGTACCTCACGCTGGTGCGGGAGAAGCAGGGATTCCTGCTGGAGAGCACCGAGGTCGACGGCCGACTGGGCCGCTACAGCCTCATCGGCTGGGACTACCGGATGATCCTGTCCTGCGTGGACGGCAGGCTCGACGTGCAGAGCTACGACCCGCGCCTGCACCCCCTGAAGGAATTCAGCGGGCGGGAATACGTGCAGGGCCTGCGCGCCTGCCTGAACGAGCTGACCGTCACGGGCCCCGAGAACCTGGGCAAGCTCCCGGCCGTGACCAGGAGCGTGTGCGGCTACATGGCCTACAACATGGCCGGCATCTTCGAGCCGGCCCTGGCCGACCGGCTGCGGCCCGAGGAGGGGCGTTCCATCATGGTACTGCCGGGCAAGGTCATCCTCTTCGACCACCTGCACCACCGCTGCTGCTACCTGACGCTGGATTCGACCACCAACCTGAACGGCTGCCAGCGCCCGAGCACCCCGGCCCCGCCCATGGTCGGGGCCATCGCCACCACGCCGGGCCATGACGAGTTCCTGCGCCGCGTGCGGCGGGCCAAGGAGCTCATCACCGAGGGCGAGGCCATCCAGATCGTGCTCTCGACGCGCTTCTCGGCTCCCTTCTCGGGCTCGCCCTTCGAGCTGTACCGCCGGCTGCGCCAGATCAACCCCTCGCCCTACACCTTCTTCATGTCCTTCGGCGACCTGACCATCATGGGCTCCTCGCCGGAACTGCTCATCCGCTGCGAGGACGGCCTGCTCCAGCTGCGGCCCATCGCCGGCACCCGCGTGCGCGGCGCAACCGAGGCCGAAGATCAGGAGCTGGCCGAGGACCTGCTGGCCGACGAGAAGGAGCGGGCCGAGCACGTCATGCTCGTGGATTTGGGCCGCAACGACCTGGGCCGCATCGCCGCGCCCGGCACCGTGCACGTCGACAGGTACATGCAGGTCGAACGCTTCTCCCACGTCATGCACCTGACCTCCTACCTCTCGGCCCGCCTGGCCGAAGGGCTCGACGCCATCGACGTGCTCAAGGCCGGTTTCCCGGCGGGCACGGTCTCCGGCGCGCCCAAGATCCGGGCCATGCAGATCATCGCCGACGAGGAGAAGCTGGATCGCGGCCCCTACGCCGGAGGCATCGGCTGGATCGGCCTGGACCAGGGGCAGGTCAACCTCGACACGGGCATCACGATCCGCTCCCTGTGGGTCGAGAACGGCCAGATCCACTGGCAGGCGGGCGCGGGGCTGGTCTTCGACTCGGACCCCGAAAAGGAATGGCAGGAGTGTCACAACAAGGCCAGGGCGATTTTGAAGGCCATCACCAGCACCGGAGGCGGCGATGATTTTACTGATAGACAACTTTGACTCGTTTACTTTCAACCTGGTTCAGGTTTTCCAGTCTTTGGGCGCAAACCCCTTGGTACTGCGTAACAACGAGCCGGAAATCCTGAATCTGGCCGTGAACCCGGACCTGCGGGGCGCGATCCTTTCCCCCGGCCCGAGCCACCCGCGCAACACCGGGCTGTGCCTGCGGTTTCTCGACCTGGTGCCCCGGACCACGCCGATCCTGGGCGTGTGCCTCGGACACCAGACCCTGTCGCACCACAGCGGCGTGACCGTTGGCCAGGCCAGGCGCATCATGCACGGCAAGACTTCGGACATCCGCCATGACGGGAGCGGCCTCTTCGCAGGCCTGCCGAACCCCATGCAGATCGGCCGCTACCATTCCCTGGCCGTGCACGAGGAGGGCCGGGCGGACCTGCCCTTCGACATCACCGCCCGCACGGAAAACGGCGAGGTCATGGCCCTGGCCTTCCGGGACCGGCCGTGGTTCGGCGTGCAGTTCCACCCCGAATCCGTGCTCACGCCGGACGGCCCGAAGCTTCTCAAAAACTTCCTGAACATGTGCGACGCCAAGGAGTAAGCCATGAACACCATAAGCCACATCCTCGAACACCTGACCACGGGCGCCGACCTCTCGACTCCCCAGGCCAGGGAGGCCTTCGACCTCCTGCTGACCGGCGAAGTCTCCCCGGTTCAGGCCGGCGCCTTTCTCATGGGCCTGCGCGCCAAGGGCGAGACGGCCGCCGAACTCTCGGCCGCAGTGGACGCGGCACTCGGTCAGGCCAAGCTCATCCCCGGCCTCACGGGCAAACGCATCGACACCTGCGGCACGGGCGGCGACGGCCAGCACAGCTTCAACTGCTCCACGGCCGTGTCCTTTTTCCTGGCCGACATGGGCTACCAGGTCGTCAAGCACGGCAACCGCGCCGTGTCGAGCAAATGCGGCAGCGCCGACGTGGTCGAGGACCTGGGCTACCCCCTGGTCACGGACCCCGAGGCGGCGCGGGACGAACTGGCCAGGCGCAACTTCGTCTTCCTCTTCGCCCCGCACTTCCACCCGGCCTTCCGGCACGTGGGGCCGGTGCGCCAGCAACTCGGCGTGCGCACCATCTTCAACCTCATGGGGCCCCTTCTGAACCCGGCCATGCCCACGCACCAGATCCTGGGCGTCCCGGACTTCCGCTTCGCGCCCATGATCGCCCAGGTCCTGGCGGCCCGGAAGGGCCTGGAACGCGCGGCCATCGTCCACGGCGCAGGCGGCTTCGACGAGCTGACCCCCTGCGGACCGGGGCAGGTCATCTTCGTCGAGCGCGGCACGATCCGCGAGGCGGTCATAGATCCGGCCGACTTCGGGCTGGCGACCTGCATACCCCGGGACCTGGCCTGCGAAAGCAAGGAGGAGGCCCTGAAGCTGCAGCGCCAGGTCCTGGCCGGCCAGGGCCCGAAATCCCTGCGGGACATGGTCACCCTGAACCTCGGCGTGGCCCTGCACCTTCTCGAAGACAACCTGCCCCTGGATATGGCCATGGACATGGCCCAGGCGAAGGTCGAACAGGGCCTGTCCAGCGGAGCGCTCCATGCTTGAGAAATTCCGGGCCGCCAAACAGGCCGAGATCGATGAACTGCGGCGCCTTCGCGACGCCGGGCACGCGCACGTCCCCTTTGCCGATCCCCGTCCCGGCTTCGGGGCCGCCCTGACCGGCCCCGGCTCCTCGGGCATCATCGCCGAGTACAAGCGCGCCTCCCCGTCCAAGGGCGACATCAACCTCGGCGTCCCGCCCCGCCGGGCGTGCGAAGGCTACGCACTGGCAGGCGCCTGCGCCCTGTCCATCCTGACCGAGAGCCGCTATTTCAAGGGCGACCTGGCCTTCCTGGCCGAGGTCGCGCCCGTGGGCCTGCCGCTCCTGCGCAAGGACTTCATCGTCGACCCCCTGCAGGTGGAGGCCACGGCCGCCACGCCGGCCTCGGCCATCCTGCTCATCGTGCGTATGTTCGAGGACCAGGACGACCTGGCCTATCTGCACGGGCAAAGCATCGCCCTGCGCCTCGAGCCCGTGGTCGAGGTCTTCGACGAACGGGACCTGGACCGGGCCAAGGAGCTCGGGGCGCGCATCATCCAGGTCAACAACCGCGACCTGGACACCCTGGCCACGGACCTGAACCGCTGTCTGGACATGGTGCGGCGCAAGGAGGAAGGTGAAATCTGGATCGGTGCCAGCGGCATATCGACCCCGGAACAGGTCCGCGAACTTCGGGCCGCCGGGCTGGACGCCCTGCTCATCGGCACGGCCCTCATGCAGAACGAAAACCCCGGCCGGGGCCTGGCCGAACTGGCGGGAGGACGGTCATGATCGTCAAGGTCTGCGGCATGACGCGGCCCGAAGACGTCGAGTTCTGCGACGGATTGGGCATCGATCTGCTGGGCTTCATCTTTCACGCGCCGAGCCCTCGGAACATCGCGCCCGGATGGGTCGCAACGCAGAAACCGCGGCGCGCCCTCAAGACCGGCGTCTTCGTGCGCCAGGGCGTTGACGAGATCGATCGCACAGCTCGGGAGGCGGGACTCGACCTGCTCCAACTCCATGGCGGGCACACATTGGAGCAGTGCCGGACCCTGGGGCCGGAACGGGTCATCAAGGTCCTGTGGCCCAAGCGCTACGCCACGACCGAATTGCTGCTCGCGGACATGGAGCTTTTCGCCCCGGTCTGCCGGGCCATTCTCCTGGACAGCGGCACCAGCGGCGGCGGCCACGGCACGAGCCTCGACCCCGCGGACCTGCAACGCCTGAAGTTCCCCCACCCCTGGTATCTGGCCGGGGGCTTGGGGCCGCACAATCTGGAAACCATGAAAACCACCGGCGCGGCCGGCTTCGACCTCAATTCCGGCGTGGAGAGTTCCCCCGGAATCAAGGACCACGAAAAGGTCCGCCGCGCCTTCACCATATTGCGAGGAAAACCATGAGCAGAGTTTCCGACATGCTCCCGCGCCACTTCGGCCCCTACGGCGGCCGCTATGTGCCCGAGATGCTCATCCCGGCCCTGGAGGAACTTGAGCAGGGCTACCTGCGGTACAAGGACGACCCCGAGTTCACGGCCGAACTGGCCGGCCTGTACCAGAACTACTGCGGCCGACCCACGCCCCTGTACTTCGCCGAGAACCTGACCCGCGAGCGTGGGGGCTGCAAAATCTACCTCAAGCTCGAAGGGCTGGCCCATACCGGCGCGCACAAGATCAACAACGCCCTTGGCCAGGCCCTGCTGGCCAAGCGCCTGGGCAAGACCAAGGTCATCGCCGAGACGGGCGCGGGCCAGCACGGTCTGGCCTCGGCCACGGTGGCCGCCCGCTTCGGCCTGGCCTGCAAGGTCTTCATGGGCGAGGTCGACGTGCGCCGGCAGTACCCCAACGTCTACGCCATGAAGCTCCTGGGCGCCGAGGTCGTGCCCGTCACCGACGGTACGAAGACCCTGAAGGACGCGGTCAACGCGACGCTGAAATACTGGATCCAGAACCTGAAGGACACGCACTACATCCTGGGTTCGGCCCTGGGGCCCTTCCCCTACCCGGTCATGGTCCGCGACTTCCAGTCCGTCATCGGCCGCGAGGTGCGCGTCCAGCTCATGGAGCGCGAGGGCCGGCTGCCCGACCACCTGGTGGCCTGCGTGGGCGGCGGTTCCAACTCCATCGGCCTTTTCCATCCCTTTCTGGCGGAACCAAGCATCCGCTTCCACGGCGCCGAGGCCGGCGGCCGCGGCCCTGCCGTCGGCGACAATGCCGCCCGCTTCGGGTCCGCGCCCAAGGTCGGCATAGTGCAGGGCTACAAGAGCTATTTCCTGCAGGACGAAAGCGGCCAGTTGCAGGACACCCATTCGGTCTCGGCCGGCCTCGACTACGCGGGCGTGGGGCCCGAGTTGGCCTGGCTCTACGACCGCAAGGTCATCGAGTTCGCGTCAGTGACCGACGTGCAGGCCCTGGACGCCTTCAAGCGCCTGACCCGGCTGGAGGGGATCATCCCGGCCCTGGAATCGTCCCACGCCGTGGCCCGGGCCATGGAGCTGGCCCCGACCCTGCCCAGGGACGAGATCATGGTCGTCAACATCTCGGGGCGCGGCGACAAGGACATCTTCATCACGGCCATGGAACTCGACCGCGACAACTGGATCGCCTTCTTGGAAAGCGAGGTGCTTCATGGAAAATAGAATCGACAAGGCCCTGAAAGACGCCAAGGGCATCCAGCTCATGACCCACGTGGTGGCGGGCTACCCGAGCCTTGAGGCCAACGAGGAACTGATCCGGCTCATGGCCCGGCGCGGCGTGCGGCTCATCGAGATCCAGATCCCCTTCACGGACCCCCTGGCCGACGGCCCGACCATCATGCGCGCCAACCAGGCCGCGCTGGACTCCGGCGTCACGCCCGAACACTGTTTCGAGCTCTGCGAAAAACTGTCCAGGGAACTCGACGTGGCCTTCATGTTCATGACCTACGCCAACATCCCCTTCGCCATGGGGATGGAGCGGTTCCTGGACCAGGCGGCGGCCAGCGGGGCCAGCGGCGTGATCCTGCCGGACCTGCCCTGGGACGAGGCCGACGGGGATTATGCGGAAATGGCTCGGGCGCGCGGCCTGCACCCGGTCATGGTCATCTCGCCGGACACCGAAGGGCCACGACTGGACGCCGTCCTGAAGCGCGCCTCGGGCCTCGTGTACACGACGCTCAAGGTCGGCATCACCGGAGCCGGCGCGAGCATGGACCAGTCAGGGGTGGATTATGTGCGGGGCCTGAAGGCCAGGGCCGGCCTGCCCATCGCCGCGGGGTTCGGCATCTCCAGGCCCGAACACGTGCGCATGCTGGACGGTCTGGCCGACGCGGCCGTCATCGGTAGCCACATCATCAACCTGATGGATGCCGGCGGGTTGGCGGCCGTGGAAGAATTCCTGGCCGCGTGTGCGAAAACATGATTGCGCCCGGCATGTGCGGCGGGGGTAGGGCGGACACGCGGGCCCGCCCTCTCCCCCCGTGGGCACCTACATCCCACGCCCCCAAATCGGGCAGGAACGGGGCCTACCCCTACGTCGTTTGGCTGGTGTTATCGTTCATTATTGATAATCCGCGCATTTCTGTAGGGGGGAAAAATTTTTCGCCCCACCACGACCAAATTCAAAAATTTCAAAACAAACCCAAAAAAAAAACAAACCCCCCCCACAATTATATGTCTCGTAC
>JANJWV010000111.1 GCA_024709365.1 Desulfomicrobium sp. | reverse complement strand
TTGTCGCCGGCCTGGCCTTCGTCCAGCAGCTTGCGGAACATTTCAACGCCCGTGCAGGTCGTCTTGCGGGTGTCGTTGATGCCGACGATTTCCACTTCCTCGCCGACGCGCACGATGCCGCGCTCGACACGGCCGGTCACGACGGTGCCGCGGCCGGAGATGGAGAACACGTCTTCGATGGGCATCAGGAAGGGCTTGTCCGTCTCGCGGACCGGCTCGGGGATGTAGGCGTCGCAGGCATCCAGCAGTTCGAGGATGCACTTGGCGTCATCGGCATCGGCGCTGTCGCTCTCCAGGGCCTTCAGGGCGGAGCCGCGGATGACCGGAACGTCGTCGCCCGGGAATTCGTACTTGGACAGCAGCTCGCGCACTTCCATCTCGACCAGCTCGATCAGTTCCTCGTCGTCGACCAGGTCGACCTTGTTCAGGAACACGACCAGGTAGGGCACGCCGACCTGACGGGCGAGCAGGATGTGCTCACGGGTCTGGGGCATGGGGCCGTCGGTGGCCGCGACAACGATGATCGCGCCGTCCATCTGGGCCGCGCCGGTGATCATGTTCTTGATGTAGTCGGCGTGACCGGGGCAGTCCACGTGGGCGTAGTGACGCTTGGCGGTTTCGTATTCAACGTGCGCGGTGGCGATGGTGATGCCGCGCTCCTTCTCTTCGGGAGCCTTGTCGATCTCGTCGAAGGCGACGAAGGAACCGCCGCCCTTGAGGCTCGCGATCTTGGTGATCGCGGCGGTCAGGGTCGTCTTGCCGTGGTCAATATGACCAATTGTACCGATATTGACGTGCGGCTTCTTTCTTTCAAATTTCTGCTTGGCCATAATTACCCCCTAATGAAATTACGTGTACTATATATAGTTATGATCGATTGCGGATATATGCAGGCGGGACAAATCGAAGGCGCTGGGACTTATGAGACGAGATAATGGAGCGGGAAACGGGACTCGAACCCGCAACCCTCAGCTTGGAAGGCTGATGCTCTAGCCATTGAGCTACTCCCGCATTTCATCTCAGTAGTCGAGCGACAGTCTAAACTGCCTCCTACTGCTTCTCACGGTTCTATATGGTGGAGGGGGGAGGATTCGAACCTCCGAAGTCGTTCGACGACAGATTTACAGTCTGTTCCCTTTGGCCACTCGGGAACCCCTCCGCTCACCCTGGAGCTGGCGATGGGACTTGAACCCGCAACCTGCTGATTACAAGTCAGCTGCTCTACCATTGAGCTACGCCAGCCCGTGAGAACGCATCCAATATGAGCATTCATTTCCGATGGCAAGCATTTTTTTGCCAAATGGCAAAAAAAAAGCGCCTTGCGGCGCTTTCAACGGCTAAGCCCAGGCGGGCACACCCACGGGAACAATTTCGGGGTCATGCTTGCGCGCAGCGCCCAAAGCCCCTTCCAAATTGGCGAATTCAAGATATTCCGCACTGTTGTCGAAAAGATAGCGCATAAACCGGTTGTTGAAGTCGTGACCGGAACACGAAACTTCGAAATGGCCCCACAAGCGGCGCTTGCCGACGGCGATATCGCCCATGAAGTCGAGGATCTTGTGGCGTACCATTTCATCCTCGAAACGCAGCCCCTCCGGGTTGACCACGCCGTAGTCATCGAAAACCACGGCATTTTCGAGGGTGCCCCCAAGGGCCAGACCGTTCTTCTGCAGCCACTCAACGTCCTTCATGAACCCGAAGGTCCGGGCCCGCGCGATGCGATAGGAGAAAGAGAGCGGCGAAGACTCGAAACTGTATGTCTGATTGCCGATCATCGGATGGGCGAAGGAAATGGCGTAGTCGATGCGCAGGCCGTTATAGGGCTTGACGCTGACGCGCTTGCCGTCCTGCTCGAACACCAGGGGACGCACGACCTTCGCGATCCTGCGAGGACGGTCGAGCAACCGGATACCGGCGGAATTGATGAGATAGACGTAGACCGAGGCGCTGCCGTCCAGGATCGGGATTTCCTCGCCATCCACCTCGACGATGACGTTGTCTATCTCGAGGCCGACAAGGGCCGCCAGAAGATGCTCCACCGTGGAGACCTTGGCCTGCTCGGTGCCAAGCGTCGTGGCCAGCCCCGTCCCGACGACGCGGCCGGGCTCGGGAACGACCATGTGGCGGCCCGACTTGTTACGGAGGGAGAACACAACACCCGTATCGGCCGGGGCAGGCTTGAGCACCATCTCAACCTTCTGACCGCTGTGCAGCCCGACTCCGGAGCACCGAATTTCTTTTTTGAGGGTCGTCTGTTTCATGCCCAAGACTTATCAAATTCCATGCCAATCGTAATGACAACACAACATGCCGAAATAGCAAAACAAAGCTGACGAATTCATGTTCCCGGCAATCAATCGTTTCTTTTGCGCAACACGATTGGTGCTAAAAAACAACAACCACTAGACGATCCAGGCCTGCAAGGTCCTTCTTCACGCTGACATCCCTGGCCATCGGGGCGAACAATTCCAACATGGCTGCCCCCTGGGAATGGTCGATCTCGCAGAGCAACATCGAGCCCTCGCGTACTCGCCCCCGGAGTCCGGAGGCAAGTCGGCGGTAGACGTCCAAACCGTCACGCCCGGCGAAAAGGGCCAGCCAGGGTTCGTGGCGAAGAACTTCGGAACTCATCGCCTCGCGCGAGTCTTCCGGCACGTATGGAAGATTGGCCAGGATGATGTCGGTTCCACCGACATCAATGCCCTGAACGAGGTCCGCGCGAACAAAGGCGACGCGATCCGCGACGCCATGCTTTCGTGCGTTCCGTCGCGCCGTGGCCAGAGCCTGCTCCGAGATGTCGGCAGCCGTCACCCTGCAGTGCGGAAACATGGCCGCACAGGTAACGGCCAGAGCCCCGCTCCCGGTTCCGAGATCCAGCACCCTGAAGGCAGCGTCCCGGGCAAACGTGCCGAGGAGGTGATCCACCATGAGTTCCGTCTCGGGCCGGGGAATGAGCACGCCGGGGTTCACCTCAAAATCGAGCCCATAGAATTCCTTGCGCCCGATCAGGTAAGCGACCGGCTCGCCTTCAAGCCTCCGCAGTGCGAGAGATTCGAAAGCGGCAAAGGAGCCCTCAGGCACGAGGGAGCGCGATTCGAGGAGCATGTTCAGACGTGAAAGATTCAGGACGTGGGTAAGAAGGACCTGGGCGGAGAGGCGCGGCGAGTCGACACCGGCCGCTTCGAAGCGGGCTTCCCAGAAAGCGATGATTTCGCGGCGGGAGTTCATGGCGCACGAAAAAAGCCGAGTTTCCTCAGCTTTGTTTCATGGCTTCGGCCTGGTAATGTTGAACGAGGCCATCTATGATTTCATCGATGTGCCCGTCCATGGCCTGGTCGAGATTGTAGAGCGTCAGGTTGATGCGGTGGTCCGTGATCCGCCCCTGGGGGTAGTTGTAGGTCCGGATCCGTTCGGAGCGGTCGCCAGTGCCGACCTGGGCCTTGCGGTTGTCGTCGTAGGCCTTCTTCGTTTCATCCTGGGCAGCCTGCAACAACCGGGAACGCAGCACCTTGAGGGCCTTGGCCTTGTTCTTGTGCTGCGATTTTTCATCCTGACACGTGACGACGAGACCCGTTGCCAGGTGCGTGATGCGTATGGCCGAATCCGTGGTGTTGACCGACTGTCCTCCCGGACCTGATGACCGGAAAACGTCGACCCTGATGTCGCTCGGGTCGATCTTCACGTCGACTTCCTCGGCTTCGGGCAGGATCGCAACGGTGATGGCGGACGTATGGATGCGCCCCTGGCTTTCCGTGGCCGGCACCCGCTGCACGCGGTGAGCTCCGGACTCGTACTTGAGCTTGCTGTAGACGCTGTTGCCTGAGACCGAAGCGACGATTTCCTTGAAACCGCCGGTACCGGTATCGCTGCTGCTCATCACCTCGACGCGCCAACCGTGCAGTTCCGCGTAGCGTGAGTACATCCTGAACACGTCGGCGACGAAGAGCGCCGCTTCCTCGCCGCCAGTGCCCGCCCGTATCTCCAGAATGATGTTCTTCTCGTCCAGCGGGTCCTTGGGCGTAAGCAGCAGTTTGAGCAGACGCTCCTGCTCCTCGATCCTGCTTTTGAGCCCCGGGATTTCGGCCTGGGCCAGTTCGCACAGCTCCGGGTCAGAATCCTTCGCCAGCTCCTGATTCTCGGCAAGTTCGCGCAGAAGCGTCTTGTAGCGCTCGAACGCCTTTACGACCTCGTCAAGCTCGGCGTGCTTCTTGGCAATCTTGATATAGCGATCCTGATCCTGAAAAATTTCAGGAGTGCTCAGTTCGCGCTCAAGCTCGCGATATTTTGCCGCCAGGCTTTCCAGCTTCGTGATCATGAAAGGTTACGCTACCTGCTGAAAACTTACTTGTTCAGCCCGGCGTACTTCTTGCGGAAACGGTCGATGCGGCCAGCCGAGTCGATGAAGCGCTGCTCGCCGGTGAAAAACGGATGGCAGTGGGAGCAGATTTCGATCCCGAGCTCGGGGCCGATGGCCGTACGGGTGACAAACTCATAACCGCAGGCGCAACGAACCTGGGTTTCGTAGACTTTGGGATGCAGATCTTTTTTCATGAGAACCTCCAGTTTCAAAAGAGAGAGGACAACTATACCACTCGAAGACGATTGGCAAGTCGAATTTGCGGGATTTCACATCCCGGCAGCTCAGGGGTCTATGAGATCCCTTTGGCCTGATTGAGGGAAATATTGAAGGCCACGGAGAAGATGTGGTGCATGAAGTCCACATATTCCACGGCCACGTTTTCCGGCGCCGTGATGCGGGCGGGCGCGAAGTTGACGATGCCGCGTACACCGGCCTCGATCAGATAGTTCGCCGCGCGCTGGGCACGCTCGGGGGGAGTCGTGATGATGCCGATTTCGATGTTGAGCTCGTGGACTTTTTCCTTGAGCCTCCTGGAGCAGACGACCTCGAGGCCGGCCACTTCCTCGCCGATCTTGAAGGGATCGCAATCGAACGCGCCGACGAGGATGAAACCGCGGCGCCTGAAAATCCCGTGCCGCAGCAGAGCCCGGCCCAGGTTGCCGACGCCCACGAGGGCGACGTTCCAGGTTCGGTCTATGCCCAGCGACTGCTTGATGGCCGTGAGGAGGTCCTGCACATAGTACCCCACCCCACGCACTCCGAACTCTCCGAAGTAAGCCAAATCCTTGCGGATTTGAGAGGGGTTCACACCGCAAGCGCGAGCCAGCCCGTCGGAGGAGATGACGGAGTCACCCTCCTGCAGAAGCGTCTCAAGGACCTGGACGTAGACGGCCAGTCTTTGGATGGTGGCGCGTGGGATGTGAGCGCTTTTCAAAATAACTCCGATAACTCTCTTCGCGTTCTGCCTGATGGTGCTAAAAAAGGGGAGGTGGTACCTCCCCTTTATCTTGCAAGCAGTTAGCCGACGAAGGGGTTGGCGAACAGCAGGATCAGGTTGACGACCAGGGCGTAGATGGCCAGAGATTCGATCATGGCCAGACCGATCAGCATGGTCACGGTGATCTTGCCGGAAGCTTCGGGGTTGCGGGCGGTGCCTTCGCAAGCAGCCTTCAGACCCAGGCCCTGAGCGATACCGCAGCCGGCGGCGGCGATGGCCATGCCGAGGGCGGCGGCCCAGGAGATGGTGGAGATGACTTCAGGAGCGGCTTCGGCAGCGAAAGCGCAGGAAGCAACGGCGACCAGGGCGACAGTAGCCAGAACGGACACGAATTTCTTACCCATGATGAAAAATCCTCCTAATAAAGTATAATGTTTTGGTCGAATGACCATTTCCCCCGAATTAGTGAGCCTCTTCGAATGCGCCCTTCAGGTAGAGCATGGACAGCATGAAGAAGACGAAGGCCTGGATGACGTCGGCCAGCATGAACAGGAAGTACATCGGAACCGTGGAGACGATGGGCGCCAGCATGAACAGCAGGGCCAGAACGATGTCCTCACCGCGGATGTTTCCGAAAAGACGCAGCGACAGCGACAGCATGCGCGCGAAGTGGCCGATGACCTCGATGGGGAACATCAAGGGCGCCATCCAGATCATGGGGCCGGTGAAATGATGGATGTAGTGGGTGCCGTGGATCTTGAAGCCCCAGTACTGGTAGTAGACGAAGACGAACACGGCCATGGAGGCGGTCGTGTTGATGTTCGCCGTGGGAGCGTCGTTACCGGGGAACAGGCCGCCCAGGTTGCAGGTCAGGATGTAGATGAAAAGCGTCGCCAGAACGGGAAACACCTTCCGGCCGTCCTCGCCCATGTTCGCGACCACGAAATCCTCCAGACCGCCGATCACCATCTCGAAAAAGTTCTGCAGCCCTCTCGGGACCAGCGAAATCTTCTTGGTGGCCATGGTCGAAACGAGAATCAGGATGATCATGAATGTCCAGGAGTAGAGGACATTGCCCGGTATCAGGCTGTGGCCGTGCGCATCGACGAGTCCAATGGCCTTGACCGCTTCCTCGACTAGAAAAATAGGATGTAAACCCCCTGCCATCTTTACGCCTCCTTAGAAGTTTTCCCCAAAATTTGTGACATTCCCCAAAGCAAAATATTTATGAGAACGGTTGAAAAACCGATCAGCAACCAAACTACCGAGGAGCCGTTCACGACGACCAGGGCGTAGATGGCCAGGGCCGTCAGGGCGAGGCGTCCGTAGAAGCTGAACATCTGGACCGCCACCGCGCCCTTGCGCACGTATACCAACTCCTGGATCAGCCGGGCCAAGGCCAGAAAATTGACCGTCCCGAGCACTACCCCGGCGGCGAAGTCCACCCCGCGGGAACCCAGCGCTAGGGCCGGCACCGCGGCGAAAAGGAAGTATACCTGCTGGGCCGCCATCCTGCGCACCTCGGGCACATGATACCCTCGTGCGTACAGAGCGCGCTCAATCCTTTTCGTCAGCGCCCGGAGCATCGGCTTCCGCTTCCTTTCTCTGGATCCGCCCCATTTCCCGGAACATGTTCCTGTAGCCGGCGATAATGCCGAAAATCAGGAAAAGGAGCGTCAGCCAAGGCTTTGTGTCAAAAAACTTGTCCAGATAGTAGCCCATCGCCATGCCCACGATCACACCGGACACGAGATGAATTCCCATCATGGAAGCTAGACCCAATGACTGGAAATGCTTATTTTTTTTCTTACCGAAAAACATTGGGTCGTCTCAAAGGGCAACCAGGGCCCAATCATTCGTGCAATAAATCACAAACCGAAAAAGGGGCTAACACAGCCCCCAACTTCGCGTCAATCAAAGTTTTCAGCAAAAACGAATTCTCCGCCCTGTTATCCGCGGATCCCCTGCTCCCCGACGCCCCGCGGGGCACGCGACTCCCCCGGGGCCGGCTTGCAAGCCGCCTTCATTCGCACTATGCCCACACAAAATCAATAACCGGGGACTCCCCCGCACCGAGCACCGATGAAAAACACTTCCGAACTCAAAGTCCGCCATCTCGCCATAGAGCCAAACCCCAGAAGAATCCTGCGCGGCGCGGACATCCGCAACGACGTCAACCCCGTCTGCCTCTTCCAGAACAGGGCGCGCAAGGCCCTCGAGATGGCCCTGTCCATCCCGGGCCTGGAATACAACATATATGTCGCCGGCGAACCCGGACTGGGCCGGACCTACCTCGTCGAAAACTTTCTCCTGCCCCAGGCCCGCACCGCCCCCACTCCGCCGGACCTGGTCTATCTGAACAATTTCGAGAACCCGGACAAGCCGGCTCTGGTCAGCCTGCCCGCCGGACAGGGCAAGGTGTTCAGGGAAAACATGCAGCGCATGGTCAAACGACTGCGCCGCGATCTCCCCCGCCACTTCGAGCAGGCCACCTATCTGCGCCTGCAGAACAAGCTGTTCACCAAGCTCGCCGTCGTCCGCGACGATCTGATGGACAAGATGGAGGAGGCGGCACAGCGCAAAGGGTTCAGCCTGAACATCGACGAGGCGGGCGCCGTCTCCCTGACCCCGCTCATGGACGGCAAGGTCCTCAGCTCCGAGGACTTCGAACGCCTCGACTCCTCGCGCAAAAAAGTCATCAAGGACCAGAGCAGCTCGGTCCTGAACACCATTGCCGACCTCTCGCGCCAGGTGAACCGCAGCGAGCAGGAATTCCGGGCCAAGGAGCTGCAGCTGGCCCAGGAACATGCGGCGGGCCTGGTGGATCGCCTGCTCGGCCCCATCCGCAAGAAATTCGCAGAAAGCAAGGTTCTGAAGGCCTACTTCGACGCGTTCAAGGAAGACGTGCTCGAGAACCTGTCGCACTATCAGGGACGCCAGGAACGCGAACAGCGCTCGCCTTCGGACCAGCAGGGCGAAAACATTTCCGAGTCCTATTTCCAGCGCTACGACGTCAACCTCTTCGTGGACAACTCCGCCCTGACCGGCGCCCCCGTGGTCAAGGAGATCAACCCGGGCTTCTTCAACCTTCTCGGCTGCATCGAACGCGAGACCGAATGGGGCACGTACTACACGGACTTCTCCCTCATCCGGGCCGGCGCCGTGCACCGCGCCAACGGGGGATTTCTCATTCTGCGCGTGGAGGACCTCCTGGCCCATCCCGTCGCCTGGGAGGGGCTGCTCCGCTGCCTGCGCAACCGCCATTCGAACCTGGACGACCCCACGGACCATTACGACATCCTGCGGACCAGGACCATCAGCCCGGACCCCATCCCGCTCTCCCTCAAGGTCATCCTCATCGGCGACGACGAGACCTACGAACTCCTGTACATGCACGACGAGCGGTTCCGAAAGATCTTCAAGATCAAGGCCCACATCCAGGACACCGTGGAGCGCACGGCCGAGTCCATCACGGGCTACGCCCAGACCCTGGACCGCGCCGCCCGCGAAAGCGGCCTGCGCGGCTTCACCAAGGACGCCTACGCGGAACTGGTGGACTACTCCACGCGCATGGCCGAAGACCGTGAACGCCTCTCGCTGCATTTCTCGCACCTGCGGGAGATCATGATCGAGGCCAACGCCATCGCCGCGGGTCAGGACAGGAAGACCATCGACGCCCCCATCGTCAAGCAGGCCCTGGACGAACGCGAGTACCGCACCAACCTCTATCAGGAGGAATTCCTGCGCGAGTACGACCGCAAGTCCATCAAGGTCCGGACCCAGGGCGAAGGGATCGGCGTGGCCAACGGCCTTTCCGTGACCCAGGTCGGCGACTACGTCATGGGCCTGCCGCACCAGATCTCCTGCACCGTGGGCGTCGGCCACGGCGGCATCATGGACCTCGAACGCGAGGCGGAACTCGGGGGGCCCATCCACACCAAGGGCATGATGATCCTCAAGAGCTACTTCGTGAACCTCTTCGCCCGCAACAAGCCCATCGTGCTCACGGGGAGCCTGTGCTTCGAGCAGAGCTACGCCCACGTGGACGGAGACTCGGCCTCGGGCGCCGAACTGGCCGCCCTGCTTTCGGCCCTCTCGAACGTGCCCATCCGCCTGGACCTCGCCTTCACCGGGGCCGTGTCCCAGTCCGGGGCCATCATGGCCGTGGGCGGGGTGACGCACAAGGTGGAAGGGTTCTTCGAGGTCTGCCGCCGGCGCGGGCTGACGGGAAGGCAGGGCGTCCTGTTGCCCCGGGACAACATCGTGCATCTGGTCCTGCGTGAAAACGTCCTGCAGGCCGTCAGGGACGGACAGTTCCATATCCACCCGGTGAGCACCATCGAGGAGGCCATGGAGATCCTGACCGGCATGCGCGCCGGTTCGCGCCTCGCGGACGGCCGTTTCTCGCCCAAATCCCTGTACGCCGCCGTGGACGACAGACTTTCCGAATTGGCTGTCCTGGCCGACAAGAAGTGCTCCATGCCCCGGCGCAAGGGCGCAAAAAAGCCCGGGGCCTGATGGCGCCCGGGCTCTGACGTTACGTCGCAGCGTATGGCCCGCTAGCGGGGCAGCAGTTCAGGGTTCTTCTCGCCCATGGCGCCGTAGAGACCGGCCACCGCCCGCTCGTAGGCGGACAAGGCCAGGCTCAGGCTCGCTTCCGCCTGGGTCTGGGCCGCCTGGGCGTCGAGCACGTCCGTGTTGGTGCCGACCTGGGCCTCGTAGCGGGCCACGGCCATGCGATAGCTCTCCTTGGCGGCGATTAGGCCTTCCTTGGCGGCGGCGATGCGCTTCTCCGTCTCCTCGATCTGCAGGAAGCTCTCCTTGACCGCGAATGTCGCCTCGTTCTCAAGGTTCTGATATTCCTGCATGACCCGGGACACGTTCTTCTGCGCACTCTTTTCCGCGTAGTAGGTCTTGCCCCACTCGAAAAACGTCCACTTCATCCCGACCTGCGCATTCCATTCGCTGGGGTCGTGGTCATCCCCGCCGTTGACCGCAGGGTCATTGCCGGCCCGGACATAGTTGAAATCGGCCCCGACCTGCGGGTAGTACGGCACCGCGGCCAGTTTGGCGTCCTTCTCGGCCACCATGACGGTCTGACGGGCGATGGTCAGATCCGGCCTGTTCTTCAGCGCCCTCTCCAGACAGTCCTCAAGGCTCAAATTCACGGGAAAATACTCCAGCGCGCCGACATACTCCACGTCCGCGTTGGCGTTCCGGCCGATCAGGGTGTTGAGCTGCGCCGAGAGGGTGTCGACGCTGTTCTGGGCGGCCAGCAGAAGCTGTTCGGCCGTGGCCACGTCCACCTGGGCCTGGAGCATGTCGAGCTTCGGGCGCAATCCCACCTCGTAGAAGGCGGTATTGACCTTCAGCTGCGAACGCAGCCTCACCAGGGCGTCCTCGGCGGAACGCACGTTCTCGCGCGCCTGGAGGAGCCTCAGAAACGCGTCCTGGATGGCGACGGTCAGCTGCAGTTCGGCGTTGTCGATCTGCGAGGCCGCCTGCTCCTTTTGCAGCAGGGACTTCTCGTAGGTAGTCAGCAGGTTGAAGCCGGTGAAGAGGGGCTGGTGCACGTTGAAGGCCAGCTCCCAGTTGTCCAGGGAGCCCACGGTCCGACCGAAGGACGTCGGACGCTCGTCAAGGCGCGTGTACCCGTACTGCGTGCTGAGCGCAGGCCCGAAGGCCGCCTTGGAGGACTTCACGGCGTAATCGGCCGCCATGAGCGCCTCGCGTGCGGCGAGGATGGACGGGTTGTCCTTGAGGCCGGCCTCGACCGCGTCCTTCATGGTCATGGTTTCGGCCGCGGCACCCTGAACGGTCAGGATGAACGTGAGGACGGCGAAAACGCAGATCTGCGTCATTCTCATTGTGATTACTCCAACATCGGTTGACTGCGAATAGGGACGGCGCATGGCGGGACCTCTACCTCTCTCGCGGGAAAAAGGCCACCGTTGCGGGCACGCCAAGACTTGTGAAGAAAAGAACTTGAAGTCAAGCAGGTTCTGCCATATATTTTCGGATCAGATCAATATCAAGAGGAGGCATCCCATGTTTTCAGGACTCATTCTCGGCCTGGGTCTCGGCATCGTCGGACTGATCGTCTACTTCCTGCACAAGGAACACGGCCCCGCGAAGCATCACTAAAATCACGTCAACCGCGATTTCCGCCTCGGTTTACAAGCCTGACGGATTTCCGAATCCACCAGGCGCTCGTTCACGTCCCGCAGGACATCTTTCGGCGTCCGCCCGAGGCACGTGACAGGGTTTGAAGGCTTTTGGGCCGGAAATGCCGGTGGAACGAAAATTCCTGCTTGCCTTCGCCTGAAGCTTTGCATAAAAGCGCTTCTCACCCAACGCGCCGGGGTAGCTCAGTCGGTAGAGCAGGGGACTGAAAATCCCCGTGTCGGCAGTTCAACTCTGTCCCCCGGCACCACGCGATCAAGGCCGCTCATCGAGCGGCCTTTTTCCTTTGCGGGAGGCTGCGGCACGGCACCGCGTTTCCCGGACCCGCATCCGGACGAGTGGATGCGCAAGTCAAAAAAAGTGCTTTTTTTGACTTGCCAAAGGCCGACGTTTTCCATAGTAACGGTCTTCCGTTGCGCCGGGGTAGCTCAGTCGGTAGAGCAGGGGACTGAAAATCCCCGTGTCGGCAGTTCAACTCTGTCCCCCGGCACCATGTACGCAAGGCCGCTTTACGCGGCCTTTTTTCATTTTCGGGCCTTGATCAAGCCCCGCCGCCGCGCGCCACGGTCTTGACGAACCCGCCGCATCGACCTACCGCCTCTCCATGCGCAGCTCGCGATTCAGGAGACTTTGCCCATGAACATCACCCAACGCAGCTACTCCACCACCATCACCTTCGACTTCGAACAGGACGCCCTGACCTATACCAGGGCCGACGCATACGGCTCCCATTCCTTCCAGCTGCCGTACGGGTCCATCGGGATGGACCCGCGCATGACGTCGGAACGAAACGGCACGCTCTTCAGCGGCGCGATCCTGCTTTCGGCTTGGGGTCTGGCCCAGGCCGCGTACACCATGATCCGCGGCGATCTCCTCGGCGCCATCTTCCTGTTGCCGGGTGGGCTGTGCTTTCTGCTGCACGCCGCACTCAAGACGAACATCACCTCCCTGAGTTCCGATGAAGGCGAAATCGCCATCATGCATGACGGAAACTTCGACCGCATCATTTCGGAAATCCGCGAACGCAGGAAAAAGCAGCTGCTTGACTGGTACGGCAACATCGACTTCGCCAACGATCCCGAAGAGGAAATCCAGAAATTCGAGTGGCTGCACTCCCAGCGGCTCATCACCTCGGACCAGTTGCAGCGCATCGTGAACACCATCCGCAACGCCGACACCGGCGATCAGGACCGGTTCGAGGATCCCGCGCCGCCGCACCAGTAAGCCAGCGCGAATCCCTCGACGACCGCAAGGCCGGACTCCTGCCGGGACGCTCGAACGGCTCGCCGCCCCGGGCTTGTCCTCCATCGGCCCCTCGTCCGTCGGAAACCGCATGACCAGAATCGCCATCCCCATCGCCCGGGAAATCCGCATTCCGGACGCGGAACGCGTCGCCAGAGAGCTGCGCTCCCCGGACCAGGGCCCTCGCATCCTCTTCTTCACCGGCGGTACGGCGCTGACGGAGACGTGCCGCGTGCTGGTCGGGTACACCCACAATTCCATCCACCTCGTCACGCCGTTCGACTCCGGCGGCAGTTCTGCGGTGCTGCGCCGACACTTCGACATGCCGGCCGTGGGCGACCTGCGCAACCGGCTCATGGCCCTGGCCGACCGTACCCGGCTCGGATTCCCGGAAATCTGCGACCTCTTCGCCCGCCGGATGCCCAAGAACGCAAGCCCGGCGCAGCTCAGGACCGAACTCGAAACCCTGGCGCAGGGAAGCCACCCGCTCATCGCCACGGTTTCGGCCCCGTTGCGGGAAACCGTGCGGCACCACCTGCAGATCTTCCAGCGGGCGGCAGGCCCGCAATTCGACCTGCGCGGCGCAAGCATCGGCAACCTTTTCCTCACTGCCGGCTACCTGGAGAACGGGCGGAACCTCGATCCCGTCGTCGACATCATCTCCAGTCTCCTGCAGGCGCGTGGCCAGGCAAGGCTGCTGCTCGACTCGAATCTGCAACTGCGGGCTCTGCTGAAAGACGGCAGGGTCGTCATTGGGCAGCACCTCATCACAGGCAAGGAAACAAGCCCGTTGAGCAGTGCCATTGCCGAACTGTGTCTCGTTGACCCTGCCAAAGACAACGCCCCCGTTCGCCCGCCGATCCGCGAGGAAATCCGGGACTGCATCGGCGGCGCGGACCTCATCTGCTACCCCATCGGCAGCTTCTACAGCTCCCTCGTCGCCAACCTGCTCCCTGCGGGAGTGGGCGCGGCCATAAGCCGGACGCCCTGCCCCAAGGTCTTCGTCCCCAACACCCTGCCCGACCCGGAAGCGACCGGCCTGACCCTGGCGGACCAGATCCGCACGCTGCTTCGCCATCTGCGTGCAGACGCCCCGAACGCCATCGCCATCGAAGACGTCCTCGACGTCGTTCTGCTCGACCCGTACGCCGCCTATCCCGGCTCCGAGAACCCGGAACGCGAGCTCGCATCCCTGGGCCCGAGGATCATCAGGACGCCCCTGACGGTCCGCGAAACCGGCGCCATCGACCCCCTGCTGCTCAGCCAAGCCCTCATCTCCCTGGCCTAAAAACAAGGCCGACACGCTCCGCGAACGCATCGGCCTTGCAGCACACGGGAGGGCGGTCACCGCGCAGCCCCCGACAAAGATTCCTTCAGATCGTCATGCCCGAGCGCAACGCCCGCCACCCACCGCCTGCGCGCAGACGATCGAGGAAGTCGGCGACACCGTCGGCTTCGCAACGGCCGATGGTCCAGTCCGCGCCGAACCTTGCGCCTTCGGTCGCCCCGCCCACGGCAGCGCAGGCGCCGCACATGGCGAACATGGGCTCGTCGTTTTCCGTGTCGCCGATGGCGATGGAGTGCAGGACCGGCCAGCCCCGCCCCTCCATGACCGTGCGCGCGGCCAGGCCCTTGTTCCCGGATGCGGGGAGAAATTCCAGAAAATGTCTGTCGCTGCGGCAGCAGTCCACACCCAGTTCGGCCGCCAGCCGCCGAAGCTCCTCCTCCCGCCGCAGGTCGTCGCCGTCCGTGATGCACAGAATCTTGAGGACCCGGCCGGACAAGGGGGTGCGCACGGGCCGGATTTCCGCGTAGCGGTCGAAGACCTCGTCCAGGCCGCTGTCCCACATGCGGCCGGGTTCGATGCCGTCCTCACGATAGACGGCGATGATCAGGCCCAGGCCTTCGAGGGCGGCGCGCAGTCCTTCGGCCGCCTCCCCGAGATGGGCCAGGACCGTCACCCCGTCAGCGCCCAGCAGGCAGGCCCCGTTGGCCGCGACCTGCACGGATGAAAGCCCGAGTTCCCGAACCA
Organism: Desulfomicrobium sp.; assembly: GCA_024709365.1. Lineage (GTDB taxonomy): Bacteria > Desulfobacterota > Desulfovibrionia > Desulfovibrionales > Desulfomicrobiaceae > Desulfomicrobium. The sequence goes on along the minus strand of JANJWV010000111.1, from coordinate 1,730 downwards.
GCGGCCGGATGCTCAGGGGATGCTTGCCCGTGGCCAGGGAGAACTCCCCTCCGGCCTGGCGGTACGCGCCGACAGCGGCCCTGGTTGCATCCGACAGACGGTCGCCCGGCCGGATGAGCGTGTTGTCCACGTCGCAGAAGACCCAGGGCAGTGGACGCTTGAGCCCCATTTCCCCGGCCTGCTCCAGGAACCAGTCGCGCACTTCCCCGACCATGACGCCAGCCCGGCGGACCTTGTCCGGGTTGTGCGGGTTGCGCACGGCGATGTCCTGGAACCGCCTGGCAAAGGACACCCTGCCGCCGACCCCGGCCGCGCGCCAGTCGGCCACGGTCACGGCCCGCACCAGCCAGTCGGCCTCCGAAAGCGGCTGACGGAGGGCGTATTCCTCGGTCACGCCGGGAAACCTCTCGGTTTTTCTGTCCGCCTGGGAGTGGCGCAGCACGCCCTCCACGACCCAGGGGTGTTCCCCCTGGCCGTCCAGAAAGAGGGCTCCGTCCAGGGGGTGGTAGCCGAAACGGCGCAAGGCCGGCGCATAGCCGATATCGTGCAGCAAGGCGGAACGTTCGAGCAGGGTGCCGTGCCCGGCCTCAAGGTCGAAGACCGGCCGCAGGTCGCGGGCAAAGGCCGCCGCGTCCCGCATGTGCGCCAGCCGAGGCTCGTGGCCTTCGAAAAGGCTGTCCAGGGCGCATATGTCAAAACCCGGAGTCGGCCGGGTGAATGTCTGTGGCATGTGATTTCTTGGTGATGAAGGTTGGTGGTGTTCCCGGAGTGTCGCAGGACGCGGCAGGAAAAGGCATTTTGCGTTTACTTTCAGATGGATTCGACGTATTGTTATTAGGTTGTGCAAAGGGTTCGCGTCATGAGCCACTGTTCAGAATTCCGCGCCGGACGTGAGCCGCATCAGCGCGCGGGGCATTCGCACCCTGCGGACGCTAGGCCTTTCCTTCCAACACGAGGATCACCATGGCTTCAACACCGAGTCTTTTCATACGCGTCCTCCAGGCCATCATCCACCGGGTCTGGGCCGTCCTTTTCTTCCTGACCGCCTTTTCCCTGGCCACCCTGGCCAACCACTGGTGGGACGCCATCGCGAACGCCGGCCGTCTGGCCATGTCCGCCATCGAACTGCTCCGCCAATAGCGGGGTCAGCCCTCTTCGTCCACCAACCGTTCCGCAGAGTGGATTTCGTCCCACGCGGCAGAGCCGGGGGCCGTCTCTCTCATGCGGGGGCTAACCCGGCCGACGGGCCTGGACTCGGCCGCCTCTTTCTCGATCCGGCGCCTGGCCTCGAAGTTCCCAAGGATTCCCTCGGCTTCAACGATTTTCCCGCTCATGTCAGATATCCAGGGCTTCGGGGACGCGCTCGGCGTGGGTGATGGACAAGGCGTCGGGGCCGGTCTGTGGTGCTGCGGCTGGGACTACGTGCGACTGCTCGGCTAACGGGGCAGACGCCTCGGCCTTCAGCGACGCGGAACGTTCCCTCGGCGCAGCGCAGATATCCCCGAGACCGGGAAGACGCCGCACCTGCTGCGAAACCAGCGGCTGCACACAAGCGGCGACGACTTCGGCATTCCGATACGGATGGGCCGGACAGGCGGGCTGACCGCCCATGGGCCTGTCGGCGCTGCATTCATTCACCGCTTCTGCGTCACCCGCGCAAACCAGGCAGAAATTCCGGATGCATTCCTGCAACTCCGCGTCGTTTCCGCACTCCTCCAGGCGACAGGCAT
>JANJWV010000099.1 GCA_024709365.1 Desulfomicrobium sp. | reverse complement strand
ATTGACACGTTTCCCCCCAACCCTGCGCACAACCACAAGCGTGGCGGGGGGGGGGGGGGGGGGGGGGGGGGGGGGGGGGGGGGGGGAGGGGCAGGGGGGGAACTCCCCCGCGACGGGGCGCCGGCCCGGCCAGGGCTGGCGGCTGTCCGACCCGGCCAAGGCATAGGTTTCCACCCCGCCGCGGGGCGGACCCCGCGCAGACCACCCCCCCCAGCTCAAAGCCGGGGGGCCATACCAGGTCCGCGAGGGAGTTCCGGCAGACCTTGCCCGGCTCGCGACGGAACGCGACTCCCGGCAAGAATGCCTTCGCCGTTCTCCCGAAAAGAAAAAGCCCCGTTTTTTGCGGGGCTTTTTCTTTTCGGCCTGAGGTCCGGGGCTTCAGATTCCCAGGGCGTCCTTCATGAACGGGAAGTCGATGATGGAGCTGACCAGCTGGGAGCCGTGCTGAATCTTGATCACGTCGCGCAGCTTGTGGCGGGAGAGGATGGCTTCCATCTTCTTGGCCACGGTGAAGGTGTCGTCGCGGACCACGACGATGGGCACTTCAAGGACCTCGGCCCGCGTCATGATGATGTCGTTGGGGTAGAGGTTGCCCGTCAGGACCAGGCACTGGCACTGCCCTTCCAGGGCCACCAGCTGCACGTCCGAGCGGTCGCCGCCGACGATGATCGCCGACTTCTTGCTCTTGCGGAAATGGGTCATGAAGTTCTCGACCTGCATGGTGCCGATGAGGAAATTCTCGACCACGCGCTCGGACTTGTCCTGGGCCGTGATGATGCGGCCGCCGAGGCGGTCGGCCAGGTCGGCGACCTTGATGGCGCCCATGAGGGGGTCGCTCGGGATCTTGCCCAGCACCTTGATGCCCTTGCTCTCCAGGAAGGGGTGCAGGAGGGTGTCGAGCTCCTCCTTGAAGGACGGCGGGATGTCGTTCAGGAGCACGCCCAGGAGCTGGTCGTCCAGGCGCTCCTTCATGGACAGCAGGTAGTCGTAGTTCAGCTCCTTGACGAAGCGGTCGATGACGATGGCCTTGATGCCTAAGGCCTTGACCACGCTGACGCCGTCCAGGCCGCAGTACTTGCCCGAGTACATGCTGCCCGACCCGGCCACGATCATGACATCCTTGTCCTTGCTCAGCTCCTCGTAGGCGGCCTTGATGCGCGGCATGAGGTCGTCGCACTTGCCGGTGAAGGCCTTCATCTTGAAATCCTGGTCCACGACCACAGGGGTGACCAGGGCCGGGTTTTCGGCCAGGCCCAGGATGTCCTGGACGAAGAACGCGTCGGCATCGCCGAGAACGCCGTTCTTTTCCTGCGGCAGGGCGCCCACGGGCTTCATGTAGCCGACCCGGTACCCCTCCTTCTGGAGCTTGAGCCCGATGCCCATGGCGATCATGTTCTTTCCGGAATAGCCGGACGTCGCGCCAACATAAATTCCTACCATACACCCTCCTGATCAGGACTGAGATATTGAGGCTCGGTTATCGGTCACGCCCCCGCTCTTCGGCATGCGGCAAAAGGGACATCCGCGCCCCGGCGATCCACGCCCCCCGCGCGGTCACCAGGACAGGGTCGAATTCCAAAGCGTAAATTTCGGGAAAATCCAGCGTCATCTGCGACACGGTCAACAGTACATCCTCCAGGGCCCGCAAGTCCAGGGCGTCCCGGCCCCGCTCACGCTTGAGCAGCGAGAAGACCTTGAGCTCGCGCATCATGCCCGAGGCGTCCGCAAGGGACAGGGGAGCCAGGCGCAGGGAATAGTCCTGGAAAATCTCGGCCTGGCTGCCCGAGAGCCCGAAGCGGACCAGGGGGCCGAACTTGGGATCGCGGCGGGCCCGGATGCAGACCTCCGTGAATTTGCCGAGAATCATCTCCTGCACGAGGCAGCCCGAGATGAAAGCCTCGCTGCGCAGGCACTGCACCCTGGACGTGAGGCTCAGAAAAGCCTGCCGCACCTCCTCCGGAGTCTGCAGGCCGAGCTCCACGCCGCCCACGTCGCTCTTGTACTCGATGTGGGGGGAGGCGATCTTGAGGGCCACGGGGCAGGCCAGGCGCTTGGCGATCTTGGCCGCGCTGCGGCTGGTGCGCGCCAGCTCGGTCCGGGGGAACTGCAGCTCGTAGGCCTGCAGTAGGGGCTGCACCTCGAAGCCGAAAAGCTCGGTCTTGCCGATCTCCAGGTACTCATCCAGAAAGCGCTCGGCCTTGGCCTTGTCGCGGCGGTAGCAGACCTCGACGGGGTAGGCGGTGGTCTTCCACTGCGCGTAGCGGATCATGGCCTCGAGGCTGGTCAGGGCCGCCTTGGGGTTTGAGTAGCAGGGCAGGCCGCTGCGCTGCAGGAACCGCTTCTCCTCCAGCACTCCCTCCTGGCCCAGCAGGCAGACCGCCATGGAGGCGTCCGGGATTTTCGGCAGGTCGGCCAGGGCCTTCGCGATGGCCGACATGTCCACGCCAAGCCCCGGGGCGATGACCACCAAGACCATGTGCACCTGACGGTCGCGGGCGACCTGCTCCACGGCGCGGGCGTACTGTTCGGGCGAGGCCTGCATGCCGATGTCCACGGGGTTGGAGGCCTGCATGTGGCTGGGCAAGATTTCCCCCAGCCGCTCGGCCGTCTCCCGTCCCAGGCGCGCCAGATTGAGGCTCGTCCCGGCCATGCCGTCGGCGGCCAGAATGCCCGCCCCGCCCGAGTTGGTCACGATGGCCAGGCTCGCACCCTTGGGCAGCGGCTGCGTGCCGAACATGCGCGCCAGGTCGAACAGGGTCGAGAGGTTGTCGACCTGGATGATGCCGGCCTGTTTGAGGGCCGTCTGGTAGGCGCGCTCGGAACCGGTCAGGGCCCCGACATGGGAAGAAATTGCCTTGCGGCCGTGCTCGGTCATGCCCGCCTGAAGCATGATGACCGGCTTCTCGCGGGTGATGGTCTGGCTGATGCGGGCGAAGCGCCGGCCGTTGTTCATGCCTTCGAGATAGCCGATGACCACATGGGTCTGCGGGTCCTCGGCCAGGAACTGGAGCATGGACGCCTCGTCGATGACGGCCCTGTTGCCGAGGCTCGCGAACTTGGAGAACCCGATCTCCTCGCTGGCGGCCCAGTCCAGGATGGCGTTGCACATGGAGCCCGAGGGCGAGAAGAAGGTGATGTTGCCCTCGGCGGGCAGGCGGGAGATGAGGGACGCGTTCATGCGGTCGGCCCAGGAGGCCACGCCGAGGCAGTTGGGCCCCAAAAGCGTCATGTTGCGGCGCTCTGCCAGCTGGATGACCGCCTCTTCGAGGTAGTAGCCCTTGCCGCCGATCTCGCGGAACCCCGCCGAGGTGACGATGACCGTGCGGATGCCTTTGTCGGCGATGCGTTCCAGGGCGTCGAGAACGGCCTCGGGCGGCAGACAGACCACGGCCAGATCGATGTCCCCGAGGGACTCCAATGCGTCGGCCGGGCACTCGCCGGTCCAATTGACGGGCACGATCCTCCCCTGATACCCGGAGCCTTCGAGATTGGCCAGGATCACACGGGCAGGGCCCCCCGCGCCGTCGAGGGAGCCGACGACCGCGATGGCCTTGGGAGAAAACAGGGCGTGAAGATAAACGTCTCTCATGGAGAACCTTGATGTCTCTGGAAATTCCTTCCGATGCACTGCGGACACTGCAGTCTGGAATCCATTATGAGTTCAAGCAAGTCAAGCTTTTAATCCAGGCTCTGACACATACGTCCCACGCAAACGAGCACGGCGGGACCCACAACGAGCGGCTGGAATTCCTGGGCGACGCGGTCCTTGAACTGGCCGTGTCCGACGAACTGTACCGCAAGTTTCCGGAGGCCCAGGAAGGGCATCTGACCCGCATGCGCTCGGCCATGGTCAGCGAGACGGCCCTGGCCGGCGTGGCCCGGCGCATGGGCCTGGGCGACTGCCTGCTGCTGGGTCGGGGGGAGGAAAGCCAGGGGGGGAGGGACAAGAATTCCGTACTGAGCGACGCCCTGGAGGCGGTCCTCGGGGCGGTGTACCTCGACGGCGGCCTGGAGGCCGCATCGGAGCGCGTCAAATTTTTGTTCGAGGGGCACTGGCCGTCCCCTCCGGAGACCTTCCGCCCGCGCGACTTCAAGAGCCTGCTGCAGGAAGCCACCCAGCGCATCTGGAAATCACGCCCGAGCTACGCCCTGGGGGCCAGCCGCGGCCCTGAACACGCCAAGCTCTACTCCGTCATCGTGACCCTGCCGGACGGCACCCGCCTCGAATGGGAAGAGCGCAGCATGCGCAAGGCCGAACAGGGCGCGGCGGAACAGGCGCTGCATCTCCTGCAGGAACGCTACCCGGACATGCCCGAGAACGACGCCCCGCAAACCCCGCCCCGCAAATCGAAAAAGCCGGAGTGAAACACCCCGGCTTTTCGTCTTTGATCATCGCCACTAGCCGGAAAACCCGTCACTAGCCCTGCATGAGCTGCATGGCCATCTGCGGCAGCTGGTTGGCCTGGGCCAGCATGGCCACGGCGGACTGCGTCAGGATCTGGTTGCGCACGAACTCGGTCATCTCCTGGGCCACGTCGACGTCGGAGATGCGCGACTCCGCGGCCTGCAGGTTCTCGGCCTGGATGCTCAGGTTGGTGATGGTGTTCTCCAGGCGGTTCTGGAGGGCGCCGAGGCTCGCGCGGATCTTGTCCTTGGAGACGATGGCGTTGTTGATGGCGTCCAGGGAGCTCTGGGCCGCCTCCTGCGTGGAGATGCTGTAGCCGTCGGTCCCGGGGATGGACTGGTTGCCGACGCCCAAGGCCGAAGCCGTGGAGTTGCCGATCTGGATGTAGTAGTAGTCCTCGGCCGAGTCGTTGCCCGCGCCGAAGTGTACCTTGAGCTTGCCGCTCGACTGCAGCCCGCTGCCCGTAAAGTTGTCGGCCGAAAGATTGCCGTTGAGCAGGTAGATGCCGTTGAAATCCGTGGCATTGGCGATTCGCGTAATTTCCGAGGCCATGGCCTGGTATTCGGAATCGATGATCAGGCGCTGGTCCGAGGTGTAGGTGCCGGTGGCAGCCTGTTCCGCCAGCTCCTTCATGCGTATGAGCTTCTCGTCGATGACCTGCAGGGCGCCGTCGGCCGTCTGGATCATGGAGATGGCGTCGTTGGCGTTGCGCATGCCCTGGTTGAGGGAAGCGATGTCGGCGCGCATCAGCTCGCGGATGGCCAGGCCCGCCGCGTCGTCGGCGGCAGTGCCCACGCGCAGTCCGGAGGACAGGCGCCGGGTCGAAACGGAAAGATTTCCATAGGACTGGGACAGGTTCCTGGCGGCGTTCATCGCCATCATATTATGATTAATGACCAAAGACATGAGATGACCTCCTTGTGCGGTTGTACACGCCTTTATGCACTCCGAATGCCATTTTCAATATTCCATTTATTTTCAACATATTAAAAACAATTGTCCGTTTCTGTGTCAAAAATCGGGTCAATTTTGCCTGCCCGTCCGTTCTAAAGTTTTCCCGCCTCCTGCCGATCAATAGGATGAATCAGAATATCACGAGGAGGCCTTGGCCATGAAAATATCCTCCCTTGCCTTCGAACCCCAGGAAATGCTCACGGCTGTCGACCACGTCGCTCAGCAGCGGAGCGCGCAAGAATACTCCGAGCGGGATCTGCACGCCCTGCTTCGCGACGGGGCATCGGCTGCCCCCCAGGACGGGACGGAAGAAATTTCCCTGCAGAAGCTGCAGCACCTGACCGAGGCCGTCGACTCCTACATGGCTTCCATCGGCGTGAGCCTCAAATTCAACATCGACGAGCGCACGGACATGGTCCAGGTGGAGGTGCGCGACCCGGAAACGGACAAGCTCATCCGCAAGATCCCGGCCGACGAAATGCTCGACCTGGCCGCGTCTATCGAGAACATGGTCGGCCTGTTCCTCGACAAGTCGCTGTAACGCCCGCCCGACAAAAATCGAAAGCCCGCGCTGACTGGGTGCAGCGCGGGCTTCCTTGCGTTTTTTTTCAGACGCGCGTTAGCGCTTGAGCTGGATCAGGGTCGTCAGCATCTGGTCCACGGTGGTGATGGTCTTGGAGTTGGCCTGGAAGCCTTTTTCCGTGGTGATCATCTTCACGAACTCCGTGGCCAGGTCCACGTTGGACTGTTCCAGGGAGTTGGAGGCGATGCTGCCCTTGCCGCCGGTGTTGGCCAGGCCGGTGATGGGCGGTCCCGAGGAGCGGGTCTCGGAGAAGAGGTTGCCGCCCTCGCGGTAGAGAGCATAGTTGTTGTTGAAGGTGGCCAGGGTCACGGCGAAGAGCTGCAGGACCTGGCCGTTGGAGTAGCGGCCCGTGATGACGCCGTCGCGGTCCACGGAGATGTTCTGCAGGAACCCGGCGGTATAGCCGTCCTGGGCCTGGAAGATGGTCGTGGAGCCCGTGGCGTAGTTGGTGGTCGAGAGGGCGCTGACCTCGGTGGAGGCCATCCCCGGGATGTCGTCCAGGAACGCGCCGACGGTCGCGGCGGCCGTGGTCGGGTTCGTGAGATCGAAGCTGCTCACGTCGCTCAGGCCCGCCAAGTCGGTTATGGTCCCGGTGGTCCACTGGGTGGCCTTGTTCCGCAGCCCGAAGTTGATCTCGATGTTCTTGGACTGGTTTGTGCCGAGCAAGGTCGGGACGTTCGGCGTCGTGGCGTCGGCAACCGTTTCGGAGGCCGTCAGACTGCCGAACTCGGCGCCCAGGAAGTTGGCCGTGCAGAGAGGGTAGCCGTTTTGGGACAAATTCGCGGGCGTCCAGAACGCCTTGTCGGACACGTTCCCGATGGTGCCGTTGGTCGGCGGGACAGCGGTCGGATCGGGCTCCACCGTGTAGGGGTTGTTGATGGTGAAGGCGGACATGTTCTCCATTTCGCCGGCGGCATTGAAGGTCAGGGTCCCGGTCATCAGCACCCCGCGCATCTTCTGATCGACGCCAGCCGCGCTCCAGAACTCACGATTGTCCTCTCCGGGCGGAACCGCGATGACGTATTCCCAGTACTTCTTCCCCCCCGCGTTTTCCGTGACGGGGTCATACTGCACGGGATCCATGTAGACCGTGAGGTTATGGGACGTTCCGTTCTCGTCGTACACCTTGATGGTGGATTGGTAGGCGTAGCGGTTGTCCCCCAGGGCCACGCCATCGGCGCTCTCGGAGTCGTACGCATCGAACAGGGCGGTAAAAGGCGTGTCGCTGGCCGGATTGACAGGACTGGCCGCCCCGGTGGACTTGTCCTCGGATTTGGAATCGACGTTCAGGATCATGTCCACACGGCTGGTCGCCTGCGGCGCGGACTGGAAATTCTCCAGCTTGATGTCGCCGGGCACGCCCTGGATCTTGACCCCGGTAGCCTCCGTGCTCGTCGTTTCCCCGGTGGCCGCGGCGCTGGTCACGTCCTGCTGCACTTCCCAGCCCTGGAGGCGATAACCGTGGGGATCCACCAGGTTCCCGTCCTCGTCGAAACGGAAATTACCGGCGCGCGTGTAATAGTTGATATCCTGCCCGGCGGGCGAAACCACGAAAAATCCGTTGCCGCCGATGGCCAGGTCCGTGGACTCCGTGGTGCTCTCCAGGGAGCCCTGGGAAAAATCGCCCATGACCGTGCCAACGGAAACGCCGCGCCCGACCTGGCCCACGCCCGAGGCCGTGGTCACCTGCTGGCTCAGGGCGTCCTCGAAGTACATGCGCGAAGCCTTGTAGCCGATGGTTGAGACGTTGGAAATGTTGTTGCCGATGACGGTCATGTCCTCGCCATGGACCTTGAGGCCGCTGGTCGCGGAATACATCGATGCTGACAAGCCCATATATTACCCCCTTGTTCCGCCGCTGACGCGGCAAAATCTATGATTCCGTTGACGTGGCCGCCGGCTGCACGACCTTCTTGATGTCGCTGAAGCCGATCTTGCGCCCGTCGCTCAGGCGAAAATAGGTCTGATCCTCGCCCTGCTCCACCGCAGTGACGACGCCGGTCACTTCCGTATCGACGAAAACGGTCTTGCCCGTGGCGCTTTCCGCCGAAAAATACACATTGTACTGACCGTTATCGACCGTGGCGCCGTTGTAGTCCGTGCCGTCCCAGCTGAACTCGAACTCGCCGGCCTGCATGGAGGTGAACTTCTCCGTGCGCACGAGGTTGTTGTTGGCGTCGTAGATGTTGGCGTAGACCGTGGCCGCGGCGTCCTGCAGCGTGAAGTAGACCGGCGTGGCGAAGTTCTCGACCTTGGTCATGCTGGAGCCTGAGGCCGCGATCTGCTTGCCGATGTAGTTCACCGCGCTCATCATGTCCTGCTGGGCGGTTTTTTCCGTCAGGGCGGTGATGCCTTCGGCGACGTTGGTCATCTGCTCCAGGCCCGAGAACTGGGCCAGCTGGGCGATGAACTCCTTGTCGTCGAGGGGGTTCAGGGGATCCTGGTTCTGCAGCTGCGTCACGAGAAGCTTCAGGAACGCGTCCTTTCCCAGCACGTCGTTGGCGCTTTTCGTCTCTTCCCCGTAAAACCCGCCCTGCTGCGACAGAATCTGATCGATCATGGCCCACCCCTCTCAGGCAAAAATATCCAGTCCGCTTTGGGAAAGTTTTTCCCTCTGGATACCACTCTGCACTTCCCGGACCAGTCCGGAGTCCGTTCGTTCGAGGGTGCGCCAGCGCTGGGCCGAGAGGGCCAGTTCCCGGTTCTCCTGGTAGCGGTTGTGTTGCTCGGCGCCCTGCCACTGGGATTGCCCCTGGGAGTCGGCCAGCTGGGTCTGGACCTCGAGCTTGCCGACCTTGAGGCCCTGCGCCTCCAGCTGGGTCCGCAACTGGGAGAGTTGTTCTCCCAGGGCCTGCGAAGCCTCCTGGTTGCTGGCCCGCAGTACGGCCTGGACCTCCTTGCCCTTGACCTGCAGGATCACGCTGACCTGGCCCAGCTCCTCGGGGTCCAACCGGATGACGAGCTGTTTCACGCCCTGGCCGAGGTTGCGGAAGGCGCCGGTCTCGACCTGCCTGTAGACTTCCGCGGAGCGCGAAGCGGCCTGGGATTCCCCGCGCTGCAGAACGGCGGACTGGGCACTCTGCCCTGACCCCAGAGCCTGGGCCTCGGTTTCGAGCACGATCTTGCCGGAGGCCGAAGCCGCCGGCTTGGCCGCCCGGGACGGCTCCTCGGCCCGTGCGCCGAAAAATCCCTGCCGCGCGTCCTGCCTGGCCTGGTCACCCTTGGTCCCGTTGGCCTGCACCGGCGCGACGTTTCGCGCGTCCGGCGCATCGACCCGCGAAGCGTCCGGAGCAGCGCCATGGTCCCTGGCGGTTTCGCCGCGGCCGGCGAGTTCGGCAGCCTGGGCCGCGCCATGATTCTTCCCTGCCTCGCGCGGCGCGCTGTCCGCGGAAGCCTTGAGGGCCGCCTCATGCGAAGCCGTTGCCGGCTTGCTCCCGGCGGCCTGATTCGCGTCGGAGGCTTCGCCCGGAGCCTGAGAATCGTGCGTGTCCACGGCCTGGGCCTTGATCCCGGCGCGACCGGACACGTCCTCCGGCTGCGCCTTTCCGTCGGTGCGGGCACCATCCGCAAGGCCGGCCGCCCCCTTGGAGCCTTCGGCTCCAGCCCGGGCCACGGACGCCCCGGCGGCCGTCTTCGGCTCGTTCAGCGCGGACGCCCCCTCTTTCGAGGCCTCGCGGACGGTGTCAGCCGACGCCTGGGCCCGTCCCTTGCCGGCCGATGTCCCGTCCGTCGCGGCTGCTTGCGCAGCCGACGCGTGCGCGGCCTTCACGGACCCGCCCGCTTTCCGCCCGCCTGCAGCCTGAACCGGCTCTTCTCCGGCCCGGCCCTTGCGGGCGGTCCGTTCATGCGGAAGCGAATCGGATTTGCCGGCCCCTGCGGCCGCAGCGCGGGACAACGCATGGCCGGCGCTTTCGGCCTTGGCGCCCGAGGCACTGATCTCTGCCCGCAGAGACTTGATCTGCGCTCCCAGCGTCACGGCCAACTCGCTGCGCGCAGCCGGATCGGCCTGGTGCAATGTGCCCAGCAGTTCCCGCAGGGCCTTGATCCTGGCTTCCACCTCGGGATTCGCGGCCACACGCCCCCTGGCCTCCTGTTCGACGGCGTCCAATTCCTCCTGCAACGCCTCCGTGCCCGGATGCCCGGCTTCATGCGGCGCAACTCCGTCCGAAGCCTCGGACGAGGCATCTTCCGTCTCGCGTTCCACGCGGCCGGCGGTTCCGTCTTCCCCGTTCCGCGGCGCGGCATGAGCGCTCTCGGCATCTTTTGCCGATTCATCGACCCGGCCGCCCTCCTCACGGGAATTGCTTTCCGCACGGTGTTCATGCCCCTCCGTCACCTCTTCGCGCCCGTCGGCCGCGGCCGGGGCTGCGTCCCGAGGCTGATAATCAGACGCAACCGGTTCCGGCCCGGAGAAAGGTTCGTTTTCCGCCGGCCGCGGGGTCGCGTCCTGCGGGTCGGGTTGGCTCAACTGCTGCGAAAGGAGGCCGGAAAAATCCTGCCCCCCCCTCGCGTCCATGAAGTCGAAACGGGAAAATGCCTGGGATGAGGGTCCGGAACCCGGCGCCGTAGCGGGAAAAAACTGCATGATCCACCTCCTGCTGCCGCAATCAGATCAAAAGGCGGGCCAAAGCTCGGAATACGGACCGGAAGCGCTTGCCGAGCCCGTGCGGAACCCGCATGAACGCCACGGGAACGCGTCCTACAAAACGCTCTATTTTTTGTCATACGTTGGCTTTTTGTTTTACTTTTTTCTTTCCGCCGTGCTAAACGGAACTCGACTATCGCGTCATGGCAGTGAACGGTTTGGCTGAGCTGGCTTCTCAGCCAAACCTTCCGGCCGCCTCTCCCACTCCCAACGGAAAACGCCCGGCGAACCACGCCGGGCGGTTTCCCTTACTGGCGGTGGTCACCACCGCGGGGAATCGTACGATTGCGTTCAGAAGAGCCGGTACGTCCCGTCTTCCTCCCCTCTTCTTTCCGCGATGAGCAGCAGCAACGGAAGGCACCCCCCCCAGCTCACGCCGATGCGCAGCAGGCTCTGCGCCGTGTCGGCGCCGAACGACGCGGCGCCAAGGCGCACCCCCGCCCAGTACGCGGCGGCACCGGCCACTGCCCCGAGAACAGCCCCGAGTACGTACCGTCCCAGAAGCCAGCTCAGGCAGTACCGCAGGGTGGCGGCAAACTGCAGCCACAGCAGCAGGAGCCAGGGCGGCGGGAAGCCGGACACCAGGAGTCCGCCCTGGAAGGACAGGGTCCCCATCCGCATGTGCAGCGTGTCGACCACGATGCCCAGGGCCAGCGCCCCCAGCATGAGGGAGGCCTCTTCGCCCCGCCTGCGGGCCAGCCACAGGTGCGCAAGAACTGGAAGAAGCCCCAGGCCCGCTCCGAGCCAGGGCCGGCCATTGGCCGCGCCGAGAACGCAGCAGAGCCAGCCGGACTGGTAGAGGACGAAATTGAGGGCCTTGGTGCGCAGCTGGCCGGGCATCACGCGCCTCCCCGTGCGTCGGGCTCGCCCATCCTGGACAGCTGCATCTGGTAGTTGCGCACCGTACGGCACAGAAAACCGGCCTCGCAGTAGCTGAAGTAGTATTCCCACTTGCGCAGGAAGGCCTCGTCGAAACCTTGGGCCAGAACCTCCGCGCAGCGGGCCAGGAGCGCCTCCCGCCACATCCGAAGGGTCCGCGCATAGTGGGGCCCGATGTCGTCGAGGCGGGTGGGCCCGAGCCGCGTGCGCGCGCTCATGGCCGCAACCATGGCCCCCAGGGACGGCAGGTGCCCGCCGGGGAAGATGTGCTTGCGGATCCAGTCGGAACCGCGGCGATAGGCGTCGTATTTCCGGTCCGGCATGGTGATGACCTGGATCACGGCCCGGCCCCCGGGAGCCAGCAGACGGTCGATGGCCTCGAAATAGGCCGGCAGGTTGACGTGTCCCACGGCCTCGAGCATCTCGATGGACACGATCCGGTTGAAGACGCCCTGCACATGGCGGTAATCCTCGAGAAGGATGTCGATACGGTCGTCCAGCCCCGCCTCGCGCACCCGCTCCGTGGCAAGCCGGTGCTGCTCCGCCGAGATGGTGATGCCCGTCAGCCTGCAGCCGGTGCGCCGCACCGCCTCCAGGGCGAAGCCTCCCCACCCGCAGCCGATCTCGAGGACGTGATCGTCGGGCCCGATGCCGGCCATTTCAAGGACTGCGTCCATCTTGTTGAGCTGTGCCCGCTCCAGGCTGTCCCCGTCGTCCAGGAAGATGCCGCTGGAATAGGACATGGTCCGGTCCAGGAAAAGCCTGTAGAATTCGTTGCCCAGGTCGTAGTGTTCGGTGATGTTGCGCCGGCTCCCGGACACGGTGTTGGGCCGGCGCAGATGGGCCAGAAAATTCAGGGTCCGGCCGGCCAGGGCCGGCAGGAAGCGGCGGTCGTTCAGCGTTTCCTCGCGCAGGGCCAGCAGGCGCAGCAGGCCCGTGAGGTCCGGCGTGGTCCAGTCGCCGTCGGCAAAGGCCTCGCCGAAACCGATGTCCCCCGAGAAGAGCGTGCGCCGGAAAAAGCGCGGCCTGTGCACGGCCAGCGCTACCCGCGGCCCGCCGTCATCGGGCCCGAAGGTCTCCTGGTCGCCGTCCGGCAGGGTCATGGTCAGTCGCCCGTGGTCGAGACGGCGCAGGAACGCAGTCACCGCCGCCCGGCCCACCCTGTCGGACACCGCCGGCGGGGCCTGACGGATGGTCATGGGCGAAGCGGGGTCGGGTTTGAGGAAGACGGGCCGCTTCTTCCCGAAATACAGCCGCGCCGCCTGGGCCAGAATGCGCGGGAAGGTCGCAGCCGCCCGCAGGGGATGACGCAGAAGCAGGCAGGCCAGGTTCGCGCATGTCACGGCCCGGGCCGCACCGGAGAACGAAGCCGTCAGGGCGGGAACGCCTTCCAGGAAGTAGGTGATGGCCACGCGCATCTCGTCGCCCAGGGCCGAAAACTCGAACTCGTAGCGCCCCTTCCGCGGGAAGAACGGCGAGACGTGGAAGGCCTTGCCCGTCCCGAAGCGGCCCGTTTCGGCGTCGGGCGTGAGCACGTAGAGGTGGGTCTCGCCGAAGGTGTTGTTGACCTGCACCAGGACGCAGAAAAGCCGATCCGAGGCATCGAGGCAGTAAAAGAAGCTGGCCGGGTTGAAGACGTAATGGAACTGGCGCAGGGCCGTCAGCAGCACGACCCTGGCCGGGTCCTCCCCGACGCCGTTCTCGCGCAGGGCGCGCAGGACTTTCATCCGCAAGGGAGCGTCACCGGGGTAAAGATAGTCACGGTCGTGCAAAGCCAGGGGACGGACGCGATTATGGCCGAACAGGAGGCAGGCGCCGTCCAGTTCGTCCAGCTCGTCCAGGTCCAGGGCGAACATGTGCAGCCCGTAGTCAAAGGCGTGCCGGACCTCGTACAGGCGCTCATGCCGCAGGGTCCCGCAATAGATCCTCGAATGCATCAGCTCCTCCTCAAGCTTGCTGCCGCCTCGTGGGCTGACCGCACGGCGTCCTCGTGGAATCCGTACCCGAAATAGCTGCCGCAGAACCACGTCCCGCGCCGCCCGTTCAAGGAGGCGAGCTCCGCCTGCGTGGCCATGGAATCCCTGGTGTAGACGGGGTGGTGGTAGACGAAATCGGCCAGGACCTGCGGCTCGTCATGGGGCGTCGGACGGTTCAGGGTCACCAGAAACTGCCTGTCGCCGGCCAGCCCCTGGAGAAGATTCATGGAATAGGTCACGAAGACGTTTTTGTCCTCGCCCGCCACGCGGCGGAAGTTCCAGCAGGCCCAGGCCGCCCGCTCCCGCGGCATGACCGAGACGTCGGTGTGCAGAACCGTCCTGTTTTCCTCGTAGCTCCATGCGCCAAGCAATCGCGCCTCGTCCGGCGACGGGTCGCCCAGCATGCGCAGGGCCTGGTCGGCGTGGGCGGCGATGACGACCTCGTCGAAGACCTGCGGCCCCTCCCCTTCCACCTCCACCCGTACGCCCTCGTCCGTGCGCAGAACCCTGGCCACGGGCGAGTTCAGCCGCACGGTGCCGGAAAAACGGCGCAGGAAGGCCCGGACGTAGCTGCAGCTGCCTCCGCTCACGGTCCGCCAGCGCGGTCTGTCCACCAGGGACAGCAGGCCGTGGTTGCTGAAGAAGCGCAGGAAGGACAGGGCCGGGAACCGCCCCACCCGCCCGGCCGGCGAGGACCAGATGGCCGCGGCCATGGGCAGGAGGTAGTTTTCGACCATGAACGGCGAATAGCCGCGACCGCGGACGTACTCGTCCAGGGTGCCGAGTTCCCCTCCGGCCTCGAGGTCGTCCTCCGCCTGGCGGCAGAAACGCGCGATCTCGAACAGAAACCGCCAGTACCGTGGGGACACCAGATTCCCGCGCTGAACGAAAAGCCCGTTCACGTCCGTGCCGGCATAGGTCAGCCCGGTTCCCTCGCAGTGGAAGCCGAAGGACATCTCCGATGCCCGGGACGAGACGCCCAGTTCGTCGAGAAAACGGATGAAGAGCGGGTAGGTGGCCTCGTTGAAGACGATGAAGCCCGTGTCCACCGGCGTGCCGCCGTCGGGCCCGTCGGGCACGGAGACGGTGTGGGTGTGGCCGCCGAGATAGTCGGCCGCCTCGAAAACCGTGACCTCGCGGATGTCCTGCAGCAGGTGGGCGGCCACGATCCCGGCCACGCCGCCGCCGATGACGGCCGTGGCCCTTCTGGTTCCGGAAGCTCTCATGGCGCGCCCCCCGGTTCCGCAGTGGCGTCGGGGGCAGTCCGCTTCGGGGGCCGCGGGAAGAACGCGCTCGTCGCCCGTCTGTAGGCCTCGAACTCGGGATTGCCCTCGTACTTGGCTTCGAGCATGGGGATGCCCGAGACCTTGAGCAGCAGGAAACCGATCAGCAGCGGGCTGACCACGCCCCACAGGCCCAGCGGCGAGCCAAGCCCCAGGAAGAAGAAGCCCCACCACAGCGTCGCCTCCCCGAAGTAGTTGGGGTGCCGGGTGTAGCGCCACAGGCCCGTGGTCATGACGCGGCCCCTGTTGGCAGGGTCCTTTTTGAAGCGCGCGAGCTGCCAGTCGCCCACGGCCTCGAAAAAAAAGCCCAGGGTGAAGAGTGCGAGCCCCAGGGCGTCGGTCCAGGAGGGATCACCGCCCGGCTGGGCCATGGTCAGCAGGATGGGCGCGGCCACGACGAGGATGACCGCCCCCTGCAGCATGTAGATCTGCAGGAAGCTGCGCCAGACGAAGGTCCCGCCCCAGGACTCGCGGAAGTTCCGGTAGCGGAAGTCTTCGCCCCGACCGCGGTGGCGAAGACCGATGTGCAGGCCCAGCCGCAGCCCCCACAGGCAGGCCAGGCCCAGCATGACCAGGGGCCGGAAATGGTCCGGCATCCCTCCGGCCAGCCACGCGGCGACCCCGGCCCAGGCCAGGGCCGGGCCGTAGGCGATGTCCATGAGGCTGTTGTCGTTTCTGTACGTGCCCACGACGAACATGGCGTTCATGGCCAGGAGCACGGCCACGGCCGCGCCGAGCATCACTGTCGTCATCGCGTCCCCCTTTCAGGCCAGCTTGAGTGCGAGAAGATAGCTGCCGCCGGCAACCAGGGTGCACAGGACCGTGCCCCAGGCGATATCAACCAGCACGACATTGAGGGGCCAGTCCCGCAGGGTGGCCAGATTGGTCAGATCATAGGTTGCGTAGGTGAAGAAGCCGAAGAGCGCCCCCCACAGGCAGGCCCTGCCAAGGGACTGGGCCTCCAGGCCGGGCCGCACGGCAAAGAGGAGGATGCCGGCGATGTAGATGAAATAGAAGACGAACGCCGCCGGCCAGTTGACTTCGGGGCTCAGGAGATGCCGCAGGTTTGTTTGATAGAAGCTCCTGGCCAGAACGCCCAGCCAGAGCATGTCGATGGCGAAAAAAACGGGAATCGTGGCGAGATACAGTTTTACCCAGAACATGAAGCCCATGGAGACCCCTCCCGGTCCTGCGTTTATCAAAAAAAAACGCGCCCGAAGGCATTCTCCGGGCGCGTTTCGTCAGTCCGAGTCGCGAGGCATGTGATCAGCCGCCGAAAGATCCGGCGCCGATCACTTCCATGGCCTTGGTGTAGTGAACCCGCAGCGAATTCATCTTGTCGCCGAGGGCCTTTTCGACCGGGGCCATCTCCAGGGGGCATTCGGCCTCAAGCTGGGCCGTCTTGGTTTCGATCTCGCGAACCAGGGCCTTGATCTCGGCCACGGCGTCGACAAGTTTGCCGCGGTCCTTGTCGCCCAGATCCAGAAAACCGACCATCACGTCATACAGGGTGGCCTTCCAGGCATTAAGTTCACGCTCGACGCCCTTGCAGTAGCCCTTCACGGCCAGCTTCTTGGCTTCTTCGGAAGCGCAGCCGTCGATTGCGGAACAGGAAAAGCACGGTCCGGGGTAATCCATATTAACCATAACTGCCTCCACATCAATGTTTAGAGTTTGGTTCTATAATACGCGAATGCAGCAGTTCGTCAACTGAAAAGTTTAATTATTACGTTAATGTCTCAAGCAAATCTGGCAAGAGGCTTCACATCCGCTTTTGTCGTTTCCAGCCCCCCGCACCCTGTTCTCCGGAACTCCGGAGCGGGGCTTGCCAGGAAGGCCCCAATCCGCGAAGAATCCCCGGAAAATACGGAGGAACCTTATGAGGCCATGGATGAGAACTTTTGCCTGGCTGCGCCCGACAACCATCCAGGGACACCTCATCCTGATGGTGCTGGCGCTGGTAGTGGTCCAGATCGCCGTCAGCTGGCATGTCATCTCGGGGTTGACCGAGGAGATGCTGCACGAGCAGGTCGGCCAGACCGCCCTGCAGACGGCCAAGACCATCGCCCAGATCCCGCGCATCCGCCTGGCCCTCGAAAACGGAGACCCGGAAGGCGAAATCCAGGCCATCGCCGAAGCCATCCGCGCCCAGACCGGGGCGTCCTTCGTCGTCATCGGCGACACGCATGAACGCCGATACTCCCACCCGGTGCCCGAGCGCATCGGCCAGACCTTCGTCGGCGGGGACACCGGGCCGGCCCTCAAGGAAGGCAAATCCTACGTGTCCGAGGCCGTGGGCACCCTCGGGCGCTCCCTGCGCGGCATGACGCCCATCCTTGACGACGACGGGAGCATCATCGGATTCGTGTCCGTGGGCTACCTGTCCGAAAGCGTGCACGAGTCCATATCGTCCCACCTGGACAAGCCCCTCATGTACATCATCGGCATGAGCGTGGTCGGCATCCTGAGCGCCGTGGTCATCGCCGGCCGCCTGAAGCGCATGACCCTGGGACTCGAACCCTCCGAGATCACCAACCTCTACCTGGAGCGCGTGGCCGTGCTGCAGACCATCCGCGAGGGGGTCATCGCCATCGACCACCAGGGGGACATCCGCGTCTGCAACCAGGCGGCCAGGCGATACGCGGGCCTGAGCCCGGAGGAACGCTTCGCCGGCAGGCCCGTGGACACCGTCATCCCGGAGGCGGGACTCCTGCACACGCTGCACACGGGCCAGGCTGAGTTCGACCAGGAGCGCAGCGTGGGCGGCCACGAACTCGTCTTCAACATCGTGCCCGTGTTCCAGGACCAGAAGGTGCGCGGCGTGGTGGCCAGTTTCCGGCGCAAGGACGAACTGGACCGCCTGGCGGCCGAACTGTCGCGGGTGCAGGAATACTCCGAGCTGTTGCGGGTCCAGACCCACGAGTACTCCAACAAGCTGCACACCATCGCGGGCCTGATCCAGATCGAGGCCTACCGCGAGGCCCTGGACCTTGTGGTCACGGAATCCTCGGGGTACGAAGAGTTCATCCGCTTCCTGGGCGAGGCGGTGCCGCACCCGGTCATCGCGGCCATCATCCTCGGCAAGTACAACCGGGCCAAGGAGCTGCGTGTCAACTTCGGCATCGACCGCGACAGCTCCCTGGCCGACGTGCCGGCCCGGATCAGCCAGGAGAAGATCGTGACCATCCTCGGCAACATCCTGGACAACGCCTTCGAGGCCGCCCTGCAGCGGCCGGCCGGGCTGAGGTCAGTCGAGATGTCCTTCACGGACCTGGGCACCGACATTGTCTTCGAGATCGAGGATTCGGGTCACGGCGTGGCCGTGGACGAGCAGGCCCACATCTTCGAGCGCGGCGTGACGACCAAGGGCCAGGGCCGCCGGGGCGTGGGCCTGTCCCTGGTCCGCCAGCGCCTGGAGGAGCTCGGCGGGCAGATCATGGTCAGTCGCGGACACCTGGGCGGGGCCCTGTTCACCATAGTCATCCCCAAGGAGCCGAGATGATCACCAGAGTACTCATCGTCGAGGACGACGTGCGCATCGCCGACCTGCACCGGCGCTTCACGGAACGCGTGCCGGGCTGCGAGGTTGTGGGCATCGCCCACCGCCTGGACGACGCGCGCGACATGGCCCTGGCTCTGGAGCCCCACCTCATTCTGCTGGACCTCTATTTCCCCGAAGGGCCGGGCACGGACCTGCTGCGCGAAATCCGGTCCAGGGACCTGGAGATCGACGTCATCCTCATCACCGCGGCCCGGGAAATGGGCCCTCTCAAGGAGGCCCTGCGCGGCGGGGTCTTCGACTATCTCATCAAGCCCGTCACGGCCGAGCGCTTCCACGACTGCCTGACCAAGTTCTGCGCCTACCGCGAACGCCTGCGCATGGGCAGCGTCATCGAGCAGCACGACGTGGACAGCCTGCTCCACCCCGCCGCGTCGCGTGCGCAGGGCGGAGGGGCCTGCCTGCCCAAGGGCATCGACGCCCTGACCCTGGGCAAGGTCCGCGGCGTGTTCGACCAGCCCCAGGAAGCGGGCCTGAGCGCCGAGGACGTGGCGGACCTCATCGGCATCAGCCGCTCGACCTCCCGCCGCTATCTGGAATACCTCATCTCCGAGGGCACCCTCTACGCCGACGCGGTCTACGGCAGCGTGGGCCGTCCGGAACGACGCTACTTCCGCTGCTGATCCCGCCCTTGCCCCTCCGTGCGTGAGCACAATGAACAAAATCCCCAAAATGGGGATTTTTCTTTTTTCGCTCCAAACGACATTTTCGTCGCCGGGCGGCGTATCCGTGGATCCAGAAACTCGAGGTCCCTTTCACGGCGCATCCGCGCCCCCAACACGATTTTGTTGCAGGAGGAGTCATGAAACGTTTCTTCATGTGCGCAGTCGCCATCGTCGCCATCGCGCTGACCGTCCCCGCGTTCGCCAAGACCGTTCTGAAGCTCGGCCACATCGCCGAGGTAAGCCACCCCTACGCCCAGGGCGCCGACCATTTCGCCAAGCTCGTGGCCGAGAAGTCCGGCGGCGACATGGAAGTCCAGGTCTTCCCGTCCTCCCAGCTCGGCAGCCAGAAGGACATGACCGAAGGCCTCATCTACGGCACCATCGACATGGTCCTGACGGGCACCGCCGACCTCGGCCAGTTCCAGCCCAAGATGTCCCTCTTCGACCTGCCCTTCCTGTTCAAGGACCGCGCCCACGCCTACAAGGCCCTGGATACCGTCGGCATGGAACTGGGCCAGGAACTCGAGCCGCGGGGCCTGAAGCTCCTGGGCTACATGGAGAACGGCATCCGCCACCTGACCAACAACGTGCGCCCGGTGAAGGCCCCGGCCGACATGGCCGGCCTCAAGATCCGCGTCATGTCCAACAAGATCTACATCGAGACCATCAAGTCCCTGGGCGGCTCCCCCACCCCCATGGCCTTCGGCGAACTGTACTCCGCCATGCAGCAGGGCACGGTCGACGGCCAGGAGAACCCCAGCGCCCACATCTACACCAAGCGCTTCTTCGAGGTGCAGAAGTACGCCTCCCTGACGGCCCACGCCTACGCCCCGGAACCGGTGCTCATCTCCATGATCACCTGGAGCAAGCTTTCCGACGCGCAGAAGGCCATCATCCAGGAAGCGGCCAAGGAAGCCATCGCCTGGCAGCGCGAACTGTCCACCAAGGAGGACAACGAGTACTGGGACAAGATCAAGGCCACGGGCAAGATCGAAGTCATCGAAGTTGACCGCAAGCCCTTCATGGAAGCGACCCAGCCCGTGTGGAAGGAATTCGCCGGCACCGTCGGGCAGGACAACATCGACAAGGTCCTGGCCCTGGGCAACTAGAAAGAATTGAGCCAGCCCGTCCCGGCGTCCCGGGGCGGGCTTTCCGGCGGCCATGGCTCGGACATTTCACATTTCAGGAGATTATATGGACAAGCTTCTCAAGGGCGTGCGCTCGGTGCTGTACGGGTTTTCCGTCGTCGCCATGTCGGTCATGCTCGTGATCATCTTTGCCCAGGTCGTGACGCGCTACCTGTTCAACTACACCCCTGAATGGTCCGAAGAGCTGGCCCGCTTCCTGTTCGTCTGGGTGGTCTTCCTGGGGTCCGCGCTGATCATGGGCGAGAGCGGCCACCTGGCCGTGCAGTTCCTGCCGGACAAGTTCAAGGGCACGGTCTTCGGCACGATCCTGGACGTCGTCATCAACATCTGCGGCTACGTCTTCATCGGCCTGCTGCTGACCCAGGGCTGGAAGATGACCTCCATCATGACCTTCCAGCGCGCGCCGGGACTCGATATCCCCATGAGCTGGGTCTACGTCATCATCCCGGTCAGCTGCGTGCTGATGCTCCTCTACCTTTTCCGGGAAACCCTGCGCATCTTCAGAAACATTTCCGGGCGCGGCACCGGGCAGGAGGGATAGCCATGGAATTCGTCCTTCTCTTCGTCTTCCTGGGACTGACCGCCCTGGGCGTGCCCGTGGCCTTCGCCCTGTGCCTGGCCGCGGCCACCATCCTGCACTTCTTCATGAACATGCCCCTCGTCATGGTTTCGCAGATGATGTACGCGGGCATCGACTCCTTCTCCTTCATGGCCGTGCCCTTCTTCATGCTCGCCGGCTCCTTCATGTCCGCCGGCGGCGTGACGGGCCGCCTGGTGAACTTCTCCCAGGCCCTGGTGGGCTCCTTCACGGGCGGCCTGGCCCAGGCCGTGGCCGTATCGGGCATGTTCTTCGCCGCCATCTCGGGCTCCTCCGCGGCCACCACGGCGGCCCTGGGCTCGACCATGGTCAATGAAATGGAGAAAAAGGGCTACTCCCGCGAATGGGCCACGGGCATCGTGGCCGCAGGCGGCACCGTGGGCA
Source organism: Desulfomicrobium sp. (assembly GCA_024709365.1). Lineage (GTDB taxonomy): Bacteria > Desulfobacterota > Desulfovibrionia > Desulfovibrionales > Desulfomicrobiaceae > Desulfomicrobium. The sequence goes on along the minus strand of JANJWV010000099.1, from coordinate 2,920 downwards.
TCGTCATCCCGCCGTCCATCACCCTGGTCGTGTACGGCGTCATCGCCGACACCTCCATCGGCGACCTCTTCGTCGGAGGCTTCCTGCCGGGCATCCTCATGGGCGTGTCCATGATGCTGGTCAGCTGGTGGCTGGCCAAGAAGAACGGCCTCAAGGCCGAAGGGACGTTCTCGGTCCCGGCCCTGTGGACCTCCTTCAAGGACTCCTTCTTCGCCCTCATGACCCCGGTCATCATCATCGGCGGCATCTACGGCGGCATCTTCACCCCGACCGAGGCCGCGGCCGTGGCCGCCGTGTACGGCATCTTCGTGGGCATGTTCATCTACAAGGAACTCAAACTCAAAGACTTCCCCAAGATCATCTTCCAGGCCGTCATCGGCACGACCATCATCATGTTCCTGGTCGGCGCGGCCAATGTCTTCGGATGGCTGCTGACCAACCTGCAGATCCCCCACCACGTGGGCGCCTTCGTGGCCAGCCTGACCAACTCGCCCATTCTCTTCCTGCTGGCCATGAACGTGCTGCTCCTGATCATCGGCACCATGGTCAACGCCTCGGCGGCCGTGGTCATCCTCACGCCCATCTTCCTGCCCGTGGCCAAGAGCCTTGGCATCGACCCGCTCTTCTTCGGCGTGCTCATGGTCTGCAACCTGGCCATCGGCTGCATCACGCCGCCCGTAGGGCTGGACCTCTTCGTGGCCAGCGCCATCACCAAGGTCCCCCTGGAAAAGGTCATGAAGGCGTCCCTGCCGTACCTGTACGCGCTGCTGGTCAGCCTTCTGGTACTGACCCTCTTCCCGGACATCATCACCATCCTGCCCAAGCTGCTCGCCTCGTAGGGCGTTCGGCAGGCCAAAGAAAAAGGGCGATCCTTCGCGGGACCGCCCTTTTTAGTTTCGAAGGCGATGCAGCCTACTGCAGCACTTCGGCCTTCTCGATGACCACCGGTTCCACCGGCACATCGCCGTGCATGCCCTTGGAGCCGGTCTTGACCGCGTCGATGGCGTCGATCACCTGCTGGCCCTCGACGACCTTGCCGAAGACCGCGTAGCCGAAGTCGCGCACGCCGTGGTTCAGGAAGTCGTTGTCCGCCGTGTTGATGAAGAACTGGGACGTGGCCGAGTCGACCTCGCCGGTGCGGGCCATGGCGATGGTGTACTTGTCGTTCTTCAGGCCGTTGGCCGCCTCGTTCTTGATGGGGGCGTGGCCCGTCTTCTGGAACATGGACGCGTCCATGCCGCCGCCCTGGATCATGAAGCCCTTGATGACGCGGTGGAAAACCGTGCCCGAATAGAACCCGTCCTTCACGTACGTCAGGAAGTTCTCCACGGTGACCGGCGCCTTGGCCGCGTCGAGTTCGAGGACGATTACGCCCTTGTTCGTGGTCAGGGCGACCTTGGGGTTGCCGGCCTGGGCCGCGGTGACGGTCAGGCAGAACAGGGCGAAAGCGAAGAGAAATGAGCGCATGATGTACCTTCCTTTAAAAGATGACGGCTTCGAACCACCAGATCTCGACCTTGGACTTGCGCCAGCTCCCCTTGGGCAGTCCGGCCTTGACGCAGGTCTGGTCGAGAAACGTTTCCCGGTCCCAGCCCCACTCCGTGGCCACCTGCGGCAGGAGCAGGCCCGAATGCAGGGACTTGCGGATGTAGAGCCCGTGACGGCCGATCTCGATGAGTTCCGGGTCCGGGCAGGGGGTGATGGGGCCCAGGACAGAGACCTCGATGTCCAGGTCGTCCAGTTCCTCGGCCCCGAGCGGCGGGAAGCGCGGGTCCTCGAAGGCCGCGGCCCCGGCCATGCGCTCGATGGTCGACACCAGCGGGCCGTTGCCCACGACGTTGCCGATGCAGCCGCGCAGGCGGCCGTGCCTCTTGAGAGTCACGAAAGCGCCGAGCTCCATGTTCAGGGTCTCGGAGGCCAGGGCCGGTTTCGGTCCGGCGGCCAAATCGAGGTGATGGGCGATGACGTAGCGGATGAGGTCCTTGCAGAAGCGCTTTTCCTCATCGGTCAGAACCAGCTGAAATGCGTTCATGGCTGCCTCCCTAGAGGTCGAAAGGTGTTTCCAGCGGGGGGTTGGTCCAATGCGGGCCAGCAACGGTCCGGGACGCGCCGTCGACGACGACCTGCCGGCCCTCGACGCGCACCCGCCCCTGGGCGATCCATTGCAGGGCCTGGGGGTAGATGCGGTGTTCCATGTCAAGGATGCGCGCCCCCAGGGACGCCTCGTCGTCGTCCGCGAAGGCGGGCACCGCGGCCTGGATGACGATGGGGCCGTGGTCCATCTGCTCGTCCACGAAGTGCACCGTGCACCCGGCCAGACGCACCCCGTGCTCGGCCTGCTGGCGCTGGGCGTGCAGCCCCGCGCAGGCCGGCAGCAGGGCCGGGTGGATGTTGACCACGCGGCCGGCAAACGGCGTCAGGAACTCGGGCGTGAGGATGCGCATGAACCCGGCCAGGGCCACCCACTCCACGCCCGCCTGCCGCAGCAGGCGCACGAGTTCGCGGTCGAAATCCTCGCGACGCGGAAAGTCCGCGTGCAGGACGCAGGCCGTGGGGATGCCTGCCTCGCGGGCGCGTTCCAGGCCCAGGGCGTCCGGCCTGTTGGCGATGACGACGCGGATGTCCGCGTCGAGGCTCCCCGCCCGCACCCGGTCCAGGATGGCCTGCAGGTTGGAGCCCGAGCCGGAGACCAGAACGCCCAGGGCCAGACTCATATCACCCCTTGACCAGCGCGTCGACCAGGGCCGGGATGGTGTAGTCCTCGGGCATGATGTCCGGGGTGAAACCGAAATCCTTCAAGGTCCTGGCAGTCACGGGTCCGATGCAGCAGATCTTGAGCCCCTTGCCCACGTAGGGGCGCAGGGTGTCTGCCGGGACCAGGGCGAAGAAGTTCTCGACCGTGGATGAACTGGAGAAGGTC
>JANJWV010000066.1 GCA_024709365.1 Desulfomicrobium sp. | reverse complement strand
GTCCCAGGCGTAGCCCGAGTGGGTGTTGATGGGGAACTGCTTGTCGTAGCCCTTTTCGGTGTAGAGCTTGATGAATTCCTGGATGACGGCCTTCTGCGGGTCCGTGTCCGGGAGTTCGTCCGCGACCATGAGCTTGGTGGCGGGCATGCGGTTGCCCTCGGCGGCCGGGCCTGCCAGCTCGACGTATTTGGGGTCGGGCAGGCCGTGGCACTGGAAGAGGGGCAGGTCGATGCCGAGCTGGGCCACGTTCTTGGCAGAGATGGCGCCGGCCGGGCCGGTGGTCCAGACCACGAGGGCCTGGGGCGCGGCGTTCTTGGCCTTGGTCAGCTGGGCGGTCATGTCCGTGTCGCGGGCGCCGAAGGATTCCTTGATGAGGATCTCGATGCCGAACTCGGGGCCGAGCTGCTCCATCCAGCGCAGGCCGTCCTTGCCGAAGCCGTCGTCGGCCGAGAGCAGGGCGATCTTGGTCAGGCCCTTGTCCTTCAGGTGGGTGAAGAGACGCTTGACCGCGATTTCCGAACGCTGGGGGGACTTGAAGACCCAGTCGAAGGGCCCGAACTTGCCGCCCATGATGACCGGGTCGCCGCCAACGGTCATGACCGTGGGCGTCTTGCCGTCGTGGACGATCTTCTTCACGTTCATGCCCGTGTCCGTCAGGGTCGGGCCGATGATGGCCACGACCTTGTCCTTGTGGATGAACTTGGTGGCGATGTTGGCCGCCTTGGCCGGGTCGCCCTCGGTGTCGGCGACGAGCAGCTCGATCTTCTTCCCGCCGATGCCGCCTTCGGCGTTGATCTTCTCCACCAGCATCTCGGCCACCAGCTTGCTCGGCGTGCCGATGAAGGACGCGCGGCCCGACAGGTCGAAGAAGCCGCCCAGCTTGATGGTGTCCTCGGCCAGGGCCGGGGCGGCCAGCAGCATGAGGCCGGCCAGAAGTCCTATGATCCTGCGCATGTCGTCTCTCCTCTGGAAAATGGTTGTTGCCGTTGTGGGAACGCCTGGAAATTACACGATCTCGTCCTGGATGCGGCTGTCGAAGACCCGCTGGCTCTTGCGCTCCGAGCGGGGGAGGCTGCCGTAGTCAACGATGTCGAGGTCCACGGAAACCATGAGCTGCCGCTTGATCTGATGCACGGCCTCGTGGGCCATCTCCGGCGCCCGCGAAGCCCCCACGCCTTCGGCCCGCTCCACCACCAGACGCAGGTTGTCGCGACCGCCCTCGCCGCGGGTCAGGTGGATCTGGTACTCGGAGCCCAGACCCGGCACTGCCGAGAGGATGGTGTCGATGGAGCTGGGGTAGATGTTCACGCCGCGGAACTTGATGGTGTCGTCGGAGCGGCCCTTGATGCGCGAGTGGCGGGGCATGACGCTGCCGCAGGTGCAGGGGCCGGGGATGATGCGCGTGATGTCGCGGGTGCGGTAGCGGATGAGCGGCGCGCCCTCCTTGCACAGGGTCGTGACGACCATCTCGCCCCACTCGCCGTCGGGCAGGGGCTTGAGGGTCTCGGGGTCCAGGATTTCGAGCAGGTAGTAGTCGCTCCAATAGTGGATGCAGTCGTGGTCCGGGCATTCGATGCCGGCGCCGGGGCCGTAGAGTTCCGTCAGGCCGGTGATGTCGAAGAGCTCGGCCCCGCCGAAGAGTTCCGAGATCTTCTTGCGCATGGAGCGGCTGGAGCGTTCGGAGCCGTAGATGATCTTCTTCACGGCGATCCTGTCGGCGATGCCGCGCTTGTGGATCTCCTCGGCCATCAAGAGGGCCATGGAGGCCGTGGAGCAGAAGACCGTGGACTGGAAATCGAGCAGGAACTGGATCTGCATGTCGATGTTGCCCGGACCCACGGGCACTGCCAGGGCCCCGACCCTCTCGCAGCCGAGCTGGAAGCCCATGCCCGCGGTCCACACGCCGTAGCCCACGGCGATCTGCACCCGGTCCAGTGGCGTTATGCCGGCCGTCTGGTAGCAGCGGGCGAACATGGATATCCAGTCGTCCAGATCTTTCTGGGTGTAGCACAGGACCTTGCGCTTGCCCGTGGTGCCGGAGCTTGCGTGCACGCGCACAAGCTGTTCGAAGGGCACGCTCTTCAGGGGGAAGGGGTAGCCGTCTCGCAGGTCCTCGGTGGTGGTGAAGGGCAGGCGGCGCAGGTCGTCCAGGCTCTGGATGGAGTCGGGCGTGACGCCGGCGGCCTCGAGCTTGGCGCGGTATGCGGGCGAACCCTCGTAGGCGTGGCGCACGGTCCACTTGAGTCCTTTGAGCTGGTGGGCCTGGAGGTCCTCGGCGGAGGCGAAGGCGGGCATGAAATCGGTCTGCATGGGCTGTTTCTCCAGTCGGATATTGGTCAGTCCGGCCGCGCCGAGGCGGCTGGCCGAGGGGTTGTCGTGGCTGGCCGCGCCGAGGAAGGCGGCGCGCAGGGCCGGGTCCAGGAGCAGATCGCGGCTCTTGCCCTGTTCGACGATCCTGCCGCCGGCCAGCAGGTAGGCCGTATCCGAGGCCGACAGGGCGCGGGCGGCGTTCTGCTCGACGACGAGGATGGTCGTGCCGGCGCGGGCCAGCTGGTGGATGATGGCGAAAATCTCGTCGGTTATGATGGGCGCCAGGCCCAGACTCGGCTCGTCCAGGAGCAGGAGGCGGGGCCTGGCCATCAGCGCCCGGCCCATGGCCAGCATCTGCTGCTCGCCGCCCGAGAGGGTGCCGGCCGGCTGGGTGCGGCGCTGGCCCAGCTTGGGGAAGCGGGCGAAGACCTCGTCCATGCGCCGCTTTTCCTCGGCCTTGGGCAGATTCAGGGGGATGGCCCCGAGCTGGAGGTTCTCCAGGACCGGCAGATCGGCGAAGACCTCGCGGCCTTCGGGCGACATGGCAAGCCCGAGGCGGACCATGCGCGCCGGCGTGGCGCCGGTCACGGGCTTGCCGTCGAGGAGGATTTCGCCGCCCGAGGGTTTGAGCAGGCCCATGATGCACTTCAGGAGGGTGCTCTTGCCCGCGCCGTTGGCCCCGACCAGGGCCACGGTCTGCCCGGCCGCGACGGCCATGTCGATACCGAAGAGGGCCTGGGCCGCGCCGTAGTGGGCCGTGAGGTTCGAGATGGTCAGCATCAGGCCGTGGCCTCCATTCGTCCGAGATAGGCTTCGAGCACCAGCGGGTTGCGGCGGACGTCGCCTGCCGTGCCCGTGGCGATGCATTTTCCGCTGTCCAGGACCACGACCAGGTCCGCGATGTTCATGACCAGGTCCATGTCGTGCTCGACCAGCAGGATGGTGTGTCCGGCCCGGCGCAGGTTCCGGAGCTGTTCGCCCACGGCGGCCGTCTCCTCTGCGTTGAGGCCGGCCACGGGTTCGTCCAGGAGCAGGAGCTTGGGGCGGCCGACGATGGCCCGGGCCAGCTCCACGCGCTTCTTGTCGCCGTAGGCCAGGACGCCGGCGGGCCAGGCGGCCTTGTCGGCCAGGCCGAAGGCGTCCATGGCTTCGAGTGCCCGCAGGCGCAGCTGCCGTTCGCGGTGGCGCAGGTACGGCAGGCGCAGCATGGCCATGAACATGGAGTCCCCGCCCTCGCAGGTCAGGCCCGTGAGCACGTTGTCCAGGACCGAGAGGCGCGGGAAGAGCCGCAGGTTCTGGAAAGTGCGGTGGATGCCCAGGCGCGTGACCTTGTGGGCCGGCAGCCCGGCGATGTCCGAGCCCTGGAAGAGGACCGAGCCGCTCGTGGGCGGGTTGACGCCGGTGATGCAGTTGATGAGCGTGCTCTTGCCCGCGCCGTTGGGACCGATGAGGGCCGTGAGTCGTCCCACGGGCACGGCGAAGGACACGTCCTGCAGGGCCGGAAGCCCTCCGAAATTCTTTCCCACGTCCTCAAGCCGCAGCATGGTCGCGCCTCCTCAGGGCCAGGCGGACCCGGATCATGTCCGTCAGGCCCGTGATCAGGCCCTGGGGCAGGAACATGAGGACCAGCACGAGGATGCCGCCGTGCACGAAATCCTTGTGTTCGTTGAAGAACTCGACCCATTCGGGCATGAGGGTCAGGAAGGCCGCGCCGAAGACCGAGCCCCAGATGGAGCCCATGCCGCCGACCACGACCATGATGACGAAGTCCGTGGAGGCGAAGATGCCGAAGGTGTCGGGGCTGACGTACTGGGAACTGTGTGCGTAGAGGCTGCCGGCCAGGGAGGCCAGCACGGCCGAGAGCACGAAGACCTTGACCTTGGTGGCGCGCGTGTCGACGCCCAGGCAGGCGGCGGCCGTCTCGTCCCCGGCCAGGGCGGACATGCCTCGGCCCACGCCGCTGCGCACGAGGTTCAGGCACAGGAGGAGGCAGGCCATGGCGAAGCCCCACAGCAGGTAGTGCAGGCTGACGGGGTCGTCGACGGCCGCGCCAGGCACCGAAAGGCTCGGGATGCCGGCGAAGCCGCTGGGCCCGCCCGTGACCTCGTCCCACTGCAGCAGCACCGTGTGCACGACGTAGTTGAGGCCCAGGGTGGCCATGGCCAGATAATGGCCCGACAGCCGCAGCACCGGGATGCCCACGGCCAGGGCCACCACGGCCACCAGGGCGGCCACCAGGAACATGGCCGGCCAGGGGGGCAGCCCGAAGGTCACCGTGGCCACGGCCGAACCGTAGGCGCCCAGGCCGAAGAAGGCCGCGTGGCCCAGGGATATCTGGCCCGTGTAGCCGATGAAGAGGTTCAGGCCCAGGACCACGATGGCGTTGATGGCGATGAGGTTGGTCAGGCCCAGGGTGTAGGGGTTGTTCTCGACGAGGGGGAAGACGAGCAGGGCCGCGGCCATGAGCGTCACTGCCAGGCCGGTGCGGTGGAGGGTCAGGAAGTAGAGGAACTGTTGTCTGCCGGTCATGGAAATCCTTATTGCCGCTCATCGGCCGGGCGGGCCGTCGGGTGCGGCGGTGCCGGGAAAGTATAATCGATTTGGCCGGGGGTAAAGTCCGGAGATTGGTGTTTCATGCGAGAGCGGCTTGCCGGGGCGGGCTTTTCGGCCGCCGAAACTCCTTCGCCGGCCTCGTAACGGTGAACCATTGCCCGCAACGCGCGGGACCCATGCATTGCGTCCGGCAATGGTTCACCGAACGATGCCTGGCTCAGTCAGACAGTCGGCGACCAAAAAGCCCGCCCCGGCAAGCCTTGAGCCCGCTCGTAGACTGAAGGGAAGAGAAAAACAGGGACCGTCACTTGCCCAGCAATCCCTTGGGCCTGACGAAGAGCACCAGCAGCAGGACCACGAAGGCCACCACGTCCTTGTAGGCGCTGGACACGTACCCGGCCGAGAGGGATTCCAGGAGCCCCAGGCCCAGGCCGCCGAGGATGGCCCCGGGGAAGGAGCCGAAGCCGCCGAGGATGGCCGCGGCGAAGCCCTTGAGGCCCAGGAGCACGCCCACGTCGTAGTTGAGGGTCGTGATGGGCGTGACCAGCACGCCGGCCAGCCCGCCCAGGGCCCCGGCGATGGCGTAGCTCGTCAGTCGGATGCGGCCGGCGGGGATGCCGACCACGGCCGCGGCCGTGGGGTTGGAGGCCACGGCGCGCATGGACAGGCCCAGGGACGTACGGTGGAAGAACCAGGTCAGGACGGCGATGGCGACCACGGTCAGCCCCAGGATCCACAGGGCCTGGGGCAGGACGCTGGCGCCCAGGATCTGCACGGGCACGTCGGGCGTCAGGGGCGGCAGGGCCATGCGGTTCTTGCCCCAGACCAGCTTGATGACGCCGCGCACGATGATCGACAGGCCGACGGTCAGGAAGATGAGGACCAGATGATTGTCCGAGCGGGCCGGGCGCAGGCCGAAACGCTCCACGAGCATGGCCGCCAGGGCGACGAGGAGCACGGCCAGGCCCAGGGCCGGAACCGTGGGCAGGCCCAGGGCGAAGAGGGCCGAGAACATGAACATGCCGCCCAGGGTGACGAAGTCCACCTGGATGAAGTTGACGATGCCCATGGTGTTGCTGACCACGCAGAAGCCCAGGGCGATGAGGGCGTAAATGGCCCCGCTCGTCAGGCCGCCGAAAACGTATTGCAGGAGATCGGTAAGCAAGATGACTCCAACTGCTTGATATGCGTTACTATGCACACGTAGTCGAGACAGTCGGGAATTTCAAGGACGAGAGGTCCGCCGGCCGTCTTGAGCGTACGCATTCTGCCCGGTTCCGTTCCGAGGCATTGACGGTCGATGGCCGGGCGAAATTCCGGGCTCGGCTGCGTGTTTGTCCGGCGAAGCCGATGCAGCCTGCCCCGGCGGGCCATGCGCCAGGCGACAAAAAAGGCGGCCCCGTTGCGGCAGCCGCCTCTTTTTCCGTCTTGTGAAGCCGGATTACTTCTTCTTGTAGACGCCCTTCAGCACGGCCTCGATGCGGCGGTTTTCGGCGCGGCCGGCATCGGTGTCGTTGCTGGCCACGGGCTTGGACTCGCCGAAGCCCACTGCGGTGAGCTTGGAACCGTCCATGCCGAGCTTCTTGACCAGGTACTCACGCACGCTGTTGGCGCGGCGCTGGGACAGCTTCTGGTTGTATTCGTCGGTGCCCTTGGAGTCGGTGTGGCCGTCGATCTCGACGGACACGCCGGGGTGCTGCTTCATGAAGGTGGCGAAGTCGGCCAGTTCCTGGTGGTACTGGGGCTTGATGTCGGACTTGTCGAAGTCGAAGTTGACCTTCAGCTTCACGACCATGGGGATCGGGCAGCCGGAGGCGTCGACGGCCAGGCCGGCGGGGGTGCCGGGGCAGGTGTCCTTGCAGTTGTCGACGCCGTCGGCGTCGTCGTCCAGGGCGCAGGGGTCGGCAGCGGCGGCCACGTCGTAGAACACGGCCTTGACGAACTGCTTCATGGCAGCGTCATCGGCCAACTGGGCGGCGGAAGCGGCGACTCCGCAGGACTTCAGGGCGGTGATGTCGTCCAGCAGCTTCTGGTTTCCGCTGACGGTGTCGGCGAAGCTGATGGTGTGGAAGCAGACGTTGTACTTTTCGGCCATGGCTGCGGCGACCTTCAGGGAGCCTTCACCGGCGTTTTCCTGGCCGTCGGACAGGATGATGACGGCGTTGCGGCCGGAAGCGCCCTGCAGGGCGGGCTCAAGGGCCTTGAGGCCGACGCCCAGGGGGGTCGGGTTGGCGCCGATGAGGGTCGGGACCTTGGCGACGGAGGCGCCGTAGGAAGCGACGGTGAACGGGGCCAGGGCCTGGATTTCGCTGGCCGGGGCGGCGGTGTTCAGGCCGCCGTTGTAGCCCAGTTCGGGGATCATGGCGTTCATGCGCTCCAGGAGGGCCTTGGCCAGGACGATCTTCTTGTCCTTGGTGCCCACGTACTTGTCATCCATGGAACCGGAACGGTCGACCAGGATGATGAAGTTGTCGACCTTCTTGACCAGGTTCTGGGCCGCCATGGCGCCGGTGGCGACAGACAGGGCAAGGAACATCAATAGTACCAATGTGCATTTTCTCATTCTCGACTCCTCTGGTTGATATGTGATCTGTAAAAATGGCGCGAAAGACGAAGCGGCCCACCTATAAAGCAAAATGGCAGCCAATGACGAGCATATTTTTAAAAAAGTCTATTTGATTGAAAATAAAGGATATTAAAAATCATGGCCCGTCCCGTGCCCGGCGATGGCCGACCTCCGGGACCGTACCTCGACCGTCGGGATGAAATGTCGTCTTTCGTATATTTTCAGGCGCCTATTCGCTTTGTCCCTGCCGGCCAAGCCGGCCGGCGATGCGCTCGGCCTGATTTGTTTTCAGGGCGTGGGCCCCGGAAAGCAGAATATGGAGGCAGGATTCTACCGTTTCATCCGTATCGATACGTAGGTATGTATCTTCGGAATGTGAGTCGAACCCTTCATAGCGCTTCTGCATTTCGTCCAGATGGAACAGCCGGGCGTCGGATGCGCCCGGAGACGTGTCGCGCATGGCCAGTCGGCGCTTGAGGGTTGCGGTGGAACAGACGCAGTGGACGAAGACGATGTCCGTCTTGAGGTCGTCGGCCAGTTGGATGGCGGACCGGCGCCATCTGGATTCGGAAAAGGTGGCGTCCAGGACCACGGACGACCCGTTCCGGAGCCGCTCCATGGCCAGGTTGAGGAGCCGGGCGTAGATGCGGCCGCGCAGCAGGGGACGGTACGGGCCGGCGTCGATGGGAACCACCGATGCGCCAGGCGCCTCCCCGTCCTCCTTGCGGACGGCGTCCGAGGAGAAGAGGGGCATGAACAGGGCCTCGGCCGTCGCCTCGGCCAGGGTCGATTTTCCCGAGGCCGGAAGGCCGCAGAAGACCCACAGCGTCGGCCGTCCGAAGGACAGGGCGTAGCGGAAGGCCAGGCCCAGGTA
>JANJWV010000052.1 GCA_024709365.1 Desulfomicrobium sp. | reverse complement strand
AGGCATGGTCCCTGTATTTGTAGGGAATCTCCTGGGTTTTCTTCTTCTCGTACTTGTCCATGAGTTTGACGACCTGCGCCGTGCCGGTCTTGCCGCCGATGCGGATGCCCTCGCGCCGCAGCAGGCGGGCGGTGCCCCTCTCCTCCTCGACCGTGGCCACCATGGCGTCAAGGACGAGCTTGCGCGTCGAGGCCTTCATGGGCAGTTCGCCGACGACGTCGGGCGACGCCGTGGCGAGCAGCGTCGGCCGCAGAATCCGCCCGCCGTTGACCAGCGCGGCCACGAACCTGGCCACCTGCAGCGGGGTCGTCTGGGTGTAGCCCTGACCGATGGAATAATTCAGGGTCTCGCCGCGCTGCCATTTCTCGCCGAAACGCTTCAGCTTCCATTCGGCGGTGGGCATGTTTCCCGAGCGTTCGTGCGGCAGTTCGACCCCGGTCTTGACGCCGAAACCGCAGCGGGTCGCGTAATCGCTGATGGCGTTCACGCCCAGACGTTCGCCGAGCTGGTAATAATACACGTCGCAGGACTCTCGCAGCGATTTCTTGAAATCGACGGTACCGTGCCCGCCCTTGTTCCAGCACCGGAAGGACCGCTCGCCGAGTTTGTAGCTGCCCGAGCAGAACACGGTCGTGGCCGGGGTCACGGAGCCGCTTTCCAGGGCCAGGCCGCCGACGACCAGCTTGAAAACCGAACCGGGCGGATAAGCGCTCTGCACCGGACGGTTCTGCATGGGGTGCTCTGAATCCTCGAGCAGTTCCTTCCACTTGGCGTGGCTGATGCCGACGACGAACTCGTTCGGATCGTAGCTGGGAAGGCTGACCTGAGCCAGGATTTCACCCGTGTCCGCGTCCATGGCCACCACGGAGCCCGTGCGGCCGTCCAGGGCCTTGGTCGCGATTTCCTGCAGCGGCAGGGAGACGCTCAGGTTCAGGTCCTCCCCCTTGACCGGCTGGGTGACGATCCGGGACGACAGGACGCGGCCCGACGCATCGACCTCGAACTCCTCCAACCCCTTGGTCCCGCGCAGCCGACGCTCCAGCACATATTCCACGCCCTGCTTGCCCACGTCGTCGCCGAGCTGCAGATCCGGGTCGTCGTTGAGCTCCTCCTCGTTGGCCCGGGCCACATAGCCGAGCACGTGCGCCAGGGTCGGCCCGTAGGCGTACGACCGCTTCGGGCGCACGGCGATGGTCAGCCCCGGCCAGTCCTGCCGGTGCGCCTCGACCAGGGCCACGAGCTCGAAGGGGATGTTGGGCACGATGACCTGCTCGTCGAAGTGCTTGACCCTTTTGCGGCCGATCTCGAAAACCTTCTCCAGTTCGTCGCGCGGCTGGCCCGTCCAGCGGCTGACCTGGTCCAGGGTCTTCGGGATGTCCGGGCAATCCTCGCGGACCAGGGCCAGGGCGTAGGCGGGCGTGTTCTCGGCCAGGAGCACGCCGTTCCGATCGCGGATGATGCCGCGAGGCGAAAACATGGTGCTCTGGCGGGTCCTGTTTTCCTGGGCGCGGCTGGTGTAGAAGTCGTTCTTGTAGATCTGCAGGTACCACAGGCGGATGCCGAAAACGCAGAAGAGCAGGACGATGCAGATCAGCAGCAGGTTGGGGCCGGAAAAAATCCGGGGTCTCTCGGGGGTGTCAAACGCGCCCATGTCCGCCCCATCTGCGGTAGGCGACCAGCATCCCGCCCCAGAACAGCACGTACGCCAGCCACTGCTTCGCGACCCACGGCCAGGGCGAGTGCATCCGCGCCCCGATCTCCTGGAAGCTGATGGCCCCGCTCAGGACAACCCAGGCCCACACGGAGAGCACGAGGGAAAAAAGGAGGATGAAGAGCGGATTTTCCGGCTCGAGCAGCCACTTGGTGAGCATGAAGAAGGCGAACATCCCTGCGTAGAAGAGCACTGCCACCCCGAAGGCCAGGTTGCCGATCCCTTCCTGCACGAGCACCCACAGCACCGTCATCCAGCCCACCGTCCACCAGCGGCCCGTCTGAAGGCAGACGAGGAGTCCGGGCGTCAGGAAGTCGAACCCTCCGGAAATTTCCTGACCCCAGAGCGCAAGCACGAGGTACCCCGCCCACCAGACCGGGTCGGGTATGCGGCCCGGACGTCGAGAGCCGTACGGAGCGGCGGACAATCTCACGACCTCTTGCGCACGGGGTGGCGCGCCGGCTTGGACGGTTCGGCCCCGGAAGCGGCCGGTTTCGAGGCGTTCACCGCAGGTTCGTCCGGCGTGTCGGCGGTGGCGTTGGTCGATTTAGCGGTGGCGTTGGTCGATTTCTCCGCGGCCTTGGCCGAAGCCGTCGCGGGGGCCACCTGGCCTGCGGTGCTGTTGGCCGCCGGCTGCACGGCGTCGGCGGAGGCCATGGGCTGCCCCGGATCATACCCGTCAGTGCGGCTCAGGACCAGCAGCTCTTCGTAGTATCGCAGCGCCAGCAGCGGCTCGGCGTAGACCTTCTGAAACAGGGAGACGTCGGCGGGCGTCACCTCGACCACCCGGGCCACGGGAATCCCCTTGGGGAACACGCCGCCCTGGCCGGAGCTGATCAGGATTTCGCCCGGGGCAACGGGATCGTTGCGGGGGATGAACTTGACTTCCAGAAACGCGCCCGGCCCCTGGCCCTGGACGATGGCCGGAACCCGCCCGTCGCTGGTGATGACCGGTATCCGGCTGGTCGAATCCGAAAGGAGCAGGACCGAAGAAAAATGCATGCCGGGCTTGGCGATGCGGCCCACCACCCCTCGGGGCGAGATGACCGGATCGTTGGCCCGCACCCCGTGGGCCGAGCCCAGGTCGATGAGCAGGGTCTCCAGGATGGCGTTGGGGCCGAGCCGCTGGCCGATGACCCTGCCGCCGCGCATCTCCCAGTTGGCCTCGGGACTGAAGCGCAACAGCGAGGTCAGGCGGTCGGCGGACTTGGCCTTCTCGGAAACCCGGGCCAGTTCAAGCTCCATCTCCCGGACCCGCTGGGTCAGGTCCTCGTTCTCCTGCCGCACTCCCACCAGATAGACGTAGCGGGACCAGAACTCGTCGACGTTGTTCTGCAGCCAACGCCCCGGTGCCATGACCCAGCCGGCGACATCCAGACCGACCATGGCGGCCAGCCGGTCCAGATACCCCGTCTTCCAGTTCCACGTGTACATGGAAAAGTAGAGAAAAAGCGGAAGAAAGAAGAACAGAAGCAGATATTTGAAGCGGGGCGACATACGTCTAATCGATGGTTACCTCACGCAGAACATCCAGATTGTCGAGCACCTTGCCGGAACCAAGCGCCACCGTGGACAGCGGGTCTTCCACCACGGTGATGGGCAGGGAGGTTTCCTCGCGCAGCAGGCTGTCGAGGCCCTTGAGCAGCGCCCCGCCGCCTGTCAGCACGATGCCGCGGTCCACGATGTCCGCGGCCAGTTCGGGGGGAGTCTGTTCCAGGGCGATGCGCACAGCCTGGACGATGGAGTCCACGGGCTCGGAAATGGCCTTGCGCACTTCCTCGGAGGTGATGGTGATGTTCTGCGGGATGCCCGAGACGAGATCGCGGCCCTTGACGTCCATGACCAGTTCCTCGTCCAGGGGATAGGCCGAGCCGATGGTCATCTTGATGTCCTCGGCCGAGCTTTCGCCGATGAGCATGTTGTACTTGCGCTTGACGTGCTGCAGGATGGCTTCGTCCATCTTGTCCCCGCCGATGCGCACGGACTTGGAGTAGACGATGCCCGCCAGGGAAATGACCGCCACCTCGGTGGTGCCGCCGCCGATGTCCACGACCATGTTGGACGTGGGCTCAGTGATGGGCAGATCGGCGCCGATGGCCGCGGCCATGGGCTCCTCGATGAGGAAGACCTCGCGCGCCCCGGCGCTCTGGGCCGATTCGCGCACGGCCCGCTTCTCGACCTGGGTGATGCCCGTGGGCACGCAGATGACGATGCGCGGCCGCACCAGCCGGCGGCTGTTGTGCACCTTGGAAATGAAATGCCGCAGCATGGCCTCGGTGACCTCGAAGTCGGCGATGACGCCGTCCTTCATGGGCCGGATGGCCACGATGTTGCCGGGCGTGCGGCCGAGCATGCGCTTGGCCTCGGCGCCCACGGCCAGGACCTTGTTGTTGCCGCGGTTGTCGCGCTTGACGGCCACGACCGAGGGTTCGCGCAGGACGATGCCCTTGCCCTTGACATAGACGCAGGTATTGGCTGTCCCGAGATCGATGGCCAGGTCGTTCGAGAAGAACCCCAAAATCTTATCCAAAATTCTGGACATATATTTCCTCTTTTATCATGTTCAGTATGGTCCGCTCGCGCGGGCTCTTCCGGGACATGCCAAGGCGGAACTCCGACCCGACGGGCCGGAAAAATGACGTGTAATAAGCCGCGCTGAATACCAGAAGATCGCCGCGCAGGCAACTACCGCCCCGGAAGGGACAAATTTCAATCATACCAGGCATGTCACAAAACCGTTTCCATCCCCTCTCGGCCTACTTCCGGCGACGCTTCGGGCACCGGGTCCGCAAGATCCCTCTGGACGCAGGCAGTTCCTGCCCCAACCGCGACGGCAGCATTTCCGTCGGCGGATGCTCGTTCTGCAACGAGAAGGGCTCCGGAACGGGCCAGGCCGCCGCGATGTCCCTCACGGACCAGTACCTGGCCGGCCGCGAACGCATCCTCGCCAAAGGCGGGACCGTCCGCTTCCTGGGCTACATCCAGTCCTTCTCCAACACCTACGGGCCGGCCTCGCGGCTGCGGACCATGATGCAGGCGCTGGAGGGTCTGCCCGACCTCGTCGGCATCGCCGTCGGCACGCGCCCGGACTGCCTGGACGAGAATAAGCTGGACATCCTGCGGGCCGCCCCCTTCGAGGAGGTCTGGCTGGACCTGGGCCTGCAGTCGGCCCACGACCGCACACTGCGGCGCATCAACCGGGGCCACGACGCAGCCTGCTTCAAACGCTGGGCGCGCGAGGCCGGGGAGAGGGGCATCAAGGTCTGCGCCCACGTCATCACCGGTCTGCCCGGCGAAACCCTGGCGGACTTCGAACAAACCATGGCCGTTGTCAACAGCCTGCCGGTGGCCGGCGTCAAATTCCACAATCTCTACATCTGCCGGGACACGGCTTTGGAGCGGGACTGGCGCGAAGGGCGCGTTGAGCTCCTCACAAAGGAGGAATCCCTGCGCTGGCTGGTACGGGGGATTGCGCTGCTGCGACCGGAAATAGTCGTGCACAGACTCGGGGGCGACCCCGCCCCGGGCGAACTGATCGCCCCGGACTGGGCCCTGGACAAGGCCGGATATCTCGACGCCGCCAGGCGTCTGCTCGCTCATGAGGACGTCTGGCAGGGCAAGGCGCTTGGCCTCCCCCTGCCGCAATGGTTCAATCCCGAGGGAGGGAAACACGCATGAACATGACTGCGGAAACCTTCGCCAACGACTGGTTTTCGGCCACCTTTCACTGGCGGGACGGCCTGCTGACGGCCATCGACCTGAGCGGCGACCGCAGGCCGTCCACCCCGCCGCGCTCACCGTTCGGGGCGGAGCTGGCGCGGATCGTCGCGGACTACGGCCGCCTGGAGGAGGATGTCTGGCCGGAGCTGCCCATGAACTGGGACGGGCTTTCGGCCTTTTCGGTCCTGGTCCTGGACAACCTGCGCCGCCACGTCCCCCGCGGGACCTTCACCACCTACGGGCAGCTGGCCGCCATGTGCGGCTCGCCGCGCGCGGCCCGGGCCGTCGGCAGCGTCATGGCCCGCAACCCCTGGCCGCTGCTCTACCCCTGCCACCGCGTCCTGGCCGCAAACCTGGGCCTGGGCGGGTTCGGCCCCGGCTTGCCCCTGAAACAGACCCTGCTCACTCTGGAAAAGGCCCGCCCTCTGGAGTGAACGCCGGGCGGCGCAGCTCCTCGTCCACGACGTCCGCATCATCGGCGTAGAGCCGGACGAGATTGCGCAGGTGGCCGAAGCTCGTCTCGTCCATGCGCAGGAAATCTATGGCCCCGTCCTGGCCGGCCCGGATGATGCGGCCGTGGATGTGCATGCGCAGCCCCGATTCCAGTTCCAGGGTCACCTCGCACTCCTTGCCGGGCAGAATCCACTCCTCCGTGGAACAGGACAGACCCTTGAGGCTCAGGTCGTGGACCCGCCCCCGGACGCGCTTACCCTCGAAGGCGATGGTCAGTGGAAATTCCAGGTTGACGCGGCTTCTCGTGCGTCGTTCGTGTGTCATGTTGCCTCCCGTCCCGCAGCGGCCCCTCCCCGAGGAAGCGGGACCGGCCTCGATTTTTTCTGTGCGGGACTGCACCATCCCGCCTACGTGAATTTCCCCATCCCGTCGACCGCAAAGCCGCAATCACCGGAACCCGGCCGACGGCAGCCCCCTCCTCACGGCACGGGCCCCAAACAAAAACCCCGGCGAGGCCGGGGCTTGTGCTTTATTCGAGGAATATCTTCTTCCTGGGCTTGGCCGGTTCTGCCGGCTGGTCCGCAGGCTTCCTGCCCCGGGAACGGCCCCGGTCATTGTCCGTCCTTTTTGGTGCAGGCGCTTCCTCCGCCGGGCGCGTCTCAGCGGGCTCCTTCCGCGCAGCGGGACGGGCCTCGGCAGGCGCCTGCTCGGCTCCGCCCTCACGGGCCCCTTCGGCCTTCTGGGCTGAGGATTTCCGCGGGCGGCGGCGACGACGCTTCTTCGGCGCGGCCGCAGGCTGCCCCTCCGCCGTTTCCGCAGGGCCGCCGGCAGAGACCTCTTCCACCGGAACCAGATCCGCGTCTTCGGTCTCATCGCGATCGACCTCTACCGACGGCGCCTCATCACGCTGCGGGAGTGGAGCGTCCGCCTGCGGAGCTGCAGCCGCTTCGGGTGCGGGGACGTAAGCGTCCTCTTCCTGGGGCGCCTGAGGCGCGTCGGTCCGCCCCTGTTCCCGCGCCTCGCCTCCGTTGCCCGGCTTCTTGCGGGAACGCTTGCGGCGGCGCTTCTCGCCCTCGGCCCGGCCGCCCTCGACCGGGGCCGCCTGACGGGACTCGACGGGCACCGGGCGGACCATGTCGACCATCTTTTCCGACGGCTGCTCCAGCGGGGCATGGAACGTGGCCTGGTAGAACTCGTCCACGAGCATGGCCAGAAGGGCACGGGAATCATCGTTGCCCGCCAGTTCGCCCACGGTGCGCATGAAGCGCTGCATGCGCTCCTTCTGGATGTTGTCGGCCTTGCGCAGGCGGGACTCCAGCAGGAAGACCGCGCGCTGGGAAATGAGCGTCTCCAGTTCCTCGTCGGCCGGAACCTGGTGTTCGACCATGGGGATGGAGAACTTCTTGGCGATCTGCTCCAGCTCGATCTCCTCCATGCCCGAGACGAACGAGATGGCCACGCCGGCGGCTCCGGCCCGGCCCGTGCGTCCCGTGCGGTGCACGTAGGCCTCGTGGTCCTGGGGGGGCTGGTACTGGAAGACGTGGGACAGCTCGTGGATGTCGATGCCGCGCGCGGCCACGTCCGTGGCCACCAGGAACTTGAGCTTGTTCAGGCGCAGCTTCTCCAGCACCTCCTCGCGGGCGACCTGGGTCAGGTCGGCGCTGATTTCGCCCACGTCGTAGCCGAAGCGGCGCAGGACCGTGGCCACGAAGTGCACGTCGGCCTTGGTGTTGCAGAAGATGATGGCCGAGGCCGGGTTCTCCTGCTCGATGATCTTGACCAGGATGCGGCTCTTCTGCATGGCCGGCACCTTGTAGACCACGTGCAGCACCTCGCTGACGTGGACGTGCTCCTGGCTCAGGGAGACGAAGACCGGGTCCTTCAGGAACTGCTGGGCCAGGCGCTTCACGTGGCCGGGATAGGTGGCCGAGAACATGGCCGACTGCAGGCCGCGCGGCAGGTAGCGCTGCAGCTGCTTCATGTCCGGGTAGAAGCCCATGGACAGCATGCGATCGGCCTCGTCGAAGATCATGACCTTGAGCCGGTCCAGGTTGAGGGTGCCTTTGAGCAGATGGTCGAGGATGCGGCCCGGCGTGCCGATGACCAGCTGCGCCCCGCTCTCCAGGCCCTGGATCTGGCCCTTGTAGCCCACGCCGCCGTAGATGGACACGGGCCGCACGCCGCATTCCCGGCCCAGTTCCTCGGCGTCGCGCGTGACCTGCACGGCCAGTTCGCGGGTCGGGACCAGGACCAGGGCCTGGGGCGCGCCCAAGGCCGGATCGATGCGGTTCAGGGTCGGCAGCAGAAAGGCGCCGGTCTTGCCGCTGCCGGTCTGGGACTGGACCATGACGTCGAGCCCCTCCAGCATGAGCGGAATGGTCTGGGTCTGCACCGGCATGAGCTCGGTCCAGTTCAGGCGCAGCGACGCGGCCCGCAGGACGGGCGGCAGGTCTGCCATGGTGAATGCCTTTGCTTCGAAATTCTCGTTTTGGGATGTCCCGTTCGGGGTCTCACCAAATTCTGTGTTGTCAGTCATACGATTCCTGCGCGGTTGTTGCGGGCGTGCGGTCCAGGACTCCGAGCACCAGTTCGATGACGGAGTTGCTGACCAGCATGCCCTCGCGTGTCAGTTGAAGGCGACCGGCGCCGAGGCGGACCAGCCCGCTGGAGCGAAGCCGCTCGACAGCCGGGTCGCGCCGCGGAAACTCAATTCCGGTCGCTGCCATGAATTCTTGCAGGTCCAGGCCGTCCCTCGTGCGCAAGGCCAGCATGACCATTTCCTGCCGCCGCACATCGGCGGTCAGGACCTCCGTCCCTTCCCTTTCGACGCCGGCGGCCACGGTGCGGGCGTACTCGTCGAGACCGGCCGGGTTCGCCCAGCGCCGCCCGTCCAGAGTGGACACGGCGGCCGGACCCAGCCCCAGATAGTCCCGGCCGGACCAGTACCCCCGGTTGTGCCGGCTCTCCCGGCCGGGACGGGCGTAGTTCGAGATCTCGTAGTGCCCGTACCCTTCGGATTCGAGAAAGGCCGACCCTTCCAGATACATGCGGGCCCCCTCCTCCTCGTCGGGAAGGGACAGCCGCCCGGCGACGACGGACTCGGCCAGCGGCGCGCCCTCCTCCAGGCTCAGACCATAGCAGGAGACGTGTTCCGGAGCCAGCGCCGTGATGCCGGCCAGGTCTTCGAGCCATGCGGACACGTCCTGGCCGGGCAGCCCCCAGATCATGTCCAGGCTCAGGTTCGCAAACCCCGCCTCGCGCGCCGCCCGCGCCGCCAGGCGTGCCCGGGCGGCGTCATGGGAGCGGCCGAGCGTGGCCAGCAGGTCGTCCCGCAGGCTCTGCACGCCGAGGCTCAGGCGATTGACGCCCAGGGTCCGAACCTCGGCCAGAAAGCCGGTCTTCAAGGCCGACTCGGGGTTGGCCTCCAGGGTGATCTCGGCTCCCGTTTCCAGATCGAAACGCGAGGCCACCCCTTCGAGAATGGCCCCGATCTGCGCCGGGGTCAGCAGGGAGGGCGTCCCTCCGCCGATGTAGACCGTCTCCACCGTGCGCCGCCCGAGGGTCTTTCCCAGGCAGTCCAGCTCGTTCAGCACGAGCCCCACGTAACGCTCCGCCTCGGGCGCGGAGAACGGCCCGGAGTGGAAGGCGCAGTACCCGCACTTGCGCACGCAGAAGGGTACATGAACGTAGAGCAGCATGGGTCAGGCGCGCTTGCGCAGTTCGGAGGAATACCGCTCGAACTCGCTGTACAGGCACCCGCAGTACTGCTGGCGGTAGATCCCCCATTCCTTCGACAGGGCGATGCCTTCGGACCACCCCGCCCTGAAATCCTCGTAATGGAACGCCACGCCGGTCCCCTGGGCCAGATCCTGCCCCATGGTCCGTATCTGCTCGTGCTTCTGGAACTTGCTGTAGAGGAGCGTGCTCGTGAAGGCGTCGAACCCGCCGCGCCGGGCGATGGACAGGGTCCGTTCCAGGCGCAGGGCGTAGCACGGGGCGCAGCGGTTGGGTTCGCGGAAGGTCACGGCCCGGAAATACGCCTGCGGGTCGTACTCGTCGTCCTTGAAGATGACCGGAATGCGCAGGCGATCGGCCACCTGGGCCACCCCCTCGCGACGGCGCAGGTATTCCTGCAGGGGGTGGATGTTGGGGTTGTAGTACAGGCCAGTCACGCCCATCCCGGCCTCGAGGAGGGCCCGGACAGGCGTGATGGCGCACGGCCCACAGCACATGTGAACCAGTATTTTCATCGAAAAACCTAGCAGAATGCGCAGCTGGGCGTTGCCGAGGGCATGATGTAGATCTTGCGCTCGAATGTCTGCTCGAACTCCAGAAGTTTTTCACGCTTGCGGTTGACGAGGTAGTGCATCAGGTCCGCGTCGGTGGTGTAGGTGAAGGGCTCGGTCAGCTTGTCCTTGCGCAGTTCGCGGTACAAGTCCTTGAGGGCCTGCATGGAACGCCATTCCAGATTGCGGCGGGTGCCGGCGCCCGAACAGTGCGGGCAGGGCTCCAGGCTGCCGGACAGGGCCGACGTGCCCAGGCGCTGGCGCACGATCTCGAGCAGGCCGAACTTGGAGATGCGCCCGATGTCCGTACGCGCCCGGTCGACCTTGAGTGCCTGGCGCAGCTCCTTCTCGACCTCGCGGATGTGCTTGCCGTCCTTCATCTCGATGAAGTCGACCACGATCTGGCCGCCGATGTCGCGCAGCATGAGCTGGTTGGGGATCTCCCGCGCGGCCTCGATGTTGGTGCGCAGGGCCATTTCCTTGAAATTCTTCTCGCCGCCGATCTTGCCGGAGTTGATGTCGATGGCCGTCAGGGCCTCGGTGTGGTCGATGACGAGCTGACCGCCGCTGGGCAGGTTGACCGTGCGGCTGAAGATCTTCTGCAGCTGCGCCTCGATGCGGAAACGCTCGTAGAGGGTGCGTTCGGTCTCGGTGTGGACCTTGATGAACGTCTTGCGGCGCGGGAACAGGAGGGTCGCGAACTCGGTGATCTGCCTGGCGGTTTCCTCGTCGTCCACCCAGCACTCGGCGATGTCCGGGGTCAGGTAGTCGCGGATGGCGCGGAAGGCCAGGTCCTTCTCCTCGTAGACTAGGGACGGGGACTCTGAGGCGATGCCCTTCTTGCGGATGTCCTTCCACAGGCGCTTCAGGACCTGCAGATCCTTGGACAGGCTGCTCTTGCTCTGGGCCTCGCTGACCGTGCGCACGATGACGCCCAGGCCCTCGTCGAGCTTGAGCTCCTCCACGACCTCCTTCAGGCGGTCGCGCTCCTTCTCGTCCTCGATCTTGCGGGAGATGCCGAGCTGCTCGCGGCCCGGGGTGAGCACGAAATAGCGGCCCGGAATGGACAGGTAGGTGGTCAGGAACGCGCCCTTGGAGCCCACGGGCTCCTTGACGACCTGCACCAGCACTTCCTGGCCGGGCTTCAGGACCTTCTGCAGGGGCGGGTACTTGCCGCGAGTGGGCACGTCGCCCAGATAATATTCGGGGTGGACCTCATCGACCTGCAGAAAGCCGTTCTTCTCGGCACCGTAGTTGATGAAGGCGGCCTGCAGGGCCTGATCGATGTTGTGAATCTTTCCTTTATATATGTTGCCCTTGGTTTTGCTCTGGTGGAGCATCTCGACGTAGTACTCGACGACGATGCCATCCTCCATGATGGCCACCTCGACCTGTTCGCCAGGCAAAACGCTGATGAACATCTTGCGCTTCTGCTTTTCTCCCATGAATATCCTCAAATGAAAAAGGTTTCCGGCAGGGCCGGGAAAAATGATGAAATTTGCGGACGGAAATCCGATGAAAATTTGCGATCTCTGGGCGCGGGGGGCTTGAGGAGGCGAAAGGGGCCGGTCACTGCCGGACGCACGCCGCGCCACGAATCAAGGAGAATACATACCCGGCAGGCGTGTCCATAGCAAGAAAAACCCTTCGAGGGGCAGGCGCTGGCTTGACATCCCATTTTGCCATGGCTACTCCCGCCTTCTCACTGCACAGGAGGCCACATGCTCGAACCGGGACAGCTGGTAATGCTGCTCAACGCAAAGGACAAGAGATATTTCGTTTCCGCCCAGGAAGGGCAGGTCATGCACACCAACGAGGGGATTCTCCACCTCGACGAGGTCCGCGCCGCGGGCTGGGGACAGCAGGTCCTGACCCACAAGGGCTACCCCTTCACGGTCATGCGGCCGACCCTCTATGACCTGATCAAGTCCGTCAAACGCCGTACCCAGATCATCTACCCCAAGGAGATCGGGTACATCGCCATGAAGCTGGGCATCGGCCCGGGCTGCCGCATCGTCGAGGCCGGCTGCGGCTCCGGCGGCCTGACCACGGCCCTGGCCTGGCTGGTGGGCGACACGGGCAAGGTCTACACCTACGAGCGCCGCGAGGAGTTCTACACCCTCTGCCGCCAGAACCTGGAACGCATCGGCCTCGCCCATCGCGTGGAGCAGTTCCATCACGACATCGCCGAGGGCTTCCACCCCCACGCCGCCGACGCCCTGTTCCTGGACGTGCGCGAACCCTGCGACTACATTCGCCACATCCCCGACGCTGTGGTTCCGGGCGCGCCCATCGGCTTTCTGCTGCCGACCACCAATCAGGTCCAGGACCTGCTGAAAGCCATGGAAGGCGGGCCGTTCCGACAGATCGAGGTTCTGGAAATCTTCCTGCGCCACTACAAGCCCGTGCCAGAGCGCCTGCGTCCCGACGACCGCATGGTCGCCCACACCGGCTTTCTGGTCTTCGCGCGCACCTTCGCTCAGCTCGAAGAGCCGCAAACCCAGGAGTACGAAGGCCCGGCGGACGAAGACGCCGTTGACGGCGAGCTGCCGGAAGAATAGCCGCAACCGCCAAATTCCATCTATTCCAAGGATTTGCAGGAAGACTCTTGCAAATCCTTTTTCTATTCCTGTAGAGATGGATTCTCTTTCACCATTCAACCCCGACCCCACGGCCGGACCGAGCCCCGCAAGGAGGAGCGCTGATGACCCGCAAGGATCGCACTGAAGGCATTTTCAGCCGGCGCGAAGTTCTGGACGCCACCGAGCGCCAGAAATACTACCAGATCCAGCTCAAGGAACTGCTTTCCTACGCATACAGATATTCCGAGGACGTGAAGAAGCGCTTCGACCGCGCCCAGTTCTCCGTGGAGAAGTTCCGCGACCTCATCGACCTGAAGCACGTGCCCATCCTGAAGAAGAAGGAGCTCATCTTCCTGCAGTCCATGGGCCCGCGCCTGGGCGGCCTGCTGACCAAGGATCTGGGCGAGCTGCGCCGCGTCTTCCTGTCCCCCGGCCCCATCTTCGACCCCGAGGACAGGGGCGACGACTACTGGGGATGGACCGAGAGCTTCTACGCCGCGGGCTTCCGCTCGGGCGACCTGGTCCAGAACACCTTCAACTACCACATGACCCCGGCCGGCCTCATGTTCGAGGAGCCCCTGCGCCAGCTCAGCTGCGCCGTGGTGCCCACGGGCCCCGGCAACACCGGCAGCCAGCTCGACATCATGAAGAAGCTGCGCGTCACGGGCTACGTCGGCACGCCGAGCTACCTCATGCACCTGGCCCAGAAGGGCGAGGAAAAGGGCATGAATCTGCGCAAGGACCTCTACCTTGAAGTGGCCTTCGTCACGGGCGAGAAATTCTCCGAAAAGATGCGCTCCACCCTGGAGAAGAAGTTCGACCTCATCATGCGCCAGGGCTACGGCACGGCCGACGTGGGCTGCATCGGCTACGAATGCTTCCACAAGAACGGCCTGCACATCGCCAACCGCGCCTACGTCGAGATCTGCCACCCCGACACGGGCATCCCGCTCAAGGACGGCGAGGTGGGCGAGATCGTGGTCACGGCCTTCAACAAGACCTACCCCTTGATCCGCCTGGCCACGGGCGACCTGTCCTACATCGACCGCGCGCCCTGCCCCTGCGGCCGCACCTCCCCGCGCCTCGGGACCATCGTCGGCCGCGTGGACACCACGGCCCGCATCAAGGGCATGTTCGTGTACCCGCACCAGGTCGAGCAGGTCATCTCTGGCTTCGAGGAGATCAAGCGCTGGCAGATCGAGGTCACCAACCCCGGCGGCATCGACGAGATGACGCTTCTCATTGAAACCTCGGGCTTCAAGCGCGAGGAGGAGCTGCTGCACATGTTCCGCGAGAAGATCAAGATCCGTCCGGCTCTGAAGATCCTCACGCCCGGCACCCTGCCGCCGCAGATCCGTTTCATCGAGGACAAGCGCAATTGGGACTGATGACCCGCCTGGTCCTGCCTCTGCTGCTGGCCGTGCTGGCCGGCTGCGCAAAACCGACGGCGGTGACGCCCCCCTGGGTGTCGCCGCCGGCCGGATCCTTCCTTTCAGCCGATGGGACGGTGCTGGGCGACGACGCCGTCGCCGGCCTGGCCCGTTCCGCGGACTTCGTCCTGTTGGGCGAGAGCCACACCAACCTCTGCGACCACGCCGTCAAGGCCCGCCTCATCGAGGGCATGGCCGGCGGAGGGGCGCGCTTCGCCATCGGCCTGGAGATGCTCCCGGTCACGGCCCAGCCCGTCCTGGACCGCTTCAACTCCCGCACCCTGTCGGCCGCGGAGCTGGGCGCGGAGGTCGGCTGGGAAAAGCTGTGGGGATTCCCCTACGCCCAGTACAGGCCGGTCTTCGAGCTGGCCGAGCAATACGGCCTGCCCGTGGCGGCCCTGAACATCCCGCGCCGGGTGCTGACGGAATTCCGCGACAAGGGGGCCGAAGCCCTGCCCCCCGAGGACCGCAAGCTCCTGCCCGGCCGCATCATCCCCGTCAGCCCGGCCCAGCAGGCCGCCCTGGAGGAGCAGGTCGGACTGCACCAGAGCATGCGCAAGGCCGCGGCCAACGCGACGTCCGAGAAGATGCCGGACATGGCCTCCATGGCCGAGAAGTTCTTTCTGGTGCAGGCCCTGTGGGACTCCATGATGGCCGAACAGGCCCTGGCCTGGCGCGACCGCCTGGGCCTGCCCGTGCTCGTCCTGGCCGGTGGCGGCCATGTGGAGCACGGCTGGGGCATCGAGTACCGGCTGCGCACCCTGGACCCTTCAGCCTCGTGCCTGGCCGTCATGCCCGTGCGCGGCGGCGAGGACTTCCACCAGCAGGCCGACCCGTCCCTGCGCCCCATGCCGGGCACGGCCGTCTTTTTCCACTGCGCGTCTCAGCACAAGAGCCGCCTGGGCATGAACGTCGTCTTCGAGGATTCCGGCATGCGCGTGGAGAGTGTCGAACCCGGCTCACGGGCCGATAAGGCGGGCCTTATGCCCGGCGACGTCCTGCTCTCTGCCGGGGGCCGGGAACTGAAGGAGGCCACGGACCTGCACTTCGCGGCCATGGCCGCGTCCCGCGACAAAAAACCCCTCGAACTGACGGTCCTGCGCCAGGGGCAGACCGTGACACTGAACCTTCCCCTCGACTGATGCCCGAACTGCCCGAAGTCGAAACCATCGCCCGCGGACTGCACGCCCTGATCCAGGGCCGCCGCATCGCGGACGCCCGCCTCCTGACGCCCTCGGTCCTGCGCGCAGGCGCCACGCAAAGCCTGCCGGGCAGAACCGTGACTCACGTCTCAAGGCGCGCCAAGCTGTTGCGCCTGCACCTCGACAACGGCGGGCTTCTGGTTTTCCATCTGAAAATGACCGGACGCGTCTGGGTCGCCGGACCGGGCCTGCCCCTGCCGAAGCACACGCATCTCGTCTGCCGTCTCGACGGCGGCGACCGGCTGGTCTTCGAGGACACGCGGCGCTTCGGCTACTGCGCCGTCTTCGGCCCCGGCGAGATCGACCAGTGGGATTTCTTCAGAAACCTCGGCCCCGAACCCCTGGATGCCTGCGCCGGGGATCTGGCGCGGCGCATCGGCTCCCGCCGGGCCGGGGTCAAGGCCCTGCTCCTCAACCAGACCATCCTCGCCGGCATCGGCAACATCTACGCCGACGAGTCCCTCTTCGCCGCCCGCATCCACCCGGCGAGCATCGCCTCCGCCATCCCCGAAGCCCGGCGTCTGATCCTCTTCGAGGAACTGCGCCGCATCCTGCTGGAGGCCATCGCGGCCGGCGGCAGCACCATCAGCGACTACCGCAACGCCTACGGCAAGAGCGGCATCTTCCAGGACTCGTTCCAGGTCTACGGCAAGAAGGGCGAACCGTGCCCGGCCTGCGGCAAGGCCCTCAGGGCGGAGCAGGTGGCGGGGAGGACGTCGACGCATTGTCCGGGGTGCCAGAAGAAGTATCTGGACTGACACGGACGGGCACGGACCTTCACGGACCTTCACGGACCGGCACTGAAGCGGGAGAACGCACCGGATCAGGATTCGGGATCCAGGGACGTGGCTCCGCAGAGGGGTTTTTCCGGATTTTTGGCGGCCGCCGTCTTGGGGCGGCGGGGCTTCTTGGCGCGGGGCTCGGCTTCGCCGTGGCCGTTGCCGTACTTTTCGAGCAGGGCCCGGTAGCGCTCGGTGCGACTCAGGTTCAGGGACAGCACCACGTGTTCGCGCTCGTCCTTGAAGCCCTTCTTGGTGAAGAACTTGAGGGCCGCGGCGTTGCTCGGGTCCGTGTCGGCGATGAGGTAGCGCGCGCCGGCCTCGACCATGCGTTCGACGAGCTTGTCGTAAAGCTTGTGGGCCACGCCCGTGGAATGGTGGACGCGGTCCACGCCCAGCCAGACGATGTAGCCGTAGGTCCAGGACGCCTTGCTGATGAGGGTGCCGATGATGAACCCGGCCAGGGCGTCGTCCACCTCGGCCACGAGGCTGAACTCCGGGTCCGTGTTGTAGTGGCCGACCACTTCCCACTCGTCCCAGGTGCGGTAGAGGAAGGGGTAGAGGTCGCAGGTGAAGAGGCGCTCGCCCAGGTGGTAGACCGGGGCCAGGTCGTCCAGTTCCATCTCGCGGATGGTGATGTCGTGGCGGTGGGT
The DNA here is from genome assembly GCA_024709365.1 of Desulfomicrobium sp. GTDB lineage: Bacteria > Desulfobacterota > Desulfovibrionia > Desulfovibrionales > Desulfomicrobiaceae > Desulfomicrobium. The sequence continues at coordinate 157 of JANJWV010000052.1, read as the reverse complement.
GCGTTCGGAAGCCATGGTGAGGATGGTTGGGGGTGAAAGGGCCTGAACCGTGGTTAAATCGCCCGCCGCGCCGCTGTCAAAGCGGCGCGGGGGCAGTAGTTGCTCAGCGCTTTTTATCGGGCAAGGTAACCTTTAATTACCAGACCACGCAGTCAAC
>JANJWV010000020.1 GCA_024709365.1 Desulfomicrobium sp. | reverse complement strand
TACCTTAGTTCTCGGCTTGGTGTCCGCTGGCGCCGGCGTTGCTTTTTGTCCCCCCCCCCGTGGGGGGGCCGCGGGCGCCCCCCGCGGCGGGGGCGGGGGGCAGCGCCCCGCATCTCCTCCTACTTCATCCGCTCCAAAAGCTTGGGCGCATACGTGCACAGCGGCTCTTCGCCCATGTAGTTGTTGTCCATGGAGTGGGCGCGGGCCCGGCATCCGCCGCAGACCTTGTGGTATTCGCAGACGCCGCACTTGCCTTCGTATTCCTTCTGGTTCCGGAACTGCAGGAACTGCTTCGAGGTTCGCCAGATTTCCGGGAAGGGCGTGGTGCGGATGTTGCCGCAGTCGAGCTCCAGGTAGCCGCAGGGCTGGACCTGTCCGACGTGGGAGATGAAGCAGAAGCCCGTGCCGCCGAGGCAGCCGCGGGTCATGGCGTCGAGGCCGAAGTTCTCGGGCGTGACGGGAATGCCTTCCTCCTTGGCCCGCTGGCGCATGATGCGGTAGTAGTGCGGCGCGCAGGTGGCCTTGAGGTGCATTTTGGTGGTCTTGCGGAAGTCGTAGAACCAGTTGAGCACGTCCTCGTACTCTTCGCCGGTGATGACCTCGGCCCCGAGCTGGGCGGCCCGGCCCGTGGGCACAAGCAGGAAGATGTGCCAGGCCGCGGCGCCGATGCGTTCGCACAGGTCGAAGATCTGCTTGAAGCTGCCGAGGTTGGCGCGCGTGACGGTGGTGTTGATCTGGAACTCGATGCCGGCTTCTTTAAGGTACTCGATGCCGCGCATGGAGGCGTCGAAGGCGCCCTGTACGCCGCGGAACTCGTCGTGGCTGGCCGCGTCGGGCCCGTCGATGGAGATGGAGCAGCGCTGCACGCCGGCCTCGCGCATCTTCACCGCGGTCTCGGGGGTGATGAGGGTGCCGTTGGGCGACATGACGCAGCGCAGGCCCTTGTCCGTGGCGTAGCGGATGAGCTCGTAGACGTCGGCGCGCATCATGGGGTCGCCGCCGGTGAAGATGATGATTGGGTTGCCGACCTGGGGGAAGGTGTCGATCAGGGCCTTGGCCTCGGCCGTGTCCAGTTCGCCCTCGTAGGGTTCCAGGTGCGCCTCGGCCCGGCAGTGCTTGCAGGCCAGGTTGCAGGAGCGGGTCACTTCCCAGGCGATGAGCTTGCAGGCCGGGGTGCCGTCGGGAAGGGTGGTGATCATGCCGCCGGGGTGGCCGCCGGGTTTCGCGCCCGGATGGCCGCCGGGATGTCCGGCCGGCGGGCCGTCGAGGTTCGGCCGGCCCGCGCCGTGGTGGGGATGATTGTGCATTACAGGTGTCCCGCCTTGAGCAGGTCTTGGGTGAAGTAGGAGAGGATGAGGTCGGCGCCGGCCCGCTTGAAGGCGATAAGGCTTTCCAGCGCCACGGCCGTCTCGTCGATCCAGCCGAGCTGGGCCGCGGCCTTGATCTGGCTGTACTCGCCGCTGACCTGGTAGGCGGCCACGGGCAGGTCGAAGTTGTCGCGTACCAGGCGGATGACGTCGAGGTACGGCAGGCCGGGCTTGACCATGAGGATGTCGGCTCCTTCCTCCACATCGGCGGCCGCTTCGCGCAGGCCTTCGCGCCAGTTGGCCGGATCCATCTGGTAGGTCTTGCGGTCCCCGAATTTGGGCGCGCTTTCGGCCGCGTCGCGGAAGGGGCCGTAGAAGGCCGAGGAGTACTTGACCGCGTAGGACATGATGGGCGTGTTCAGGAAGCCTTCCTCGTCCAGGGCCTGGCGGATGGCGGCCACGCGGCCGTCCATCATGTCCGAGGGCGCGACGATGTCCGCGCCGGCCTTGGCCTGGGCCACGGCCGTGCGGGCCAGGAGCGCCAGGGTCGGGTCGTTCTTGACCTCGCCTTCGGGCGTGACCAGGCCGCAGTGCCCGTGGGAGGTGTACTCGCACAGGCAGGTGTCCGCGACCACGACGAGTTCGGGCCAGCGGTCCTTCAAGCGGCGGATGGCCTGCTGGACGATGCCGTTCTCGGCGTAGGCCTGGGAGCCGGCCGGGTCCTTGTCCACGGGGATGCCGAAGAGGATCAGGCTTTTGAGGCCCGCGTCCACGGCCCCGGCCACCTCGTCCATGAGCTGGTTCAGGCCCAGCTGGAACTGCCCGGGCATGGAGGCGATGGGCTTGCGGAAATCCGCGTCGGACTCGACCACGAAGTAGGGCTGGATAAGGTCGTCGCGGGAAAGGCGGCTTTCGCGCACCAGATCCCGCATGGCCTTGGAAGAACGCAGCCTGCGGCCGCGATGGAATGTCAGCATGCCGGGCCTCCTAGAGCTTTTCGCCGGTGATTTCCTCGTCCGTCAGGTAGCAGGCCGGGTCGTGGGCCCAGAAGTCGTCGAAGTAGGCTTCGGCGCGGGCGCGGAAGTTGCCGCCGCAGATGTTCAGGAAGCGGCAGGTGGCGCAGCGGCCCTTCACGTGGGGGCGCTTGTCTTTGAGCTTGTGCAGCAGTTCGATGTTCTCGTCCGTCCAGATTTCGGAGAAGGGGCGCTCAAGTACGTTGCCGAAGGTGTGGTGGCGCATGAACTGGTCGGCGTGCACGGAGCCGTCCCAGGAGATGCAGCCGATGCCGCGGCCCGAGGAGTTGCCCTCGTTCATCTTCAGGAGTTCGAGCACCTCGGCGGCGCGCTTGGGGTCTTCCTTCAGCAGGCGGAAATAGACGTAGGGGCCGTCGGCGTGGTTGTCCACGGTCAGCACTTCCTTGGGCAGGCCCCGGTCGTGCAGGTCGCGGGTGCGGTCCATGATCAGGTCGACCACGGCGCGGGTCTCGGCGTGGTCCAGGTCTTCCTTGATGAGCTCGGAGCCGCGGCCGGAGTAGACCAAGTGGTAGAAGCAGATGCGCGGCACTTCCAGGGCTTCGATGAGGTCGAAGAGGTGCGGGATCTCCGAGGCGTTGCGCTTGTTGATGGTGAAGCGCAGACCGACCTTGAGGCCTTCGGCCTGACAGTTCTCAACGCCCTTCAAAGCCTGCCTGTACGAGCCGGTCACGCCGCGGAACTTGTCGTGCACGGCCTCGGCGCCGTCCAGGGAGATGCCGACGTAGGACAGGCCGACTTCCTTCAGCTCCTTGGCCTTGGCCTTGGTGATGAGGGTGCCGTTGGTGGAGATGACCGCGCGCATGCCCTTGGATGTGGCGTACTTGGCCAGTTCGACCAGGTCTTCGCGCACCAGGGGCTCGCCGCCGGAAAAGAGCATGACCGGCGCACCGAACTGCGCCAGGTCGTCGATCATGGCCTTGGCCTGCTCCGTGGAGATGGGGTCCTTGTGGTTGCTCGGCTCCACGGCGTGGGCGTAGCAGTGCACGCATTTGAGGTTGCAGCGCTGGGTCATGTTCCAGACCACAACGGGCTTCTTGTCCTTGGCGAACTGCAGCAGATGGGAGGGGAGCTGGGAGGAATTGCGTCCGTAGCGCAGAGCGTCGGAGGGTTCCACCGTGCCGCAGTAAAGTTTGGAGATACCGATCATGGTTGCCTCATGTGAACGCGAAGGTTCGTCTATGGGGTGCGAACCGGACGGCCCGGGGCCTGGCGGTTCGGGAAAATTCGGGAGAGCCGAAGGCTTGTCCTAATGGCTGTGGCAGTCAAGTCAAGTAGCAGGCCTATTGCAGGGTGCGGGTCGGGGGCTCGGCCCCCAGAAGTCTGGCGACCGTGTCCTGATGCTCCTGGGGAGCGGCGTCCTTGCGGGTCGTTTGCTCTGCGGGTTTCTTGCGGGCGTTGCGTCCCGTGCCCTTGTCCATGGCCAGCCGCCAGAGGCTCTTGAACGTGCGCATCAGGCTCTTCCGGTGACGAGGGTCAGGACAATGGCCACGGCCAGGGCCAGGAGCATGGGCAGCACGAGCACGGCCAGGACCTGTTTGTTGCTGGCTCCGTGCACGTGGCGCAGTCCCAGAAATTTGTAGACCGTGGCCCCGATCATGGCCAGGGGCATGCCGATGTACGGGATGACCATGAGCAGCATGGGCGCCGCGCTGTACGCCTCGGCGCGGAAGGTTCCCTCGAATCCCTTGGTGTCGGCCTTGAAGAGGCGCAGGAAGAAATGGTTGATGGCCGTGTCCATGAACAGGAAGAGCGAGACTTCGAGGGGGTAGAGAATGAGGGCCAGGGCTGCCTGCGTGGTGTGCCCGAGCCCTTCGGTCAGCAGGCTCGGCGGCATGATGCCCAGGAGCTGCCAGATGGACTGGGACAGGGCCACGGCCTGGATGATGACGAGAAAAAAGAGCAGCGGCTTCATGAACCCATGGCCCACGGGCATGGCCGTGAAAAAGCCCTTGGGGTTGGCGAGCACCTGCATGAAGGTTTTGGCGAAGGCCAGCGGGTAGCCGGACGTCGCGCTTTCCCACAAGGGGAGGCTGGTCTGTCCCAGGTCTTGGGCGTCGGCTCCGGGGGCTTCGTCGCCGTCGTCGTTCAGGGCTTCAAGCTCCTTCCAGAGATCCTCCTCGCGGGGGGCCTGGCGCTGTTGCTGCGCGGGATCTTCGGGTGCGGGACGGGCTGGAGCCTCGGAAGACGGGGCCTGCGCAGCGTGCATCGGGCGGTCGTCACGGGGCATGGGGGCTTCTGCGGGCGCGGCGGGCTGAGCTGGCCCGGAAGGTTCGTGCTGCGGGACGTGCACGCCGGCCGGTTGGCCGGGTAGCTCCCGGAACTTGAACCGATGCTGGCACTTGGGGCAGGTGGCCATGACCGCCTTCGGCGGAAGTTTGGCCTCGTTGACGGTGCGTCCGAACCCGCAGCTGGGACAGGTGATGTTCATGACGAATGCTCTCTCCTCTTGCGAGAAGGCTGATACCCCCTCTTGGTCCGATTAGCAACCGCGGCGGGTTTTGGGGCAGAGAAAGAGGTCGTCGAAAAGGTGCACGAAGAAGGCCACGATGAGCACGCCGCTGTAGTCCATGGTGCTGTCGGAGTCGAATTCCCGCAGCATGTGCCCGATGAATTCGGGCCTGAAGTAGCCTTTGTCCCGGACGGTTGCGGGTGACAGGGATTCGCCGATCAGCCCCCTGAACATGCGCACGAACCATTTGCCCGGCGGGGCCAGGGGCTGCTTGCGGCGGCGGCAGATGGCCGGAGGCAGGAACGTGCGGAAACTTTTCTTGAGCAGGTGCTTTTCGTTCAGGCCGCGCATCTTGAAGCGATCCGGCAGGGAGAAGACGTATTCCACCAGCCGGTGGTCCATGAAGGGCGATCTGAGCTCCACGGAGTTGGCCATGCTCATGGTGTCGGCCAGGGGCAGGGTCAGGTTGGGCAGGCGCATGCGGCTCTCCAGATACAGGGCCTGATCCAGCAGGGACCTGGAGCCCGGAACCGTCGGCAGCTCTCTGTCCCGCTCCCCGAGCCTAGGCAGGAGCCGCTCGATGAAGCCGTCGGACAGGAGCTGCCCCTTCATCTGAAAGGCCTGGAACCTGTACGGCAGGGCGTGGTGGGCCGCGGGGAAGCCCTTCAGGGCCGTGTAGTGCATCAGGGCCTGCTGCGGTGAGGAGAGGGCCGGGAAGACCCGGCGCAGGAGATTCGCCCGGGCCGGGGTCTCGCTGCGGCCGATGAAATCCATGAGCTTGAGGAGCTTGAAATAGTCGTACCCGCCCAGGATCTCGTCGGCGCCGTCGCCGGATAGGACGACCTTGAAGCCCATGTCGCGGATCTGCCTCGACAGCAGGTACAGGGGCAGGTTCAGGAGCGTCACCAGGGGCGTTTCCAGATGCCAGACCAGGTTCTCGATTTCCGTCTCCTCGATGGAGCAGAGGAACTCGTGGTGCGTGGTGCCGAAGGCCCCGGAAACCATGCGCGCGAAGTGGCGCTCGTCATAGCCCGCGTCCTCGAAGGTGATGGACAGGGTGTGCACCGGCGCGTTGGAGAGATGGGCGTAGAGGCCGGTCACGCTGCTGGAGTCGATGCCGCCGCTCAGGTACGAGGCCACGGGGACGTCGGACACGAGCCTGGCGCGCACGGCTTCCATCAGATGGTGGCGCAGGCCTTCGGCCGCGTCGTCCTCGCTCAGGCCGGCCGGCGGCGAGTCCATGGGAATGTCCCAGTAGGCCGCAACGCGGAGCCCCTTGCCGTCGCAGACGAGAAAGCTCGCGGGCGGGACCTGGCGTATCCCTTCCAGGAAGGTGTCGGGGGCAAGGTTGAAGCCGTAGTCGAGGAGCCTGTCCATGGCCAGGACGTTCACGGACCTGGGAATGCCGGGATAGTGCAGGATGGCCTTGATCTCGGAGGCGAAGACGAGGGTCCCGTCAGGCAGGGCCGCATAGAAGAGCGGTTTCTTCCCCATGCGGTCCCGGGCCAGGAACAGGCGCCGGGTTGCGGGGTTCCAGACGGCGAAGGCGAACATCCCCGCCAGCCGGTCCAGGCATTTCTCGCCCCATTGTACATAGGCGGCCAGGAGCACTTCCGAGTCGGAACGGGTGTGGAAATGATGGCCGAGGCTGGCGAGCTCGACCCGCAGGGGCTGGTAGTTGTAGATCTCGCCGTTGAAGACCAGGATCATGCCCGACGGCTCGTGGACCAGGGGCTGGTTGCCGCCCGGCAGGTCGATGATGGCCAGGCGCCTGGACGCCAGGGCGCAACGCTCGTCCTGGTGCAGCCCCTGGTGGTCGGGGCCGCGATGAGCGATGGCCTGGGCCATGGCGCCGAGGATATTCGTGTCCGGAGTTATTCCGCAAGGGTTGAAAAAGCCGGCTATGCCGCACATGCACGCGTTCCCGGTTGAGGTGATGTCCCGGTGAAAGAATGCAGAATGCGTGCCTTGGCGACGCCTCGCATCGGCGGGTCAGCGCGCGTAGTAGGCAGAGGTCTTGGGCGGCGCGGGATGGGGCTGTGTCCTGGAAATCTCGGCGAAGGCCGAGCGGAAGGAGGACAGGATGCCGATGACCTCGTCGATGATGGCCGTGTCCATCTTCAGGTTGGCCCGCAGCAGGCGGGTGTTGCAGTACATGTAGAGGCGGTGGAGGTTCTGGGCGAGTTCCCCGCCCTTCTCGTTGTTCAGGGAGCCGTCGAGTTCGGCGATGATGTCCAGGGCCTGGGAGATGAGGATGCCTTTCTTGGCGAAGTTATTGGCCGCGATCTCCTGCTTGGCCTGTTCGAGGAAGGTTATGGCCCCGTCGTAGAGCATGACCACGAGGTGTCCCGGGGTCGTGGTGGTGACGTGGGTCTGCATGTATGCGTTAGCGGCTTTGTGCACTGCTTTTCTCCTTAACTGGACGAGCCGGGGAGGCTCTTGATTTGCGAGCTGAGCTGCGAGGAAATGTTGTCGTAATTGCCCAGGACCGCCTCGAGGTTGGCGAAGCGCAGCCGCAGGGTGCGCTCCAGCAGCGCCAGCCGCCGCTCCTCGTAGGCTATCTTATCGTCGATGGAGTCCATGATGTCCTGGTAGTTGTCCTTGAGGATCTCCAGGGTTCCGGTCAGGGGGTCCGTCAGTTTTTTGATTTCCTGCGACAATTCCTCGGCCTTGCCGGACTTGATCTGGACCTGGCCCGAGTAGGAGCCGGCCGTGAGGTTCAGAATCTCCACGGCCAGGCCGCGGGCACTGTTGCCGTCGCCTGCGGCGACAATCTTGTTGCCGTCGATGCTTGCGGCATAGCCGTTGATGCTCGCGGCAGTGATGTTGCCGCCGGCATCCACCGTGTAGGACACGGAGAAATCTCCGGCGCCGGTGATGCCCTTGACGTAGGAATCGAACTTGAAATTGGAGGATTCCACGGCCTGCCCGTTCACCACCTCCTTGGTTGAAGGATAGTAGTCCGCGCTGAAGAGGCGGGCCACGGCGTCGGGGTTCGAGGTCAGGGCGGAAGAGAAGGCGCTTTGGTCCAGCTTCAGGAGTCCGAAGGTGGGGGAGCCTTCGCTGGTGTCCGTGGTGATGCCGATGCTGCCCAGGGAGATGAGGGGGTCCATGTCGTAGTCGAACCCCACGCCCTTTTCAGCCAGGATGTTCTTGATCTTCTGCTGGATCATCTGCAGCCCGTAGTTGCCCGTCAGCAGGGAGCCGGACACGTTGGCGCCCACCGTCTTGACCTGGGTCTGCTCCTTTATCTGCTGCAGCACCGCGTTCACGGATTCGACGAAGGTCTGGACGTTCGAGGTCACGGACTCCGGGTCCAGGCTGGTGGTGAGCGTCGAACTTCCCGTGCTGGTCAGGTTCATGGTCACGCCGGGAATGACGTCGGAGACGGCGTTGCTTGACCGTTCTATGTATCCGTCCGTGGCGCCCTGTACCTGGCTGAAATGCCGGCCTTGCAGATTCTCGATGCTTGTTCCCGGAGCATTGATGATGGAAATCTGGTTGTTCGAGCCGGGCGCTCCGGTCAGTGTCAATTCGAGACCTTCGGCGGTATCGGCTGCCGAGGCGGTGATGCCTGCGGCCGCGCTGATATTCGTAGCCAGGTCGGCCCAGGTGTCGGTGGTCGAAACGGTGATGGAATGGATGCTGCCCGCATATGCGAATTTGAATGTCCCGCCGCTGGCGGACACGACGTCGGTGGAGGCTGCACCGGCCACGGTCGTCTTGAGAATGTCCGCGGTCTGGATTGGGGGGATGACCGGGAAGCCATCCACGCGGAGCTGCGCGTTGCTCGCGTTCTGCGTTTCGATGAACTGATTTTTTCCAAAGTTTGCCAATAAACTCGGAGAAGTCAGAGCGTCGTCGACGATGAAGTCGTTGCCTGCGCCCAGGTCCATGCTGCGGATCTGCAGACGGTAGCCGCTGCCGTCGTTGATGACGCTGGCGCGTACGGAGTTGCGGTTGTCCGGGTCGGAATTGATGAGGCTCGCGAACTGGGACAGGGTCGTGGTGGACGTGACGTCCACGGAGATCTGCCGGGAGCCGACAGTGAAGGCGAAAGTCCCGGATGCGCCCCCGCTGATGGTATCATCAGGCGAGGAAAAAATTACCGCTCCCATGTGCATGTCGTTGGTCGCCAGGGACACCACGTCGATCTGATGGGAACTTTCTTCCGCAGCGCTGCCGGCCGTGGCGGTCAGGGCCAGCGGGTTTGAGGAGGCGACCTGCTTGACGAGAAATTCGTCCGGCGTGTTCATGGAGTCCAAGGTCGTTTTGAGCGAAAGCAGGGACGCGGACAGGGAGTCGAAGCTCTCGCTCTTGGCGTCCCACTGGGCGCGCCAGCTTTCCAGGCGCTTGGTGTGCGTCTTTTCGACCTCGATCAGCTTGTCGACCATGGACTCGAAGTCGGTGCCCGAGCCGAGTCCGGTGAACCGTATGGCGCCGGAAGTGAGGGTGGTGGTCAGATCGTCAGCCATGGGGCCTCGCGTGCTTTGGGATGAAGTGCGTCCGCATCCGAAATTCAAGCAAACTCGGTGCCATCCCTTCAGAGAAAAAAGGCCGGGCCGCTTCCGCGACCCGGCCGGGAATGCGTCGTCAGCTCAGGGAGGTTATCCCTGCATGAGCTGCAGCGCCATCTGCGGCAGGGTGTTGGCCTGGGACAGCATGGCCACCGCCGACTGGGTCAGGATCTGGTTGCGCACGAAGTTGGTCATTTCCGTGGCCACGTCCACGTCGGAGATCCGGGACTCGGCGGCCTGCAGGTTCTCGGCCTGGACCGTCAGGTTGGTGATGGTGTTCTCCAGACGGTTCTGCAGGGCGCCCAGGTTGGCGCGGATGTTATCCTTGGAGGTGATGGCGTTGTTCAAAGCGTCGAGGGCCTTCTGCGCATTGGCCTGGGTCGAGATGCTGTATCCGTCGCTGGTGGCCGCAGCGGAATTGCCGACGCCGAGAGAGGACGCCGTGGAGTTGCCGATGGCGATGTAGTAGTAGTCCTCGGCGCTGTCGTTGGCCGTGCCGAAATGGACCTTCAACGGCCCGGTGGACTGCAGGCCTGTGCCGCTATGGCCGGTAGCCCATGTGGAAACCCCGCCCGACGCCGACAGGTTGCCGTTCAGCAGGTAGATGCCGTTGAAGTCCGTGGCGTTGGCGATTCGGGTGATTTCCGAGGCCATCTGCTGGTACTCCGAGTCGATGATCAGACGCTGGTCCGAGGTGTAGGTGCCGGTGGCGGCCTGCTCGGCCAGCTCCTTCATGCGGATCAGCTTCTCGTCGATGACCTGCAGGGCGCCGTCGGCCGTCTGGATCATGGAGATGGCGTCGTTGGCGTTTCTCACACCCTGGTTCAGGGACGCGATGTCGGCGCGCATGAGCTCGCGGATGGCGAGACCGGCGGCGTCGTCAGCCGCGGTGGTGATGCGCAGGCCCGAGGACAGGCGGTTCACCGAGGTCGAAAGGTTGCCGTAGGCGCTGGAAAGGTTCCGGGCCGCGGTCATGGCCATCAGGTTGTGGTTGATGATGAGTGACATAGGTAATTCCTCCTTGAAAGATTGTCGGCATCCTTGCCTTTGGATTCGCAGCCTGACGGGGCTGCTTCATTGCTCTTGATGACTGAATCGGCAGGGTGCGGATTTTCTTTAGGGGAAATTTGTCCGACAATTCATGTCGGACAGATCACTCGAAGTCCGGGATGTGACGCCGCGCTTCATCGCTTGGGATGCCGCGGGACTGGGCGATGGCGTCGAGGTTGTCCTCGGCGTCGGATTTGCGCAGGTAAAGTGGAGGTGGCGGGCTGTCGGCGTAGGACGCCGCGCACGCCGCCGTGAGCAGGGCCGTCGGAGTCGGCGTGTCCAGGGCGGGGGGCAGGACGGACGCATTGGCCAGTCCCGGCAGTTCGGGATTCTTGCGTACGCCGCTGCCGAGGAGGAAGAGCGGGGCTGGACGGTCGGCGAGCAGGGCCTGCGCCTGGGAGACGCGCGCGGGCCGGACCGGGCCGAGGGGCAGGCCGTTCGAGAATCCCTGCATGTAGACCTGGCCTTTGCGGGCGTAGGTCAGCACCCAGGTTTCCCCGGTGGCGAAATCCGCGGCCTGGGTGGCCAGCAGTTCCAGGTAGGCCAGTCCGGCCATGGGGATGCCGAAAGGTCGGGACAGTCCGTACATGGCCGCGTGGGCGATGCGCAGGCCCGTGAAGGACCCGGGGCCGCGCACGCAGGCGATGCCGGCCAGGTCGCGGGCTGTCGCGCCGCGCACGGCCAGGGCGCGCTCCATGGCCGTGGGCAGGTGACGGATGGACTGGCCGGGGCAGAGGATCTCCTCGCTGAAGAGGAGGTTCCCGGGCGTGCCCAGAACGACCTGCAGGCGTTCCTCGGCGCAGTTCAGCGCCAGGAAGAGGCTACCGGAAATGGCGGAGGATGTCATTGAAGGTCGCCACGATCATGAGCATGAGCAAAAGCGTCATGCCGATCCTCAGCGCCGCCTGCTGCACCTTGGGACTCAGGGGGCGGCCGGTGATGGTTTCCAGGAAGAAGAAGAGGATGTGCCCTCCGTCCAGGACCGGGATGGGCAGCAGGTTCAGGATGCCCAGGTTGATGCTGATCAGCGCGGTCAGGGCCAGCAGGTTGACCAGCCCGTTCTGGGCCTCCTTGTGGATCATCTCGGAGATGAGGATGACCCCGCCCATGTCGGTCCAGGGGATGACCCGCTCCACCAGCTTGACGATGCCCATGATCATGAGCCCGCTGACTTCCCGGATCTGCCGTCCGCCCTGCACCGCCGCGCCCAGGAAGCTCAGTTCCCGGCTGGAGAGCTCGCCGCTCGGGGCGATGCCCATCATGGGCACGATCTTGACCTCGCCGAAGAGGTTGCGCTTCTCCTGCAGCCGCGGGGTCACGTCCAGAGACACGAGTTCGCGGCCTCGGGCCACCGTGACCTGCATGGCGGAGCCGGTGTTGGCTTCGATGCGGCTGACCAGATCGTCCCAAATGGCTATGGGCTGGCCGTCGATCTCGACGATGCGGTCGCCCGGGACGAGACCGGCCTCTGCCGCCGCGCTCGAATTGGTCACCTGACCGATGACCGGCAGCATTTCCTGCACGCCCTGGCTGTAGGCCAGGCCCCAGAAGATGAGCCAGGCCAGGAGAAAATTGAAGGCCGGGCCGGCCAGCACGACGAGCATGCGTTGCCAGGGCGGCCGGCGGGAGAAGGACTCCTCCTGCGTGAAGCCTTCGGGGAGTTCCGCGTCGGGCGATTCGCCGACCAGCTGCACGTATCCTCCCAAAGGGAACGCGCAGACGCGGTAGTCCGTCTTGCCGCGGGTGAAGCCGAAGAGCCGCGTACCGAACCCCAGCGAGAAGACGCTCACGCCCATGCCCAGACGTCTGGCCACGACGAAGTGGCCGAGTTCGTGGAAGAAAATCAGTCCGCCCAGGACAAGCACAACCGCCAGGATGCTGGTCACCATTCCCCTCTTCCAAGGGCCTCTGCGGCCCGTGTTCGTGTTTGCGCGTCGAGGGAGAGAATGTCGTCCAAATCCTGCACGCCGGTCAAGGCTTGCATGGAGAGCATTTCCTCGATGAGCCGGGCGATGCCCGGAAAAGATATGCGGCCGTCCAGGAAGGCCTGCACGGCCACTTCGTTGGCCGCGTTGAGAACTACGGGGCTTCCGGCGGCCAGAGCCTCGCGGGCCAGGCGCAGGCAGGGAAAGCGCTCGGGATCGGGCGCTTCGAAGGTCAGGGTGCCGATTCTGGCCAGATCCAGCCGCTCCAGACCGATGTTGAGCCGCTCAGGGTAGCCCAGGCAGTAGCTGATGGGGATCTGCATGTCCGGCACGCCCAGGTGGGCCAGCTGGGAGCCGTCCGCATACTCGACCAGGGAGTGGACGATGGACTGGGGGTGGACCACCACGTCCACCTCGTCGAGGTCCGCCCCGTAGAGGTGCACGGCCTCTATGATTTCAAGCCCCTTGTTCATCATGGTCGCCGAGTCGATGGAGATCTTGGCGCCCATGGACCAGTTGGGGTGCTTGAGGGCCTGGGCCGGGGTGACGGTCCGAATCTTCTCGGCTGGCCACGTGCGGAAAGGCCCGCCCGAGGCGGTCAGGATGAGTCGTACGGCCTGGCGCCCGTCGTGCCCGGCAAAGGCCTGGAACAGGGCGTTGTGCTCCGAGTCCACGGGCAGGATGACCGCGCCGGACTCTGCGCATGTCCTGCGAAAGAGGTCCCCGGCCAGGACGAGGGCCTCCTTGTTGGCCAGGCACAGGACCTTGCCGGCCCTGGCCGCGGCCAGGGCCGGGACCAGGCCGGCCGCGCCGACCTGGGCGGCCAGCACGAGGTCCGCTTCGGGCAGGGTGGCCAGCGCGGCGTACCCGTCGCGGCCGACGAGAATTTCCGGCGCGTAGCCGGCAGGCAACAGCCCTCGCAGCTCCCGGGCCCCCTCTTCGGTCAGGACCCCCAGGTACCGGGGACGGACCAGGTCGGCCTGCCGCGCGAGCAGTTCGACATTCCGGGCTCCGGCCAGGGCGACGACGCGCAGGGCGTCCGGGTTCTTGGCCACGACGTTCAGGGCGCTGGTGCCGATGGAGCCCGTGCTGCCCAGGATGGCCAGGGAGCGGGGGCCGGGTCGTCCGAAAACCGGAGAAACGAGGGGGGAGATGTACTTCATGGCGTCACGCTAGGCGAAAAAGGGAAAAAGCGCAGCCAGGCCGCAGTAGAGCGGCAAAGTGAAAAGCAGGCTGTCGATGCGGTCCAGGATGCCGCCATGGCCGGGCAGGACCCAGCCCGAGTCCTTGATGCCCTGTCTGCGCTTCAATGCGGACTCGAAGAAGTCCCCGGTCTGGGCGGCGATGTTGAGCCCGGCCCCGAGCAGTGCGAAGGCCTGCCACCCGGCCGTGCCTAAAGCGAGCCCGAAGGCGGTGCTGACCGCGACACTCGCGCCCAGACCGCCGATGCTCCCGGCCCATGTCTTTTTCGGGCTCACGGAAGGCCAGATCTTGGCCCCCCCCAGGTAGCTGCCCGTGTAGTAGGCTCCGGTGTCGGCTGCGAAGGTCGTCAGCAGCACGAGACCGATCTCCGGCGCGGACACGGTGCGGAAGAGACGCAGGATGAAGGGCAGGTACAGCAGCCCGGTCAGCAGGATCTGGCTGTCCTGCAATGCGTCGGGGAAGCGTTCGCGGTCATGCTGGACCAGGAACGCCAGGGCCATGCCGAGCATCGCCAGGCATGCCAGGGCGGTGCCGGACCAGGCCAGCGGCGCCCAGACGAGGCCCAGTGCCAGCAAGGTCCCGCCGGCCTTCCAGGCGATTTTTTCCCGCTGCGGCCAGAACATGGCGTAGAATTCCAGGAGGCCCAGGCAGGCCACGGCTGCGATGGCCAGGCTCAGGACCGGGTCGCCGCTGAAAATGGCCCAGCCCAGGAGTGGCAGCAGGATGACCGAGGTCAGCACGCGTTGCAGATGGGCGCTTTTCATGCGGTCTGCTCTCCTGTCGCCCCGAAGCGGCGCTGCCGCGCAGCGTAGTCCGCAAGGGCAGCCTGGAGCTCTGCGGCATGGAAGTCGGGCCAGGCCACGTCGGTGAAGTACAACTCGCTGTATGCGCTCTGGAAGGGGAGGTAGTTGCTGAGCCGCAACTCGCCGCTGGTGCGGATGATGAGGTCCGGGTCGGGCATGCCGGCGGTGTAGAGTTCGGCGGCGAACATGTCCTCGGTCAGTTCCTCGGGCCGCACGCCGCGGCGCAGCAAGGCCTGGCAGGCGCGCAGGATTTCAAACCGGCCCGAATAGTTCAGGGCCAGGTTCAGGTTCATGGCCGTGCAGCCGGCGGTCTTGTCCACGGCGTGGCGCAGGACCTGCTTGGTGGCCAAGGGCAGTTCGCCCATTTCGCCCAGCACGTTCAGGCGGATGGACTGTTCAAGCAGGGACGGCAATTCCTCGCTCAGGAAGTCCCGCAGCAGGTTGAAGAGGAAACCGATCTCCTGCTTGGGGCGCGACCAGTTCTCCTTGGAGAAGGTGTAGAGGGTCAGGTAGGGGATGCCGAGCTTTCGGCATTCCCGCACGATCTCCCTGGCGGTCTCGGTGCCGGCCTTGTGCCCGGCGCTGCGTTCCAGGCCGCGGGCCTTGGCCCAGCGGCCGTTGCCGTC
Source organism: Desulfomicrobium sp. (assembly GCA_024709365.1). Lineage (GTDB taxonomy): Bacteria > Desulfobacterota > Desulfovibrionia > Desulfovibrionales > Desulfomicrobiaceae > Desulfomicrobium. The sequence continues at coordinate 5,862 of JANJWV010000020.1, read as the reverse complement.
CATGATGATTGCGAGATGGGTGAGCGGTGGCATGAACTGGCTCTAGATCTCCATGATTTCCTTTTCTTTCTCGGCCAGGGCCGCGTCGGCCTTCTTGACGAAGCCGTCCGTGGCCTTCTGCACCTCGTCCTGGGCCTTGTGCAGGTCGTCCTCGCTGATCTCCTTGGCGGTCTGCATCTTCTTCAGGGCCTCGTTGACGTCGCGGCGCACGTTGCGGATGGCCACCTTGGCCTCCTCGGTGTACTTCTTGGCCATCTTGACCAGGTCCTTGCGGCGTTCCTCGGTCAGGGGCGGGATGTTGATGCGGATGGCGCGGCCGTCGTTGATGGGGGTCAGGCCCAGGTCCGACTTCATGATGGCCTTCTCGATGTTGCTGAAGGCGTTGCGGTCCCACGGCGAGATGGAGATGGTCCGGCTGTCGGGGATGGACACCGAGGCGACCTGGTTGAGCGGGGTCGGGGTGCCGTAGTACTCCACCCTGATGTTGTCCACCAGGGCCGTGGAGGCGCGGCCGGTGCGCAGACGGGAGAAATCCTTTTCCAGGCTGTCGATGCTCTTCTGCATCCTGCTCGTGCAATCCTTGATATGCTTTTCCATGTCATTCTCCTTGAACGATGGTTCCGACTTCCTCACCCCTGACCACGCGCTGGATGTTGCCGGGCACGAAGAGATTGAAGACGCCGATGGGGAGTTTGTTGTCCATGCACAGGGATATGGCCGCGGAGTCCATGACTTTCAGGCGGCGCTGCAGCACGTCGATGTAGGTCAGGCGGTTGAACATGACCGCGTCGGGGTGCTTCTCGGGGTCCTTGTCGTACACGCCGTTGACCCGCGTGGCCTTGAGGATGGCCTCGCACTTGAGTTCCATGGCCCGAATGACCGCGGCGGTGTCCGTGGTGAAATAGGGGATGCCCGTGCCCGCGGCGCAGATGACCACGCGGCCCTTTTCCAGGTGGCGGATGGCCCGGCGGCGGATGTAGGGCTCGGCCACTTCCTTCATGTCGATGGCCGTCATGACGCGGGTCGTGACGCCGAGTTTCTCCAGGGCGTCCTGCACGGCCAGGGCGTTCATGACCGTGGCCAGCATGCCCATGTAGTCGGCCGAGGCGCGGTCCATGCCCTTGGAGGAGACGGACACGCCCCTGAAGATGTTGCCGCCGCCGATGACCAGGCTGAGCTGCACGCCCAGGGAGGCCGCCTCGACCAGCTCGCTGCAGATGGACTGGATGGTCGCGGGCTCGATGCCGAACCCCTGTTCTCCGGCCAGGGCTTCTCCGCTCAGTTTGAGCATGACTCTGCCGTATCGGAGCTTGTCCATATGTTCCTTACCTCGTGCTGAAAGGTGAACGAAAAGGAGGCCGGGATGCCCAGCCTCCTTCTCGAAAAAAGTCTATAGCCATTTCGGAGGGCCGGCGCAACAGGAGCCGGGCGCGTCCTGCCGTCATGGCCGGGGGCGGCGAAAGGGCCAAAAAAAAGGGCCTTGCGGCCCTTTTTTCATGCGCCAATCGCGAACCGGTAAAACCGGGCGATATCCGCGTTCTTCCCGAGAAGATCCTTGATGGTCTTTTTGTCGTCCTTGATGAAGACCTGCTCGCGCAGGCAGACTTCCTGGTAGTACTTGCGGATGCGGCCTTCGACGATCTTTTCGGCGATCTGGGCCGGCTTGCCTTCTTCCTTGGCCTGGTTCAGGTAGATTTCCTTTTCCTGGGCCAGGGTTTCGGCCGGGATCTGGTCCGGGCCGACGCACAGGGGATTGGCGGCAGCGACCTGCATGGCGATGTCCTTGGCCAGCTCGGGGGTGGCCGCGCCGGTCAGTTCGACCAGGACGCCCAGCTTCTTGGTGGAGTGGACGTAGGAGCCGATGACGCCGTCGCCGCTCAGGGCCACGTAGGCCAGGCGGCCGGTCTGCATGTTCTCGCCGATCTTGCCGATGAGGCCGGAGAGATCGGTGGCCTCGGCGGGCAGGGCCTCGATGTCTTCCGTCTTCTTTTCAAGGGCCAGCTTGGCGAGCCCTTCGGCGAAGGCGATGAACTCCTCGTTCTTGGCCACGAAGTCGGTCTCGCACTTGAGTTCGCTCATGGCGGCGGACTTGCCGTCGGCGGCCATGACAACCGTGATCAGACCTTCGGAGGTGGCGCGTCCGGCCTTCTTGGCGGCCTTGGACAGGCCCTTCTCGCGCAACCAGGCGATGGCCTTTTCCTCGTCGCCGTCACATTCGCTCAGGGCCTTCTTGCAGTCCATCATGCCCGCGCCGGTGCGGTCGCGCAGGTCCTTAACCATTGCTGCGGTGATGCTCATATCCTTATTCCTCTTCGCCCGTTTCGGCGGATTCGATGTCTTCGGTGACCGGGATTTCAACCTCGGCGGCCTTGGCGGCCTTGGGCGCGGGGACGGTGTCCTTGGCGCTGGCCTGGCCTTCGATGCAGGCGTCGGCCATGGCGGCGGCGAACAGCTTGATGGCGCGGATGGCGTCGTCGTTGCCGGGGATGATGTAGTCGATCAGGTCGGGGTCGCAGTTGGTGTCAACCACGGCCACGATCGGGATGCCGAGCTTGCGGCATTCCTTGACCGCGATCTCTTCGCGGTGCGGGTCGATGATGAAGGCGGCCGCCGGGGGCTCTTCCATGTCCTTGATGCCGCCCAGCGTCAGGTTCAGCTTGCCGACCTCGCGCTCCATGCCGACGATTTCCTTCTTCAGGAAGCGGTTCACGGAGCCGTCCTCGAACATGGCCTCAAGCTTCTTCAGCCGGCCGATGCTGGTGCGGATGGTCTGGTAGTTGGTCAGGGTGCCGCCCAGCCAGCGGTTGGTGACGTGGAACATGCCGCAGCGCTCGGCTTCGGCCTTGATCACGTCCTGGGCCTGCCGCTTGGTGCCGACGAAGATGATCTTGCCGCCGCGGGCCACGGTTTCGGCGATGAAGTCGTGGGCCTTGCGGTAGAGCTTCACGGTCTGCTGCAGGTCGATGATGTGGATTCCCTTGCGAGCGCCGAAGATGAAGGGGCGCATCTTGGGGTTCCAGCGGCGGGTCTGGTGGCCGAAGTGAACTCCGGTCTCCAGCATCTGTTTCATGGATACGTAAGGCATGGTTGATCTCCTTGGTTTTTTTCCTCCGCCCGCATGAGCCCGGATGGGCCAAACCAGAGGCGCGGGCGTGTGGAGTGTTTGAGAACTGCAGTCCGTACGCGAAGCTGCAGGATTAGGCAAGGGAAAAAATCAGACCCTGGCCACGAGGGGGATGACGATGGGGTCTCGCTCCAGGACCTTGCGGAAGAAGCGACGCAGTGCGGAGCGGATGCGCTCCTCCAGCTTGTAGGCCTCGCAGTTCGGGTTGCCCTCCATGACGTCGAGGATGATGCACTTGGCGTCTTCGAGGATGTGGGCGAAGTGCTGCTCGAAGATGAAACCCTTGGACTGGATGCTCGGGCCGAAGACGATGGTCCCGAACTCGTCCTGGACCAGCAGCACGACCACGAGGCCCTCCCCGCCCAGGATCTGGCGCTCCTTGAGCACGCTCTGCCCCACGTCGCCCACGCCCTTGCCGTCGACCAGGATGGACTCGGCGTTGATGGCCTCCTCCATGCGGATGCCCGAGGGGAAGAGGGTCACGGGCTGGCCGTTCTCGAGGATGATGGCCCGTTCGGGGGCCACGCCGCGGGACACGGCCAGTTCGGCGTGCTTGAAGAGGTGGCGGTACTCGCCGTGGACGGGCACGAAGAATTTGGGGCGGACCGTTTCGAGCATGATCCCCAGCTCTTCCTGGTGGGCGTGCCCCGAGGCGTGGATGGCCTGCACCTTTTCGTACAGGACGGTGGCGCCCTGGCGGTAGAGGTCGTTGATGACCCGCGTGATGGCCCTGGTGTTGCCGGGGATGAAACGCGAGGACATGATGACCGTGTCGCCCTTGTGGATGTTGATCTGGCGGTGCTCGCTGCGGGCCACGCGGCTCAGGGCCGAGAGGGGTTCGCCCTGGGACCCGGTCAGCAGGATGACGATGCGGTCGTCGTCGAGGTAGGCCAGCTCCTCCATTTCGCAGGAGTTCTCGCGGTTGAAGCGCAGGTGCCCCAGCTCCCTGGCCGCCTCGATGTTGGCCACGAGGCTGCGGCCCGTGAAGGCGACCTTGCGGCCGTGCTTGGCGGCCAGATCGAAGATCTCCTGCATGCGCTGGATGTGCGTGGCGAAGAGGGTGACCAGGATGCGCCCCTCGGCTCCGGTGAAGACCTCGTCAAGCCGGGCCTGGATCTCCCGTTCCGTCAGGGAGAACCCTTCGCGTTCGACGTTGGTCGAGTCCGAGAGCAGGAGCGTCACGCCGTCGCGGGAAAAGTCGGCGAAGGCTTCGAGGTCCGTGGCGTGGCCATCCAGGGGGTTGCGGTCGATCTTGAAGTCGCCGGTGTGCACGATGCGGCCGACCGGGGTCTCGATGCCCAGGCCGTATCCTTCGATGATGCTGTGGCAGACCGGAATGAACGTCACGGCGAATTCGCCCAGATCCAGGCGTTCCCTCGGCTTCACCGGCCGCAGCGCGACGTGCGACTCGAGGTTTCGCTCCTGCAGGCGTTTGAGGGCCAGGCGCAGGGTGAACTCGGAGCCGTAGAGCGGGGTGTCGTGCAGGTAGGGGGCGATCCAGGCCAGGGCGCCGATGTGGTCCTCGTGGCCGTGGGTCAGGATGATCCCCTTCAGCTTGTGGCGGCGGCTGACGATGAAGTCCATGCGCGGGATGACCACGTCCACGCCGTAGAGGATGACGTCCGGGAACATGAGTCCGCAGTCGATCAGGATCATGCTCTGCTCGGTCTCCAGGGCCATGCAGTTCATGCCTATTTCGCCCAGGCCGCCAAGGGGCGTCAGGGTCACGTGCGCTTCGGACATCAAGGGGCTCCGATGGTTATGAGGTTCCGTTTTTCGGGAAACTAAGGGAAGAGGGGAGCGAGGACAAGGCAAAAAAAGGGCCGCCCTGATGAGGCGGCCCTGAAGCGACAAGGTGTTTGCGCCTTAGATCTTGAACTTGCCGACCATGACGTCGAGCTCCTCGGCCAGCCCGGACAGGCTTCGGGCATTGTCGTGCACGGCCGCGGCCGTGGAGGCGACGTCGCCGGCCACCTCCCGCACCTTGCCCACGTCGCGGGCGATCTCGCGGACCGCCGTGTCGGTATGGGCCACGTTCTCGTTCACCTGCTGCACGCCCACGGACGCCTGTCCGACGTTTTCGGCGATGTCCCTGGTCGTCACGGACTGCTCCTCCACGGCTGCCGCGATGGTGCCGACGATGGCGTCCACGTCGCCGATGACCTCCGTGATCTGTTCGATCTCGCGCACTGTCTGGCTGGTGGCCTGCTGGATGCCCTGGATGCTGTTGCGGATTTCCTCGGTCTCGCGGGCGGTCTGCTGCGCGAGTTCCTTGATCTCGTTGGCCACGACGGCGAAGCCTCGTCCCGCCTCGCCGGCCCGGGCCGCCTCGATGGTCGCGTTGAGGGCCAGGAGGTTGGTCTGGGACGAGATGGCCGTGATGGACTCGGTGATCTTGCCGATGTCCCGCGTCGCGGCGCCGAGTTCGCTGACCTGGGCCGTGGCCTTGCCCGCCGCCGTCACGGCCTGCACGGTCATGTCCTTGGCCCTGCCCGTGTTCACGGCGATTTCGGAGATGGTCGCGCTCATCTGTTCGGAGCTGGATGCCACGGTGCCGATGTTGACCGCGTACTCTTCCATGGCCGCCGCCACCGTGTTCATGCTGGCGCTCATCTCGTCCGTGGACGACGCGGCGTCGGAGGCCGAGCGGGTCATGACGCCGGAATATTCCCTGAGGCTCCCCGCAAGCTGCAGCAGGCCTTCGGAGGCCTTGGCGACTTGTCCGGAGTTGCGGGCGA
>JANJWV010000007.1 GCA_024709365.1 Desulfomicrobium sp. | reverse complement strand
GCCCTGGCCCTGCAGCCCAAGGTCATCCTCTTCGACGAGCCCACCTCGGCCCTGGACCCGGAGATGATCGGCGAGGTTCTGGACGTCATGGTCACCCTGGCGCGCGAGGGCATGACCATGGTCGTCGTGACCCACGAGATGGGCTTCGCCCGCGAGGTGGCCGACCGCGTCATCTTCATGGACCACGGCCAGATCGTCGAGACGGGCACGCCCGAGCACTTCTTCACCAACCCGGAACATCCCCGCACCCAGAAGTTCCTCAGCCAGATCCTGTAGCCATGAAGACAATCCACGCGCCCTGGCGCATCGACTACATCCTGGGCCCCAAGCCCGACACCTGCGTCTTCTGCCTGCCCGCAACCACGGACGAGGACGAGAAGCGCTGCGTCCTGCACCGCGCCGAGCACTGTTTCGTGATCATGAACATCTTCCCGTACTCCAACGGGCACCTCATGGTCACGCCGTACAGGCATGTCAGCAACATCACGGAGCTGACCGCCGAAGAAAGCCATGAAGTCATGGACTATGTACAAAAGTGCGCTTTTATCCTACAGCAGGCCTTCAAGCCGCACGGCATGAACATCGGCGTGAACATCGGCGAGGCCGCCGGCGCCGGCATCAGGGAGCACCTGCACGTGCACCTCGTCCCGCGCTGGAACGGAGACCACTCCTTCATGGCCGTCATGTCCGAAACGAGCGTTCTCCCCGAGCACCTGCGCTCGACGTACGAGCGCCTGAAACCATATTTCGACAACCTTCAACGGTAGAGGTACATCGGATGCGTTATCTCAAAGTGTTGGGCCTGGTGGCTCTCTTTTTCTTCTCCATGCTGTTCTTCGTCCAGAACCACGACATTCTGGTCCAGGAACTGGCCCTGGAGCTCAAGGTTTTCGGCCTCCACTACACGACCGAAGCCGTACCCTTCTATCTGGTCATCCTCATGGCCTTCGTCATCGGCTCCCTGCTGTGCACCCTGTACTTCTTCCTGGAGCGGGTGCGTCTGTCCAAGCAGGCCCGCCAGCTGAAGAAGCAGGTCGAAGCCCTGGAGCGCGAAGCCGCCGCCCTGCGCCCCAAGACCGTGGAAGAGCCGTACACGACGGCGGAATCGACCGAGAACATCCAGAACTGATCTCTCCGTCGCAAGACCTGCCACAGTGCGTCCCCAAGGCCACCCTTCGGGACGCATTTTTTTCCTGCAACGGGAGACCGCAGATGCAGACTTTGCTTGAAACAAGACGCCGCTGGCTCGTTACGGGCGTGGCCGGTTTCATCGGCTCCAACCTGCTGGAGACCCTTCTGGCCCACGACCAGGAGGTCACGGGGCTCGACAATTTCTCCACGGGCCACCGCCGCAACCTCGACGAGGTCCGCGGCAGCGTTGCGCCGCAACAGTGGGCGCGCTTCCGCATGATCGAGGGCGACATCCGCGACCTGCAGACCTGCGTGGAGGCCTGCACTGGAGCGGAGTTCGTCCTGCACCAGGCGGCCCTGGGCTCGGTGCCCCGCTCCATCACCGACCCGCTGCTGACCAACGCGAACAACATAACGGGCTTCCTGAACATGCTCGTGGCCGCGCGGGACTGCGGGGTCAGGCGTTTCGTCTACGCCGCCTCCAGCTCCACCTACGGCGACCACCCGGGCCTGCCCAAGGTCGAGGACGTCATCGGCAAGCCCCTGTCCCCCTACGCCGTGACCAAGTACGTCAACGAGCTCTACGCCGACGTCTTTCTGCGCACCTACGGGCTGGACAGCGCGGGCCTGCGCTACTTCAACGTCTTCGGCAAACGCCAGGACCCGGAAGGCGCCTACGCGGCCGTCATCCCCAAGTGGTTCGCGGGGCTCCTGCGCGGGGAGACGGTCTGGATCAACGGCGACGGCGAGACCAGCCGGGACTTCTGCTTCATCGACAATTGCGTCCAGGCCAATATCCTGGCAGCATGCGCGAGCAACCCGGAGGTGCCGGGCAAGGTCTTCAACGTGGCCTACGGCCAGCGCACCTCCCTGAACGAACTCTTCGCCCTGATCCGCGACGAGGCCGTGAAATTCAATCCCGGATGCGCCGGCATGGCGCCTTCGTACCGGGACTTCCGCGCCGGGGACGTGCGCCACTCCCTGGCGGACATCTCCCGCAGCCGCGCCCTGCTCGGCTACGACCCGGCCTACGGCGTGCGCGAAGGGCTGGCCCGGGCCGGCCAGTGGTACGCCCGTCATCTGACCTAGGAGACACCATGCAATGGCTCAAGTCCCTGCTGGGACTGCGCGACGACCACACGGACCTCTTCCTCCCCGTGCCGCCCAACCCGGCCCAGGACGCCCTGGCCGCCATCGACGATCTGTCGCGCGCCATGAAGAACCACCACGGCGCCGTGGAGACCTGCTCGGCCCTGGGCAACCTCTACCGCATGCGCGGGGAGCTGGACCGGGCCATCCAGATGCGCAGCTCCCTCCTGGCCCGCCCCGACCTCGGGCGCGAGGACCAGGCCCGGATCTGGTTCGAGCTCGGCCGCGACTATTCCCGCGCCGGCATTCTCGACCGGGCCCACGAGGCCCTGCGCCAGTGCCGCGAGATCGGCGGCGACCATCCCGCCCTCGAACTGGAACTGGCCCTGCTGCATTCCAAGGGCGGCGACTTCCTGGCCGCCAGCCGGCAGTACCGGAAGATGGGGCACGCCCCCCAGGCCGCCCACTACCTGGTCCGCGCCGCCACGTCCCGCGAACCCGCCGACCCGGGCCTCATCGCCGAAGCGCGCGACGTATATCCCGCATCGCCGGAAGCGTGGCTGGAAGGAATCATGCACCGCATCCGCCGTGACGACTGGGACGAGGTCATCACGCACCTCGACCAGGGGCTCGGGGCCGTGGGGCCGCACCTGGGCTTCGTGCTCCTGGACCCCCTGCTCGATCACGAAGACCCGGCCGAGCCCGCCAGGGCGATCCTCCCTGCCTCCTCCCTGGACGCCCTGCTGGCCGTCATCGACCGCCACCCCCCGGAACTGTCCTCCCTGCACAGCGCGGGCTGCCTGCTGCGCGCCCACGGCCGTGTCGAGGAGGCCAAGACCTGGCAGGAGAAGGCGTTGCTGCTGAACCCCGCCTTCTGGCCCTCGCGCCTTGAGCTTCTGACCATGTCCCTGCCCGAGCAGCGGATGACGCAGGTCTTCACCCTGCAGCTCGACTTCCTGCTGCGCCGGGCGCGCGAGGCCAAGCGCTTCGTCTGCGGCCGCTGCGGCCTCAAGCGCGGCCAGATCTTCTTCTGCTGTCCCAAGTGCATGTCCTGGCACTCCATCACCCTGCGCCAACTGCTGAGCGACGAAGCGTCATGAGCACGGTCAAGCTGACTCCGATGATGGAGCAGTACCTGCGGGTCAAGGAGGAGCACCCGGACACCCTCGTCTTTTTCCGCATGGGCGACTTCTTCGAGCTTTTCTTCGAGGACGCCGAGGTGGCGGCCCGCGAGCTGCAGATCGCCCTGACCAGCCGCAACCCCGGGGCCGAGAACCCCGTGCCCATGTGCGGCATGCCCCACCACGCCATCGACGAGTACCTGCGCCAGCTTCTGGACAAGGGCTACAAGGTGGCCCTGTGCGATCAGGTCGAGGACCCCAAGCAGGCCAAGGGCC
>JANJWV010000002.1 GCA_024709365.1 Desulfomicrobium sp. | reverse complement strand
CCGACAGCGAATGCAGGATGCCGACCTTGATGGTGTCGGCGGCGTGCGCCCCGGCGGGCAGGCCGATCGCGGCGATGGAAGCCGAAAGCGTGAGGGCTTTGACGAAGTTGCGACGGTTCATGGACGGGCCTCTTGCAGTGGGTGGAAGTCGAGCGCAGCGCAGGCTGCGTCGATGACCTCTCTGCAAGGGGCGTGCCACGTTGTCGGCGAGTTGTCGGACGGAGTGTCGGAAGAGGTCGAAAGCCGCGCCGTTGATGCGCTCGCGGCGCACGGACGGATTGCGCGCCTGCCCGCCTGCCGTCCCGTCGGTGCGCCTGCATGACCGATGCCGCGCCCTGCGGCGATGCAGCACCCGGGAGGCGTGCACCATCGCAGTGCAGCAATCTCCGGGTCGCCCGTGTGCGTCAGCCGGGAAGCGCTGCTCTGCCCCTCACGCCTTACGCCCACGCTGGGCACCGGCTCCTACAGCATGCTGTCCAGGAAGGCGCGCGTGCGCGGATGCTGCGGGTTGGCGAAGAACTCCGCCGCCGGGCGCGACTCGATGAGCTCGCCGCCGTCCATGAACACCACCCGGCTGGCGACCTCGCGGGCGAAGCCCATCTCGTGGGTGACCACGACCATGGTCATACCTTCGCGCGCCAGGGTGACCATGACGTCCAGGACCTCGCCGATCATCTCGGGGTCCAGGGCCGAAGTGGGCTCGTCGAAGAGCATGATCTTGGGGTTCATGGCCAGGGCGCGGGCGATGGCCACGCGCTGCTGCTGCCCGCCCGAGAGCATGGACGGGTAGACTTCGGCCTTGTCCTTGATGCCGACCTTGTCCAGCAGGGCCAGGGCCCGCTTCTTGGCTTCCAGTTCCGGCACCTTCTTGAGCTTCATGGGCGCCATGGTCAGGTTGCCCATGACCGTCTTGTGCGGGAAGAGGTTGAAGCTCTGGAAGACCATGCCCAGTTCCTGGCGGATCAGGTTGATGTCGCTGCCCGAGCCGTTGATGTCCTTGCCGTCGACGACGATGCTGCCGCTGTCGATGGTCTCCAGGCGGTTGATGGAACGCAGCAGGGTGGACTTGCCCGAGCCGCTGGGGCCGATGATGACGACCTTCTCGCCCGGATTGATGGACAGGCTGACGTCGTTCAGCGCCTGCAGCTGGCCGAAGAACTTGTAGACGTTCTTGATGTCGATGATGGGCCTAATCCCGTTCATAATAGTTCAACCTCTGCTCCATTTTGCTGACGCCCTTGGACAGGAAGAGCGTGATGACCAGGTAGACCAGGGCCACCATGGTGTAGGCCTCGAAGTACAGGAAGGATTCGCTGGCGAACTCGCGCCCGCGCCGCATGAGGTCGGCCACGGCCAGCACGGACACCAGGGAGCTGTCTTTCAGCAGGGCGATGAACTCGTTGCCCACGGGCGGCAGGATGGTCCGCCAGGCCTGGGGCAGGATGACGTACATCATGGTCTGGGCGCGGTTGAAGCCCAGGGAGCGCGACGCCTCGGACTGCCCCTTGTCGATGGAGTCGATGCCTGCGCGGAAGACCTCGCCCATGTAGGCCCCGTAGCAGATGCCCATGGCGGCGACGGCCGCTGCCATGGGCGGCAGGTCCTTGAAAAACTCCAGGCGGCCCAGGGCGTAGTAGATGTAGAAGAGCTGCACCAGGAGCGGGATGCCGCGGATGATCTCGACGTAGGTGGACGCGATCAGGTTGATGATCCTGTTGCGGGACAGCCGTCCCAGTCCGGTGATGAGCCCCAGGACCAGGGACAGGAGGATGGACAGGACGGTGACCTGGAAGGTCACGTACACGCCGTCGGGCAGAAATTTGAGCACCCGCCAGTAGGGTTCCGGCTGGGTCACGCAGAGGTAGACGATGACGGCGATGGCGCCGAAGAAGGTCATCCACCAGGCCGTGAACAGCCCTGCGTCCTTCCTGACGGGAATGGCGGCGCCGTCGCCGATGTCGATCTTGACGGCTTTCTTGTGGAAATGTTGGTTCATGACAGGCCTTGTCGGGATCGGGTGAAAAAAAGGCGAACCGGGGATTTCCCCCGGTTCGCCCTGGTTCATGCTATTTGGATCCGAACCACTTGGCGTAGATCTTGTCGTACTCGCCATTGGCCTTGATGGCGGCCAGACCCTTGTTGATCAGGTCGGCGATTTCCTTGTTGCCCTTGTTCACGGCAAAGCCCAGGTATTCGGGCTTCTCGGGGGCGATGAGGAAGGCCAGGGTCAGCTTCTGGGAGTACTGCTCGTGCTGCAGGGCGTAGTTGGAGGCCACGGAGTCGTCGGCGATGACGGCGTCCAGGCGGCCGTTGTAGAGGTCTTCCACGGCCAGCCCGATCTCGTCATAGGACTTGGCGGTGGCGCCTTCGATCTTCTTGCACACGAAGTAGCCGGTGGTGCCCATCTGGGAGGCGATGGTCTTGCCCTTCAGGTCGGCCACGGTCTTGATGCCGGCGTCCTTGGCGGTCACGACGCCCTGCTTCACTTCGAAGTAGGGGTCCGTGAAGTCCATGGTCTGCTTGCGTTCGTCGGTGATGGACACCGAGGAGGCGATGGCGTCGTACTTGCCGGAGGCCAGACCCGCGAAGATGCCGTCCCAGGCGGTGTTCTTCAGGATGGGGTTGAAGCCGGCGGCCTTGCCGATGGCGGCCACGATTTCGGGACCGAAGCCGACGATGTTCTTGTTGGCGTCGACCATTTCCATGGGCGGATAGGTCGCGTCCACCGCGAAGACGACATCCTTGGCCAGGGCGTTACCGGCCATCAGGAAAAGAGCCAGCAAAGCAAGAGCGATCCGAGTGCGCATACGTCCTCCAAACCAGGTTGATGATTTCCGTTAAAAGAGTCCCACGGACCAAAACGACAAAAAATTGTTAAAGAATTGCCACCCTCCGGTCAAGAAAGTGCTGCGGCGTCGCGCGCTTCCCCGGCCAGGGAATTGGCCAGGCGCCGCGCCAGGGCCAGCTGCTCCTCGCGCGTCGCGACCTCGGCGTTGAGCACCGCCCGCTTCACGGCGCGCAGGATGGCGGAATAGTGGGGGCCGGGCGGCAGGCCCAGGGCGGCGATGTCGCGGCCCGAGACGGCGATCTGCACGTCCTGCAGGTGGGTCAGGTACTGGGACACGGCCTTGCGCAGCTCTTCCTTGCGCTGCCGGGCCATGGTGTAGAGCATCCCCTCCAGGGAGAGCGGGGAGAGGATATCGTAAAGGTCCGCCGGCCGCCCGTTGTTCCTGGCCCACTGGGCCAGCTGCATGGCCGTGAAGCGCAGCTGCTTCCGCGTGGACTCGACCAATTCCACGCGCCTGGGCGGGAACTGCAGACGCGCCGTCAGGGCCAGGACCTGGTGGGCGTCGAAGCCCGAGACCAGCCCCAGAAAGTAGACGATCCAGATGTCCGGGGCCTCGCGGCGAAACAGGAGCTTGTACCAGGTGATGACCTTCTCGATCTCCTCCAGCAGGGCTTCCTTGGTCTGCGGGAAGTGGAGCAGGGGGCTGATCTCCTGCAGGAGGCCCAGATCGCGCATGCGAACCAATGCGTCCACGGGCGCGCTGTCCTCGGCCAGGAGACGCAGCTCGTGGCGGATGCGCGCCCCCGAGAGCCGCTGGAAGATGTTCAGGCGCACGGCATTCTTGATGAGCCTCTCGGTCTGGCTGCCGATCTTGAACTGGAAGCGCTGCTCGAAGCGGATGGCGCGGATGATGCGCGTCGGGTCCTCGACGAAGGACAGGGAGTGCAGGACGCGGATGATGCCGTCCTTGATGTCCTGCTGACCGCCGAAGAAGTCCACCAGGCGGCCGAAGGTCGGCGGGCAGAGGTGCACGGCCAGGGTGTTGATGGAGAAGTCGCGGCGGTAAAGGTCCATCTTCAGGGACGAGAGCTCGACGATGGGCAGGGCGGCCGGGTACTCGTAGTACTCCAGGCGGGCCGTGGCCACGTCTATCTTCTGTCCCGAAGGCAGGATGAGCACGGCCGTGCGGAACTTGAGGTGCGGCCGCACCCGGGCCTGGAGCCGCTCGCCCAGGGCATGGGCGAAGGCCACGCCGTCGCCCTCCACCACCAGGTCGATGTCGTCGTTGGGGATGCCCAGCAGCATGTCGCGCACGAAGCCGCCCACGGCGTAGACCTCGACGCCCATGTCCTGCGCCGCCTGACCGGCCAACTGCAGCAGCGCGACGGTGGCGCGCGGCAACCGCTCGGACAGCACGTGGCGGATGTTCTTCTCCTGGCGCTTGTCCGAAAGCAGGGACTCGGGGATGCGCGCCGGCTCCTGGACCATGAGATTGATGAGGTCCGTGCGCGTGATGACCCCGACCATGGCCTGCTCGCGCAGGACCGGCACCAGACGCTGGCGGCGGCCGAGGATGATCTCCATGACCTGGTAGAGGTCCTGATCCTCGGACACGGCCTGGAAATCCTCGAGCATGTACTCGGTGACGCGCTCGGAGCCCAGCCCGTGCCCCACGGCCTTCTCCGCCAGGCTGCCCTCGATGATGCCGCAGACCTGGTCCCCGTACTCGACCACGGGCAGGGCCTTGAGACCGTAGCGGGTCATGACCTCCGCGGCCTGGGCCACGGTCTGCGCGGCCTCGATGCGCACCACGGGCGAGGACATGAAGTCCCTGACCACGAGCTGCGGGTTGATGTGGGAGTAGAGCAGGGCGAAAAGCTCATCCCTTACTTGAGATATTGTGCGATCCTTGATGGAGGCCGATGCCGCGTAGGCGTGCCCGCCGCCGCCGAAGGAGGCGCAGACCAGGCCCACGTCCACCTCCGGGGCCTTGCTGCGGGCCACGAGCTGGATGCGATCGCCCATGCGGCCGATGGCGAAGAGGACGCGGATGTTCTCCATGTCCATGAGCTTGTGGGTCAGCAGGGCGAAGTCGCCGACGTAGGACTCCAGGGAGACCTCGGTCAGTACGATGTCCACGCCGTTTATGGTGTGGGTCGCGGCCGATTCGATGAGCTCGGAGAGGATGGCCACCTGTTCCGTGGACAGCTCGCGGCTCATGATGTCGCGGATGACGTCGAGATCCATGCCCATGGTCCGCAGCCAGGCCGCGGCCTCGAAGTCGTGCTCCGTGGTGGACTTGAAGGTGAAGCCGCCCGTGTCCTCGAAGATCCCGAGGCCCAGGATGGTGGCCTCGTCGGCGTCCACGGTCAGGCCCTTGCCCCGCAGCATGTCGACGATGATGGACGTGGTCGCGCCCCAGGGCAGGTACACATCCACGGTTCCGGTCAGGGCGTCGTCGCCGGGCGGGTGATGGTCATAAATATGGATCTCCAGGCCCGGCACGGCGAAGAGGGGTTCCACGTGGGTCAGGCGCGAGCGCTGGCGGGTGTCCACGACGACGAGCACGCGGACCAGGGCCGGGTCGATGTCCTTGAGCGTCGTGAAATTGAAGAGGTACATGGCGCTCTGGATGAAGTAATCCTTGAGGGAACTCTCCTGCGTGCCCGGAAAGACCAGGGCCGCGCCGGGGTAGAGTTTGCTCACGGCGATCATGGCGGCCAGGGCGTCGAAGTCGGCGTTGGCGTGGCAGGTGATGACCGTTGTCGGGTGACTCATCTCAGGCCCGTGGGTGGAATTTGCGGTGCAGGGCGATCATGCGCGCCGACTGCACGTGGGTGTAGATTTCCGTGGCCATGATGTCGCTGTGCCCCAGCAGGATCTGCACGGTGCGCAGGTCGGCCCCGCCCTCGAGCAGGTGCGTGGCGAAGGAGTGGCGCAGGGT
>JANJWV010000223.1 GCA_024709365.1 Desulfomicrobium sp. | reverse complement strand
CTCGAATTTCAGGCGGGTCTTCTCGTCCAGCTCATCGTCGAGGTAGGCGGACAGATTCTCACTTTTTTTGCAGTGCTTGTTCATGATCGTTGCTCTCGGATTTGCCGAAATCTCCAAATGATGGCCTTAGAGCCTGCCCTTGCAGACTTCCAGCAGAGCCTGTCTTGCACGTGCGATGCGGGACTTGACCGTCCCCTCGCGTAAACCATGCTGGACCTCGGCATCCCGGGCGTCGACGGCCTCGAACTGCTCTCGGCCATGAAGAGGATCCGCCCGGCCGTGCCCGTCATCATCGTCTCGGGCCGGACGCACATCGACGCGGCCATCGAAGCCTTCAAGGCCGGCGCCTGGGACTACGTCACCAAGCCCATCCCCAGCATGGACGTCTTCCTCAACGCCGTGCGCAACTGCCTGGCCCAGGCGCGCCTCACGCAACGGGTGCAGGACAGCCAGGAACACCTCTTCCGCCTCGTCCAGAATTTGCCGGTCATCGTCTTCAGCATCAACCGCAACCGGGAATTCGAGTTTTTGAACCGGGCCACCCTGGACATCCTCGGCTACACGCCCGAGGAGATACAACAGGAGCCCTGGGCATTCCTGAAGCGCATCGCCGCCGCGGACCGCAGGAAATTCACCTCCGCCCTGAAGAACGGTTTCAAGGCCGGCGCCTCGGAGTTCCGGCTGGATTTCCGCTTTCTGCACAAGAAGGGCTACGAGATCGACCTGCGGATCCAGTCCATCACGAGCCCGCGCCGCGCGGACGGCGCCCCGGACCGCCTGGAGGGCATGATCCAGGACGTGACCCGCAACGCCTACATGGACAAGGTGCTGATCCAGAACGAGCGCCTGAACATGCTGCGCAGCATGACCGAAGAGGTGGCCCACGAAATCCGCAACCCCCTCGTCTCCCTGGGCGGCTTCGCCCGCCAGCTGCGGGCCAGGTACCCCGATGCCCGCGAGACCGGGGTCATCATGGACGAGTGCAACCGTCTCGAACGCCTGGTGCAGCGCGTGAACGCCTACCTCGAACCCCTGGCCGTGGCCCTGACGCGCTGCTCCGTGCCCGCCACCCTCGATTTCGTCATGCGCCTGCTGTCCATCCGTCTGGAGCACAAGTCCATCGCCTGCCGAAACGAAATCGACGACGACCTGCCTGCCGTCCTGGCGGACCAGGAATTCCTGCACCGCATCTTCATCTACCTCATCGGGCATGGCGCCGACGTCGTGGCCGAGTCGGGCTCCATCCGCATCACGGCCTCCACGGCCGGCGGTCTGGTCCACGTGACGCTGACCATGAGCCCCGTCGGGGACGCGGCCGTGGACGAATACCGCCTCTTCATGCCCTTCGAGGACGAGGAGGTGAACTTGGCCATGTGCTCCCGCCTGGTGGAGCGCATCGGCGGCCATCTGCTGCTGACCCGCGCGGAGGGGCAAGCCATCCTGACCGTCAGCCTTCCCGCCCATCCCTGACGCCGGAAACCCGGCGCCCGTCAGGGACACTTTTTTTGCACAAACGAAGAAAAATGTTCCACGATTGTCCTTCGGCCATATGGACGAACCGACATTGTTGAACTATTCCTGACAGTCATCCGCGACCACGTTCGGGATGCACGCGCATCGGCCCCGGCCTGCGCACGAAAAACCTCAATCACCAAGGAACCACCATGGCAAAGGATATAAGCTGCGTCAGCGTCGACGACCCCAAGCTCTCCACCCTCTTCCGTCCCTTCGCCCTGAAGATGGAGCAGCAGGGATTGCCGCCCATCGTCATCAACACCTTCAAGTGCTACTTCAACCAGTTCCTCTACGGCGCCCAGGGCAAGCTCTCGGACCGCGACATCCTGCCGGTGGAGGACGTCGAACTGGCCGACTACGACGCCATGGACCAGTTCAAGGACGTCGGCGAGAAGGCCCTGGACCAGACCGCGGTCATCAAGCTCAACGGCGGCCTGGGCACGAGCATGGGCCTGGAGTCGGCCAAGTCCCTCATCCCGGTCAAGGACGGCCTGAGCTTCCTGGATCTCATCCTCCTGCAGGCCAAGACCGTGCGCGCCCACTACGGCGTGGAGTTCCCGCAGATCTTCATGAACAGCTTCAAGACCCACATGGACACCATGCTCAAGGTCGGGAACTTCAACAACGGCACCACGGGCATCGACCTGGCCTTTCTCCAGCACCGCTACCCAAAGATCATGGCCAGGGACCACACCCCGGCCTCCTGGCCCCAGAACCCCGAGCTGGAGTGGAACCCCCCCGGCCACGGCGACATCTACACGGCCATGATCACCTCGGGCATCCTCGACGCTCTGCTGGACAAGGGCTACAACTACGCCTTCATCTCCAACTCCGACAACCTCGGGGCCATCATGAACCGCCGCCTGCTGGGCTACATGGTCCACCACAAGCTGCCCTTCCTCATGGAGGTGGCCAGGCGCACGGAGCAGGACAAGAAGGGCGGGCACCTGTGCCGTCTGAAGAAGAACAAGCAGCTGGCCCTGCGCGAGGTGGCCCAGTGCCCGGACCAGGAGATGGACTCCTTCGGCGACATCGGCAAGTACCGATTCTTCAACACCAATTCCATCTGGGTCGACCTGCGCGTGCTGCAGTCGGTCTTCGTCTCCCACCGCATGATGCCGCTCGACCTCATCATCAATCCCAAGACCCTGGACCCGCGCGACCCGGACTCCCCCAAGGTCTTCCAGCTGGAGACGGCCATGGGCTCGGCCATCACCAACTTCCTGAACGCCCAGGCCGTCATCGTGCCCCGCAAGCGCTTCGCCCCGGTCAAGACCACCAACGACCTGCTGCTGGTCATGTCCGACTGCTTCATCCGCACGGAACGCGACACCATCGTGCCCAACCCGCTGCGCGAGGGCGACATGCCGGAAGTCTCCCTGGATGGGAAGTTCTTCAAGAAGATCGACGCGTTCCTTGCGCGCTTCCCCCAAAACCCGCCGTCCCTGCTGGATTGCGCGAGCCTGAAGGTCGAAGGCGACGTGCGTTTCGAAGAGGGCGTGCGCTGCGTCGGTGACGTGCGCGTCATCAACAGGGGGCCGGTCCAGGCGGTCGTCGCCGCCGGCAGCGTACTGCAGGGAGAGACCATCCTTGGCTGATGCCGGACGGGCCGTCCGCAACGCCTACCGGGGTGCGCTTCTGTCCGTCGCGGCGGTCGTTTTCCTCGCCCTGTGCCCTCTGCAGGCACAGGGCGCCGGTCAGGTGCTCGTCCTCAACTCCTACCACCCGGGCTACAAGTGGTCCGACGACATCCTGCACGCCCTGGAGACGAGCCTGCACCAGTTCGACCCGGAACTCGTCATCCGAGTCGAGCACCTGGACACCAAGCGCAACCCCGACCGGGCCTATGTCGACAGCCTGCCGGACTGCCTGAGGCGCAAATACGGCTTCATGCGCCCGAACCTCATCGTGACCCTGGACGAGACGGCCTTCATGCTCATGCTGGAGCGGGGGGAGGAAATGTTCGGGGGCGTCCCGACGGTCTTCTGCGGCGTCAACACCACCCCCCTGCCTGCCCTTCCCAGCTGGATGACCGGGGTCAGCGAGTACGTGGACCTGCCGTCGACCATCCGTCTCATGCGCACCCTGCAGCCCAACCTGCGCGAGGTGGCCGTGGTGGCGGACCGCACAGACACGGGGCAGGCCATCCTCGCGGACCTGCGCAGCGTCTTCCCCGCAGACCTCGCCCTCAGGGTTCTGGACGACCTGCCTCTGCCGCAGCTGGCGCGCGAGGTCTCCGCCCTGGGGCCGGAAACGGGCCTGCTTTTCCTGCTCTATTTCAGCGACCGGGAGGGCAACCTCTACGAACCCGGCGAAGCCATGGCCGCCATCTCCAAGGCCAGCCCGACGCCGGTCTTCGGGGCCTGGAACTTCCTCATGGGCCACGGGCTTCTGGGCGGCTACCTGACGAGCGGGTACGAGCAGGGCCGCACCGCCGGCCTCCTGGCGGCGGGCATCCTGGCGGGGAAAGACCCGTCGAGCATGCCCGTGGTCACGGACAAAATCGTGGGCCTTGAAATCGACGTGCGGGAGATGCAGCGGTTCGGCCTGTCCCCGATCCAGTTCCCCGACGAGACCCGCTTCTTCAACGACGGCCACGACGCGCGACGGGACATTCTGGTTCTCCATTCCTACAACGCGGGTTTCAGCTGGACCGACGACATCCTGCGCGGCGTCACGGAAAGCCTGGCGAATTTTCCCGGCGGCACGGAACTGCACGTCGAGTACATGGACACCAAGCGGCATCCCGAAGCCGAATTCACCTATCTGAACTACCTCCTGCTGCGCGAAAAGTACCGCTTCACGAAATTTTCGGCGATCGTGACCTCCGACGACAACGCCTTCAACTTCGCCCGCCAGTACCGCAAGACCCTTTTCCCGGACGTCCCCATCGTCTTCTGCGGGGTCAACTACCTCGAAAACCCGTCGGCCATGGCCGCCGAAAACATCACCGGGGTGCTCGAATCCTACGACATCCTCGGCACCGTGAAGGCCGCGGCGGATCTGGTGCCGGGCGCCCGGCGCCTCGTCGTCGTCAACGACGCCACGCCCACGGGCCTGGGCAACCTGATGCGCTTCGAGGAAGTGCGTCCCCAGCTGCCCGGGCGCCTGCAGGTGGAGATGCTCCAGAACATGTCCATGACCCGCCTGCTGGAGCGGCTGTCGTCCCTGCCCCCCGACGCGATCATCCTGCTTATGAGCATGAACCGGGACAAGGACGGCAACACCTTCACCTACGATGAAAGCTGCGCGAAAATCGTCCAGGCCAGCCCCGTGCCGGTCTTCTCCTTCTGGGACTTCTACCTCGGCGCGGGCACCGTGGGCGGCGTCGTGACCAGCGGGTACCACCAGGGGCTGTCGGCCGGCTCCCTGACTCGGGAAATCCTGTCCGGCAGGAGCGCCCGCGACCTCCCCGTCATCGTCGAGAGCCCCAACAGCCTCACCTTCGACGCCGGGGTCATGCGCCGCTTCGGCCTGGACCGCCGCCCCCTGCCCAAAGACGCCGTCCTCATCAACGACGACGCGGACTCGGCCCGTTACACCAGAGCCGTCTGGACCATCGCGATCCTCATGATCATCATCCTCCTGCTCCTGATGGCGTTCCTCTGTTTCTACGGCTGGCAGCGACGCAAGCGGCGCCTCCTGGAACGGACGCTGCGCATCGACCCGCTGACCGGCGCCTTCACCCGCACGGCCTTCGAGACGGAGATGCCGCGCACGATCGCCTCGGCCACGGAGCGCGGGGAGCGATTCATGCTCTGCTTCGTGGACGTGGACAAGCTCAAGCATGTCAACGACACCTACGGCCATCTCCACGGCGACACCTATCTCAAGGAGGTCGTGGCCGTCCTGCGCGCCTTGATCCGATCCACCGACGAAATCTACCGCGTCGGAGGCGACGAGTTCGTCGTCGTCTTCCCCGGCTGCGGCCAGGCCGAGGCGAGCCGCATCTGGAGCCAGGTCGACGAACGCATCCGGGACATCAACCGCGAAAGGCGGCTGCCCTACGCCATGGGCATCACGCACGGCTGCGTGGCCTTCGACCCGGAGTCGCCCCAGGACATGGCCACGCTCCTGCGCCTGGCAGACCTGTCCATGTACGGGCGCAAAAGCACCCAGAGCGATACGCCCTGACACGCCGCATCCCCCCTTTTTCCGGCACCGCACGCCGGCAACACCGACATGTCATACATCTTCTTATATTTGTCGCCCGATCGGATATATTGTCCGACAAGCTCCGCTCCGAATCCCGGCGGCTGACGGCAGTGTCCTGAAAGTCCTGACAGGGGCCGGGGCGCTGTCCGACAGACCCGGTCTCCTGCGGTCGCCCCGGACTCTGAGACGGACATGAACAACCACGCACCATCCATCAGGAGGCACGACATGGGCATTCGCTTCGGAATCCGCAACCGGCTGCTGTTTCTGACCGGCATCATGCTGCTCTTCATGGGCGCCGTGGTGACCTTCTTCGTCTACCAGGCGCGCGGCACCAAGACGGACATGATCGCCACCGTGGGCCGCATCATGAACGAGGACGCCCGCGACAAGATCATGGTCGCAACAAAGAACATGGCCACGAGCATCGGCGCGGCCATCCAGGGCGTGGGCGACAACGACGAGCGCATCGGCATCATCAAGAAGCTCATCGGCGACATCCGCTTCGAAGCCGACAAATCGGGCTACTTCTTCGTCTACCAGGGCACCATTTGCCGGGTGCTGCCGACCAAGCCCGAGTCCGAAGGCAAGGACCTCGGAGGCCTCAAGGACGTGGGCGGCATCCTTTTCGTCCAGGAGCTGCAGAAGCAGGCCCAGGCCGGGGGCGGCTTCGTCGAGTACGTCTTCGCCAAGCCGGGCAAGGGCGACCAGCCCAAGCTCAGCTACTCCATCATGATCCCCGGCACGGACTTGTGGATCGGCACGGGCGTGTACATCGACAACATCGCCGAGGCCCAGGCCGCGGTGGCCGCCGACCTGGAGGCCGCGGCCTCGCGCTCCCTGACCATCGCCCTGTCCTTCATCGGCGCGGGCTTCGCCTTCCTCATCCTGCCCCTGACGGTCTTCCTGATCCGCTCCATCATCACCCCGCTGAAGCGCATGATCGGGATGCTGAGGGACATCGCCGAGGGCGAGGGCGACCTCACGGCGCGTCTCAAGGACACCTCCGGCACCGAGACCCAGGAGCTGGCCGAGTGGTTCAACACCTTCGTCGAGCAGGTCCACGGCATCATCCGCGAGGTGGTCGGCAATTCGAACCAGCTGAACCAGGCGTCCCAAGGCCTGCTCGGCCTGGCCACGCAGCTGCGCCGGGCCTCGGGCGACATGACCTCCAAGTCCACCACCGTGGCCGCCGCCACCGAGCAGATGAGCTCCAACATGAACTCCGTGGCCTCGGCCATGGAGGAGTTCTCGACCAACATCTCCACCGTGGCCTCGGCCTCCGAGGAAATGACCGCGACCATTTCCGAGATCTCCCAGAACGCCTCCAAGGCCAAGGAGATCACCGGGCACGCCGTGGGCAAGGCCGGCGAGGCCTCGCGCCGCGTCAACGAACTGGGCGCTGCCGCCCAGGAGATCGGCAAGGTCACCGAGGCCATCACGGCCATCTCCTCCCAGACCAACCTCCTGGCCCTGAACGCGACCATCGAGGCGGCCAGGGCAGGCGAGGCCGGCCGCGGCTTCGCCGTGGTGGCCAACGAGATCAAGGAACTGGCCCAGCAGACGGCCAAGGCCACGGAGGAGATCAGGGACAAGATCCAGGGCATCCAGGGCGCCACGGGCGTGACGGTCTCGGAGATCCAGCAGGTCACCCGGGTCATCGACGAGGTCGACTCCATCGTCGGCAGCATCGCCGCGGCCGTGGAGGAACAGTCCGTCACCACCCGCGACATCGCCGACAACGTCGGCCAGGCCGCCCAGGGCGTGCAGGAGGTCAACGAGAACGTGTCCCAGGCCGACACCGTGACCCGCGACATTGCCAGGGAGGTGGCCGCCGTCAACGCGGCCTCGGGCGACATCGCCTCCTCGGCCGAAGCCGTGCAGCAAAGCTCCGAGAGCCTGAGCGGACTGGCTCGAGACCTCAACGCCATGGTCGGGAAGTTCAGGATATAAAAGCGGTCGTACGGAAAAAGGGCCCCTCCGGAAACGCGTCGGCGTCTCCGGAGGGGCCCTTTTCGTTGTGCGGCGGATGCGGCCGCGGGGAGGTTCAGGAGTCCAGGGCCGGCAGCAGCGCGCCGCGGGCCAGGAGCTTTTCGCATTCATCGGCTGGCACGGGTCGGCTGGCCAGATAGCCCTGCATGCTCATGGGGCCCAGGCCGGCCAGGATGC
>JANJWV010000212.1 GCA_024709365.1 Desulfomicrobium sp. | reverse complement strand
TCGTCGGGACACGTGTCGGGCATCACGGCCGGCTCGCCAAGCAGCACCTGCTCGATCTCTTCGCGGGAGACTCCGTGCTTGCCACATTTCGGCCAGTTGCCGCTGTCCCAATCGAATCCCGAAATTTTCATGTTACAAGTGTAGTCATTTGTGTAGACAAATGCAATCGCGTCGTCGAATCTTCCAGCTGTGGAAGCGTCGGCAAAGAGGGGTCGCGACCCGGGTGGAGCGGGAAAAAAAGGTTCCGGCGAGCAGGTAACTCGCGGAACCTTTTTTGAATCTGGTGCCCTCACCATGACTCGAACAGGGGTTAGCCAAGATCAGGATTCGTTCGACATACTGGGGAGCGCCTGAGCACCGACCTGGTATGTCCGGACGAGTAAGGTTTGTGCCAGAGGCGGTTGGTTTTGGGTGACGCTCCAGAGGGAAGAGCCTGAACGGATGCTTGTGAAGCCTGTTTCCCCTGCGGTGGGGTGTCAGTCTCCCGGGAACGAGCAGGCTTCGGGTTCGGCCGTGGCCGGGAAGACGATCACGTCTTCGAGGTCGGCGCGGATGCCGAGTCTTTCGCCGACGGCGTGGTCGTGGTGGCTGGGCACCTGGGCCAGGACCGTGTCCCCGGTATCCAGGCGCAGGGAGTAGAGGATGCTCGACCCGCGGAAGGTCCGGGAGGTGATCTCGGCCTTGAAGGGGCTCGCGTCGTCGTGCACCACATCCTCGGGGCGTACCAGCACCTGAACCCCTGCCGCATCCGCTTCGGCACGCACCCGGAATTCCCCGAGCCCGCAGTGCAGCCTTCCGCCGCCGACCCTGCCACCGATGAACGTGCCTTCCCCGACGAACCCGGCCACCGTGACCGTGGCCGGGCGGTGGTAGACCTCGTGGGGCGTGCCCCACTGGTGCATGGTCCCGCAGGAGATGACGCCGATCCTGTCCGCCATGGCGTAAGCCTCGTGCTGGTTGTGCGTGACCAGCAGGGCCGTGATGCCTCGCTGCTTCAGGATGGAGCGGATCTCCCTGGACAGGGATTCCCGCAGGGAGACGTCGAGATTGGAGAAGGGCTCGTCCATGAGGAGCAGGCGCGGCTCCGGGGCCAGGGCGCGGGCCAGGGCCACGCGCTGCTGCTGTCCGCCGGAGAGCTCGTAGGGGTACTTGTGGCCGGAGTCGGCCAGCCCCACGGTATCGAGCATCGTGCGCACGATGGCCTGCCGCCTGCCTTTTTCCATGCCGGACAGCCCGAAGCCGACGTTGCCGGCCACGGTCAGGTGCGGGAAGAGGGCGTAATCCTGGAAAACCATGCCGATGCGGCGCTCTTCAGCCGGCACGAAGCGCGGGCCGGAGACGATCTCACCGTCAAGGACGATGCTGCCGGATTCGATGTTCTCGAACCCCGCGATGCTGCGCAGCAGCGTGGTCTTGCCGCAGCCGCTGGGCCCCAGCAGACAGCCGATCTCGCCCTTTTCGAGTTGGAAGGAGATGCCGTCGGCCACGCGGTGGGCGCCGTAGTGTTTGGTCAGTCTGTCGACCTGCAGGAATGGGTTCATGACTGCTTCCGTGTCTCGGTTTTGCGGGTGAGGAGCATGATGGGCAGAAGGCCGGCGGCGACGAGGGCCAGGGCGGGCGCCGCCGCCAGCCGCCACTCGCCCTCGGAGGTGAATTCGTAGATTTTCACGGCCAGGGTGTCCCAGCCGAAGGGGCGCATCATCAGGGTGACGGGCAGCTCCTTCATGACGTCGACAAGCACCAGAATGGCGGCCGTGAGCAGTCCGGTGCGGGTCATGGGCAGGTACACGCGCCGCAGCAGGGCCGCGCCGCGGCAGCCCATGGTCCTGGCCGCGTCGGTGATGGAGGGCGTGATGCGCTGCATGGCGCTGTCCACGGACCCGAACCCGGCGGCCAGGAAACGGACGGCATACGCGGCCACGAGCAGGCCGAGGGAGCCCTGGATGAACGGGCTCAAGGCGATGCCCGTGGCGGCCGAAATCATGTCGAGCATGGCGTTGTCGAACCAGGCCGCGGGGATGAAGATGCCCACGGCCAGGATGGTGCCCGGCATGGCGTAGCCCAGGGTCGCGATCTTGACGAGCCAGTCCGAACCGGGCGCGATGCGTCTGGCGCAGGCCAGCAGGAGCGACGCGGCGGACGTGACGGCGGCGGTTAGCAGACCCAGGATCAGCGTGTTCGTGCCGAGGTCGACATAGCGCGACAGGGCGGGGCCGGCCGCCTCCCAGGCCCAGACCAGAAGTTGCAGGCAGGGCAGGGCGAAGGCGAGGACAAAGACCAGGACGGACACCGCGAAGGCGAGCCAGCCGCGCGCCCCGGTCAGCCGCAGGCGCAGCTGCGCGCCGCCGGTGCGTTCGGCTCCGGTGAAGCGCAGCCTGGCCCGGAAGCGCTGCTCCAGCACCAGGGCGGCCAGGACGAAGGCCACGAGCACGGCGGAAAGCTGCGAGGCGGCGTTCAGGGAAAAGAGGCCGAACCAGGCCTTGTAGATGGCCGTGGTGAACGTGTCGTAGTTGAAGATGGAGACCGCGCCGAAGTCGGCCAGGGTTTCCATGCACACGAGCGTCAGGCCCGCCGCGATCCAGGGGCGCGCCATGGGCACGCAGACGCGGAAAAACGCCCTGGTGGTCGACAGCCCGAGGGTCTGCGCCGCTTCCATGGCCGTGCGGCCCTGGGTGAGGAAGGCGCTGCGGCACAGCAGAAAGACGTACGGGTAGAAGGCGAGGGAAAGAATGGCGGCAACGCCGAAGACGTTGCGGATGTCCACGAAGCCCGCGCCGGGGAAAACCGTGCGGATGGCGGTCTGC
Organism: Desulfomicrobium sp.; assembly: GCA_024709365.1. Lineage (GTDB taxonomy): Bacteria > Desulfobacterota > Desulfovibrionia > Desulfovibrionales > Desulfomicrobiaceae > Desulfomicrobium. The sequence continues at coordinate 39,554 of JANJWV010000212.1, read as the reverse complement.
ACGGGCCCGGTGAAATCGAGCAGGCCCAGGTAGACGAAGGCGAAGACGTAGGGCGGGACGGCCATGGGCAGGGTCAGGGCCCAGGAGAAGAATTTCCGGCCCGGGTAGTCGCAGGCAGCGGTCAGCCACCCCATGCCGATGCCGATGACGGACGTCAGCGGGATCACGCAGGCCAGGAGGAGCAGGGTGTTGCCGACGAGGTCCGGCAGGACGTGTTCCGCCAGGTGCGCCCAGATCTCCCGCTCCGGCGAGAGGAAGGAGTACAGCAGGACGGCGATGGGGAGCGCGGCCACGCCCGCGATGAGCGCTGCGGGCAGGAGCAGGCCGGCGGGACGGTTCGCGGCGAAGCGGAACCGGGAGGGCGACCCGCCCGGTTCCGCGTGCATGTGGGGTTGGGCCGCCGGCATCTTATTTGTAGCCGACACGGTCCATCAGCTTGATCGCAGCAGCCTGGTATTCACCGTACTTGGCGACGTTGAGGGTGCTGGACTTGAACCCGCCCCAGGCGGCAACCCGTTCGTCGGCCGGCACTGCGGGGTTGGCGGGGTACTCCATGTTCAGGGAGGCGAACAGGGACTGGGCTTCGGCGGATGACAGCCATTCGAGCAGTTTGACGGCCTCGTCCTTGTGCTTGGCGTGGGTGGTGATCCCGGCGCCGGAGACGTTCACGTGCACGCCCGCTCCGTCCTGATCGGGCCAGAAGATGGCCAGGGGGCTGGCGGGCTTTTCTTCCATGAGCTTGCCGAAATAATACGTGTTCACCATGGTCACGTCCCCGACTCCCGCCGCCACGGCTTCCATGGCCTGGGCGTCGTTGGAGAAGGGCTCGACGGGGGTGTTGGACACCCAGCCGGCGACGATCTTCTCGGCTTCGGCCTCGCCGCGTTCGGCGATGAGGGCGGCCACGAGGGACTGGTTGTAGACCTTCTTGGACGTGCGCAGCAGCAGGCGTCCCTTCCACTTCGGGTCGGCCAGGTCGGCATAGGTGCCGAGATCGGCGGGCTTCACCTTGTCCGTGTTGTAGACGATGGTCCGGGCCCGCAGGGACAGTCCGAACCAGCGGTTCTCGGGGTCGCGCAGATGGGCCGGGATGTTCTTTTCCAAAGTCTCGGAGACCACGGGCTGGATCACGCCGGCTTCCCCGGCCAGCCAGAGGTTGCCGGCGTCGACGGTGATCAGCATGTCGGCAGGCGTGCGCTCGCCCTCGGCCTTGAGGCGTTCGAGGAGGACGGGCTCCTTGTCGGTCACATACTGGATCTTCACGCCGGTCTTGGCGGTGTACGCATCGAAAAGAGGCTTGATGAGCTGCTCGGCGCGGGCCGAGTAGACGACGAGTTCGCTTGCGAAGGCGGGCAGCGCGGAGAGCAGGGCTGCCACGGAGAAGACCAGGGAGAGGATTTTTTTAGTCATGTAAATTCCTATTCTTGGTTTTAAGGGGTTGCTTGTTGACGTATTTGTCTGAAAAATAACAAAAAATTGTTTTCATTCTGAATGGCGCCATCAAATTTAATTAGCCGTGGCTAATCATTGTAGCGCAAGAATTGTTTTATGGCCTACCTCTTGAGTCACTCTTTGATCAAAAAGTTAGACGCTGTCAACTTTTAATTTGCGGCTTCCAGCGCACCCCGCGGTGGAAGCTCAAACCGAAGAAACAGACAAGATCCGGCAAGTCTGCAACCTGCCGGATCTTTTGATGCTCTGGTGCCACTACCATGGCTCGGACATGGGCTAATCGGGGTTGGAAAGCGCAAACGCGCCAGTCGGCCTCACTCTGCAGGGCTCTGCCCGGCTTCAAAAAAGGTGCGGACGCGCCCGCGGCCGACAAGCCTTGAGAATTTTCGATATTCGTTTGCCTTGTATTGCACGCGGCCCGCGACGATAGACACGTCGACATCGCACTCCTGGGCCAATCGGATGACCGACTCCAGGGTTGCCGCTGCCGGGTCCGGGATGATCGAATGGAATGTTTCGGCCGGGATCGTCACGTCTTCCACCAATTCGTTCGCTTCGCGCTCGACCTTTTCCAGATCATCCGGATCGAGAAGATCGTCAGCCAAATAATCCTTCACGTGGCCGCATACGATGTGCGCGGCTTCGTGCAGGAGGGTGAACCAGAAATAATCTTTGCGGTCATAGCGCAAACTCAGGCCGATGGCCGGGCGTCCCCCGTCGATGACCACCACGCCGCCGTCGACCTTCGATTTTTTGTAATGGGGAACGTGAACTACGGGAATGCCAAGATCTTCGAGATGGCGGATGGCCAACTGCATTCCGCTTCGCTTTTTTGACAGATGCGCAAGGTCGGACAGTTCGGATCGACTCATCCCCTTGTATGGCTGCGCCGGGAGATTGTCCTGTGCCCGTTTGGCTACCTCAACGAGCCAGGCCTTGATGGCATACGGGTCGCTTGCCGGGCCCGGCCTGATTCCCTGCCGCAATCTGGCCGCAGCAAAGTCCAGTCGCGCATTTCCGATAAGACCTGACACCAGTTCTCGCGCTTCGCCCGCCAGGGTTTTGAAAGAGGCTCGCAGATATTTTTCCCCGAACAGTCCTCGTCTCGCCATTTCGACCAAGGGAAAGGCCACCCAGTTCACGGATGACTCTTCACTCGTCCCTCCGACCAGCGCCGTCAGGGGAATCTTCAGTTCATTGGACAGGATGCGGATTTGTTTGACGGTCAGATCTTTGGATCCGTTCAGGATCTTTGAAACGGCGCTCGCCGACCCGAGAAATTTGGCCATATCTTTTGGGGCCAGGTTGTTCTCTTCCATGAAGAGTTTCAGCACCTCCGACACCGGGGCTTCCGGAATAGGGTAGTGTTCCTCTTCGAATTTTTCGACCAAAATCGCCAGCACTTCCAGTTCGTCAGCCTCGGGCGATCCTTCGGGGGCCGAAATGAGCTCTTCGATTCGAGCCAGTGCCTTCATATGGTCCGCATGGTCACGGATAGGCTTCATGGTCCCCGCCTCCTATCTTGAGTTGTCCACGGTATCGACGCCGATGGCGTCGTACTCCGGATGATTGCCTACGACTTTCACGTAGACGACCCCTGCCGCATAATTGATGGACGTCACGATTCTGAGCTTATTGCCTGCACAGTTGAAGACGACTCGCCCCCCTGGCCGGATGCTGGCGTTTTCAAAGGTTGCCTTGACATCCATCGGGGTTTTCCATCTCTGCCCTTTGGCGATCCTGTGCCAGGCGGACAAAGGGTCCCGGGCATAGGCGTTTTCTAGTGTCCTTTCCCAATAATCACGCAATAATTTGATGGAAATGACGTGCATATGAATGACGTCTAATTTTTGGGCATATTGTTGTCAATATATAGCTTTCCAAAATGGAAACTTTTATGTCGATACTGCTCAATCCATCAGGAACGCACAGGAGTTTGCCGTGGGGAAGGTGGGGCAGGGCTGGCCGTAAAAGACAAACGGCTCCGGTGACTATCGCAAGTAACCGGAGCCGTTAAGTCGGCTGGTGCCCCCACCATGACTCGAACATGGGCAAACCAGGCTCAGGAAGCGCTTAGAATGAAGGGGATCGGCCAGACACCGATGTCTACGGAACTCGAAAACTGACCCGCACGGCCTATTCCTCTGTCTGCATGACCGGAATCTGCTGGCCGATGATTGCGGACTTGCGCTTGTCCTTGAGTCGGTAACTGTCCCCGCGAATCTGAACGAAATGGGCATGGTGCAGGAGCCTGTCCGGCGTTGCCGAGGTCAGAGCGGTATTGCCGCCGAAGGCTTGTCCTGACCTGCCGGATGTGTCGGATCATAACCGTTGTTTGTCCGGTTCGGGTGGCGTTTCAGGTGGCGTCAGTCTTTCCCAAATGCCAAAGTCGTCCGGGCAATGCTTGCGCCTATTCTCAAGCTGATGAGTTTCTATGCGAAATAACTCAATAACTTTGATTTTATTTAAAAATATATCAATTTTGAACAGGGGCTGTTTCTGTATCTCTGGTGTCTTGGCTGTCAGCCTGTTCACTGTTTTCTGTTGGCGCCCCTGCTTTTTGCATCCGCTTCTCTTCTTTTTTTCTCTTTTTTGCGTTTTCTCTCTGACGCTTTTCAAAAGCGTAATTTTGTTTTGCCACGGGCAATCTCCTTTATATTTTCGTTCTATGTTAAAAATATGAGTTGTGTCAGTCAGAGGGTTGCTACAGACATACTTTACAATCCAGGATTCTGGTAATTGAATCCAGGCATGCTTCAACCGGTAGAGTCCAAAAAAAAAGCCCGTCAGTAACGGGCTTTCAGTGCTATCAGGCGAAATCGACTAATAACGGGAGCGGCTGGCAGGACGGTTCTCACGAGGCTGGGCCTCATTGACCTTCAAGTTGCGTCCTTCGATCTCAGCACCGTTCAGTTCGCTGATGGCTTTAGCGGCGCCTGCGGCGTCCATTTCAACAAACCCAAAGCCACGGGAGCGACCGGTTTCGCGATCTTCGATAACATGTGCGGATGTCACCGTTCCATAGGGGGCAAACATGTTCTTCAGATCAGCGTCAGAAGTCGACCAGGACAAATTACCAACATAAATGTTCTTAGACAAAGCAATAACTCCGAAATAAAAAGAGAAGAAAATTCAAGATTCAGATGAAAACAGTTGCACCTGAATCGGATAAAAATTTATTTTATCCGCGAACTCAAAGAGGATATCCATAATTTTTCATATGTCAAATATAATTTTTTTAAAATCTCATTTGCATTTAACGAAAATCATTTTTATCGAGAATGTGAGTGATTTTAACACTAAGGTAATATTTATATTGTTTTGCAAAATAATAAATATACAATATTCGTTATCTGTGACGATTCATCTGAAATTTGCGCAAAGATATTTAATCTCTATTAAATCAACGGTCTTTCATGTGTCTGTTTGCCATTATTTGTGTTTGTCAAATTGTTAAAGATATAATCCTGGATGACCCTGATGTTCAAAAACAAAAAAGATCCGACTAGTGTCTAACTAGCCGGATCTTTTTATCATCTGGTGCCCCCACCATGACTCGAACATGGGCAAACCAGGATTAGGAATCCTGTGCTCTATCCACCTGAGCTATGGGGGCACGTTGTGGAGGAAATTTCTTAGGCGAGGCGGGGGGCAAAATCAAGGGGAAAGTGGGCGGGACAGCGCCGACCCGTCACAGGCGGCGGGGCAGGAACGCGTTGAACATCAGTGCGGCATGGTGTATTTTCCCCGTGTTGTCCTGGTTCGGGTTCTGAAACGCGGTCAATGCAGGGGCGGTGCGAATGGAAAAGGATACGCGGGATGCCATAGGGAACGCCATCTTCGACTACGCCATGGCCGGCGGCAGGTTCGTGTCCCTGACCGAGGACGCCGGGTTCGTGGAACTGATCAAGAACGTGCTGTTCCGCAGCCTCGGCCTGCCCCGGACCAGCTTCATCCAGTACACCCGCCTCGACGACCTTTTCGCCCTCCTGCGCCAGGACATACAGGCCAAGTTCGTCGTCTGCCTGGACCGCAACTCCGCGGAATCGACCCTGGCGCAGATCATGGACACCGTCCTGCGCCTCTGCCCGGCCGTGCGCATCGTCGTTCTGACCAAGGAAGTGGACCAGTACACCACGGCGCTGCTCATCGAACAGGGCGCACACAACATCATCACCAAGCCCATCTCCGTGGCCTCCTTCGCCGAGAAGCTGGCCTTCACCATCGCCCCGCAGGGCCGTCTGAGCAAGCTCATCGACAAGGGCAAGCGTTATCTGGACGCGGGCAGCTGGGGCGAGGCCATGCTCGTGGCCGAGGAAATCCTCAAGCAGAAGCCCGAGAGCGCGGCGGCCTACATGATCAAGGGCGACGCCTACCGCGGCATGGACATGATGGCCCGGGCCGAGGAGATGTACCAGCTCGCGGCCAAGAGTTCCGAGCTCTACCTGGCCCCCCTGAAGCGCCTGGCCATGCTCTACGAGCAGTCCGGGGACCCGGAGAGGCAGCTGCAGTACCTGCGCCGCCTGAACGAGATAAGCCCCCTCGACACGCAGCGCATCCTCAATATCGGCGAGCTCGAGATTTCGCGGGGCAACAACTCCCAGGCCGAGGAGATGTTCGAGCAGGTCATGAAGCTGGCCAAGAAGGAGGCCGCCGACATGCTCTCCAACCTGTCGAGCCGCATCGCCACCATCTGCGCCAACCGCGACCCGGACATGGCCATCCGCTACTCCAAGCGCGCCCTGGACCTGCGCGGCGGCGAACTGACGGCCTCGGACATCGCCACGGTCAACATCCTGGGCATCTCGCTGCGCAAGCAGGGCAAATGGCGCGAGGCCATCGCCGAGTACCGGCGCGTGCTGTCCGTCATCCCCGACAACCCGGGCCTGCTCTACAACATGGCCCTGGCCTACAACGAGGGGCGGGACATCCCCAAGGCCCTGGCCATGATCCGCAAGGCCCTGGAGGTCGATCCCGGCCTGCCCGACTCGGGCAAGAACGTGGCCTACAACATCGGCACTATCTTCGAAAAGGCAGGGCTGTCGGGCGAGCCGTTCTTCAAGAAGGCCTACGAGCAGGACCCCAACGACAAGCTCATGTGGGAGGCCCTCAAGCGCTCCCAGGCCCTGGCCTGAGCGAATTTCTTCGGGACCCGACAGGCCCCGCCACGGCGGACGGCCGGCGGCGCACCCCGATCCACCAACAAGGAGCATCCATGGCAGCACATCCCCTCGCCGGCACGCCCGTGCCGGAAAGCCTGCGCATCAACGTGCCCAGGCTCGTGTCCGACTACTATACCCTCGAACCCGACCCGTCCGCGCCCGACCAGGCCGTGGCCTTCGGCACGTCCGGCCACCGCGGCTGCGCCTTCAAGGCGTCCTTCAACGAGACGCACATCCTGGCCATCACGCAGGCCGTGTGCGAGTACCGCGCCATGCAGGGCATCGACGGGCCGATCTTCGTGGGCATGGATTCCCACGCCCTGTCCGAGCCGGCCCAGCGCACGGCCCTGGAGGTCCTGGCCGCGGCCGGCGTGGACTGCCGCTTCCAGCGGGGCCTGGGCTACACGCCCACGCCCGTCATCTCCCACGCCATCCTGACCTACAACCGCGGCCGGACCTCGGGCCTGGCCGACGGGCTGGTCATCACCCCGTCCCACAACCCGCCCGAGGACGGCGGCATCAAGTACAACCCGCCCCACGGCGGCCCGGCCGGGACCGACGTCACGGGCTGGATCGAGAAGCGGGCCAACGCGCTGCTGGCCGACACCTCGGGCGTGCGCCGCGTCCCGTTCAGGAAGGCCGTGGCGCAGGGGCTGTGCCGTGAGCACGATTTCGTGGGCCCGTACGTCGAGGACCTGGCCAACGCCATCGACATGGAGGCCATCAGGAACTCAGGCATAAGCATCGGCGTCGACCCACTGGGCGGGGCCGGGCAGGCCTACTGGGAGCCCATCGCCGAGCGCTACGGGCTGAACATCCGCGTGGTCAGCACCGTCGTGGACCCGGCCTTCATGTTCATGAGCCTGGACAAGGACGGCAAAATCCGCATGGACTGCTCCTCGGCCGCGGCCATGGCCAAGCTCATCGCCCTGAAGGACTCCTTCTCCATCGCCTTCGCCAACGACCCCGACGCCGACCGCCACGGCATCGTCACGGCCGGGCACGGCCTCATGAACCCCAACCACTACCTGTCCGTGGCCATCGACTACCTGCTGACGCACCGGCCGGGCTGGCCCGCGGCGGCGCAGGTGGGCAAGACCCTGGTCACCAGCTCCATGGTCGACCGCGTCGTGGCCTCCCACGGCCGCCAGGTCCGGGAGGTGCCCGTGGGCTTCAAGTGGTTCGTGGACGACCTCCTGGCCGGGACCTGCTGCTTCGGCGGCGAGGAGAGCGCCGGCGCGTCCTTCCTGCGCCGCGACGGCGGCGTGTGGACCACGGACAAGGACGGCCTTCTGCTGAACCTCTTGGCGGCCGAGATCACGGCCGTGACGGGCAGGGACCCCGGCGACCTCTACCGGGAGCTGGAGGCCCGCCACGGCAGCCCCATCTACGAGCGCCTGCAGGCCCCGGCGAACATGTCCCAGAAGAAGGTTCTCTCCTCGCTCACGCCCGACCGGGTTACCTCGGCCACGCTTGCGGGCGAACCCATCCTGGCCCGGATCACCCACGCTCCGGGCAACGGCGCGGCCATCGGCGGCCTGAAGGTCGTGACGCAGAACGGCTGGTTCGCGGCGCGGCCCTCGGGAACCGAGGACATGTACAAGATCTACGTCGAGAGCTTCCTGGGACGCGAGCACCTGGAGCGCATCAAGACCGAGGCCCAGGAGATGGTCGACGGGGTGCTGAGAAACGCGTAGGCGGGCGGGCCGTCGACGCAAAAAAAGCCCACCTTCCGTTGCGGAGGGTGGGCTTCGTTTTTCGCGGGGCGCGGCGCTATTTCTGCTTCTTGGCCCGCTCGCGGCGCAGCCAGTCGTACCAGGCGTCCATGCCCTGGCCGGTGGTGGCCGAGAGGGTGAAGATCTCGATGTCCTTGTTCACGGAGCGGGCGAAGGCGCTGGCGCGCTCGACGCTGAAGTTGACGTAGGGCAGCAGGTCGACCTTGTTCAGGATCATGACCTTGGATTCGGCGAAGATGAAGGGGTACTTCTCGGGCTTGTCGTCGCCCTCGGTCACGCTCAGGATGGTGACCTTGTAGTCCTCGCCGACGCTGAACTCGGCCGGGCAGACCAGGTTGCCGACGTTCTCGACCACGAGGATGTCGATGCCGTCCAGGCCCATGGATGCGGCGGCGTCGCGGACCATGGCGCTGTCGAGGTGGCAGCCCCCGGCCGTGTTGATCTGCACGGCGCGGGCGCCGGTGGCGGCCACGCGGCGGGCGTCGTTCTCGGTCTGGCAGTCGCCTTCGATGACGGCCATGGAAAATTCGTTCTTGAGGTCCGTCAGGGTGCGTTCCAGGAGGGTGGTCTTGCCGGAACCGGGCGAGCTCATCAGGTTGAGGCTCAGGATGCCCCGCTCCGTGAGATCGGCGTTCAGTTCCGCGGCCACGGCGTCGTTGGCCTCCAGGATGTTGCGTACCACGTCGACTTTCATGCAATCCTCCAGGTTATTCGGCTTCGATGTTCTCGATGTAAAGTTCCCGCCCCGAGATGATCTCGTGCCCGAACTCCGTGGCGCACTTGGGGCAGGGCATGATCATGCGCTCCTCGTGGGAAGGGCTGAACTCCTCGCCGCACTGCCGGCAGCGGACCGTCATGGGCTTGACCTCGCACTCGACCTTGGCGCCCTCGAAAGGGGTGTTCACGGTCAGGACCTCGAAGGCCGTCTCCAGGGCTTCGGGCACGATGGCCGAGATTTGGCCGTAGACGATCTTGACGTTCAAAAGCTTCGTCAGGCCGTGCTTGGCCATTTCCTCGCGGATGATCTTGATGAGGCTCTCGGCGATGGACAGTTCGTGCATGATTTCTCCTTGTGTGCTACGAGCGGCGCTCCGATGCGTAAGCCGTGTCCAGGGCGTTGTCCAGAGCGATGCGCGCGCGGGTCATGGTTCCGCCGGCGATGGTCACGCGGAACATCTCCCAGTCCTGGTGGTTGATGATGTCGACGACGCCGCGAATGTCGGGGCCCAGCAGCGGCAGGAGGCCTTCGAGGTCGCTGTCCACGTCGACGAAGCCGCCTTCGTGCAGGAAGTCGAGGACGTTGCCGTCGGCCTCGCATTCGTAGGCCGCAAGATGCGCGGTGCAGGCCTGCATGCGGTCGGGGTCGAGCCCGACCAGATGGCCGTAGACACGGAAGTCGTGAGGCATGGGTCAATCCTTGGGGTTCAGTCCGGAAGGACGAAGCACGTGTAGCCCTCGCGGGATAGGACGGAAACGAGATACGGGTCGGCGAAGCGCCTGTCCAGCAGGATGACGCGGGAGGCCCCCCCGATCACGTTCCAGGCCGGCACCTGGATGCCGATGCGGGTTCCGGGGCCGCTGGACCAGGAGGCGCCCGCCATGCCCTGCTGCAGGTTGTCCTTGCTGCGCAGCAGCTGCAGGAGGGCGCTCAGGTCGGCGGGGAGATTCTGGCCGAAGTAGGCCTCGGGGTCGGCGGGGTTGATGGCCCGGATGAGGTCCATGTGCGTGGCCACGGGCACGTAGATGGAATCCCGGGGCCTGGCGGGCAGCCGGGAGAGTTCGTTGTAGGCGTCCAGTTCGACGACCTTGACCTGGGCCTCGTCCAGGACTTCGTGCAGCCCCTGTGGCAGGGGCGATTCGCCCGGCGTCTGCCTGGCCCAGACCATGTTGACCGTCTTCTTGCCACTCATGTCCACAATGGCCATGTGCGGTGACTGCAGGGTCAGCCCGACGCCGGACCTGGTCAGAACCAGGTCGCGCTCCGCGGACCACAGGCGGAAATGGTTGGGGAAGGTTTGCGCCACCTTGTCCAGCACCTCCTGCAGGGACCAGCGGGGGGAAATGGTGCAGACCTTCATGCCCAGCCTGTTGGCGTTCGCGATCCAGTCGGCGCTCTTGGGCACGGGGCAGAAAAGGATCTTGTCCCCCCAGGGGGCTTCCACCAGCGGCGTCTCGAAGAGTTTGACATGCAGCCAACCCGAGCCGGGGAGGGGGAACATGCTCTCGTCGCCGGGCATGAACGCGAAGCGCATCTCCTTCAGCACGGTCTTGATGAACGGGAGGCCTGTCTGCGGCATGCGGGTTTCGGCCAGCCCGGTTGCATTGGCCGCAGAGACGTTCGTATCGGCGGCTTCGGGCTGTGCAGGCTCCTGCGGCCGTGATTCGGGGCGCGGAGACGGGGCCGGTCCGGGCGCGGGGGCCGCCTGCGGGACGGCCGGTCCGGCGGCTGCCGAGGCCGCTACGCCGGGCTGTCCTGGCCTGGGCGTTCCCGTCTGGTTTGTGACGGCCTCGATTCTCGTATCCGGAGAAACCGGCACGGCGACGATCGTCACGGGCTTGGCGGGTTCCGGGGCGGGGGCCGGGGCGGGCTCCGGCGCCTTCTCGGCCTGCACGGGTTCCTGCGGGGGAGGTGTTTCGGCGGGAGCCATGGCCGGGGAAGTGCCGCCCTTGAGCACGGGCAGGATGATTTCCTGGCCGGCGCGCAGGGTGTTGGTGTCGGGAACCGATGGGTTGAGTTCCAGAAAGAGGTCCATGTACTTGCCGAAAATCAGGTTCGCAGGCACGCCCTGGTGCTGCAGGATTTCGACCAGCGTGTCGCCGGCCTGGACCACGTAGGCCCGCTTTTCGTAGGTCTCGGGCGGAATGTCCGCAGCCGGCCGGGCCGGGGCCGGCTGCGCGGCAGCGACGCTTTCGGGGATGCGGATGATCTGGCCGGGCTTGAGTTGGCTCAGGTTCGGTATGTGGGGGTTCAGGGCCTGTATGCCGGGCATGAGCTGCTGGATCTGCGTGCCCGAGTATCCCTTGTCCTGCAGGATCTTGAAGAGCCACTCGCCCTGCCGGACAGTGTGCTCCTGTCCGGGTTCGGCGTCGGCGCCGATGTTCTTCTCGAAAAAAAGACGAAGCGGTTTTTCTGAAAAAGCGGGCCTGGTTATGCTTGTCAGGAAGCACAGGCCGATAATAAGAAGAACTGCACGTCTCATGGATGTATCGGACGGACCCTTGTTTCAGATGGTGGTTATTTCCGGCAATGGAAACAAGGATATAGCAAAAAGGATCGAGGCTGTCACTGCACTTTGCATGAGGGAATCACCCAATTTTCCAAGGAGAAAACCATGTATGTAGGCCTTGCCATGCAGAAGCATGTCCCCACCATCACCTCCGACACCCTGATCATCAAGGCGGATCGGATGATGGAGGAGAACAAACTCTGGATTCTGCTTGTCGTCGAAGACGGGAGGCTCAAAGGCTATGTGGCCAAGGAGGACATCCGGGCCGCCCTGCCGTCGGGCGCGACGACCTTCAGCAAGCACGAGCTCAATTATCTCTTTTCCAAGCTGACGGTGAAGGATCTGGTGCGCAGGGAGATGCCCACGGTGCATCCCGAGACGGAGATCGAGGTGGCGGCCAAGATCATGCACGACCGCGACCTGGCGGGCCTTGCCGTCGTCGACAGGGACAACCGCCTCAAGGGCTACATCAGCCGCAGCTCCATGCTGGCCGTGCTGGTCGAGGAGATGGGCCTGGAACTGGGCGGCAACCGCATCGCCATCGAGGTCGAGGACCGCAAGGGCGTCATGGCCGAACTGAGCCGCCTCTTCTTCGACCTGGGCGTGAACATCCTGTCCACCTCGACCTTCTACCGCGACAGCAAGCGCCTGATCGTCTTCCGCGTCCTGGCCGACGACATGCCCGCCATCGTCAAGGTTGTCACGGACAAGGGCTACAAGATCGCCGGGCCGGAATACTTCGCCCACGAATGGGCCTAGGCCGGACCGCCGCGCCGACCGCAGGGACGCTTCCTCACGGAGCGTCCCTTTTTTTTTGCGCCGTTGACCCGGCGGCCTAGGCGTAGCTGACCGTGAGGCCCACGCCGACCTCGCGCAGCGGGGCCGCTCCGGTCAGGGCGACCTTCGAGTGCAGGTCCGTGCAGTGGCAGGGGCTCAGGCGTTGCGGGGCGAGGGCGCGCAGGTGCGCTACGGTGCCGTTCAGGCGTTCCGCCGAGGGGGACAGGAGGTGCAGACCGCCGATGACGTCCTGGATGCGGGTCTCGCCGGTCAGGGCCACGGCGTGGTCAACGATGTTGCAGATGCCCGCGTGGGAGCACCCCGTGACCACGACCAGCCCGTCGTCCCCGCGCCAGACCAGGGCCGAGTCGTCGGGGAGCAGATCGGGACCGTCGTCCCCCTCCTTGGCGCCGATGCCTGGGGACACCTCGAAGGCGTGGCGGCGCGGGATTTCTCCGAGGAAGAGAAGACGTTCGCCGATGGGCAGGGGCGCCGCGGAAAGCTTGAGGGCGAAGTGCCGGGAGAGCTTGCCCGGCTCCAGCAGCGGGCCGAGTTCCGGGTTGTCGCCGTCGCGGATGCTGCGGAAGGCCGCCGGGTGCGCCACCAGGGCCGGGCGGGAGCAGGGGCGGCCTTCCAGGCGTTCCTCGCACAGGTGACGGGTCAGGGCTTCGAGGCCCCAGGTATGGTCCAGATGCCCGTGGGACAGGACCACGGCGTCGAGGTCCGAGAGTTCGAGTCTCATCGCGCGGGCGTTGTCCAGGAAAAGGCCCGAGTAGCCGCAGTCGAAGAGGACCTTCAGCCCTGCGTCCTCGATGAGCAGACACAGGCCGGGCTCGGCCCGGAAATAGCGGTCGATGAGGGTGGCGTTGTCCACCAGGACGGTGATTTTCATGGCGCGGTGTCCGGGCCGGATGTCCGGCCCGCGGGTCACTTGACGAAGGAGCAGCAGTAGTCCGTCAGGGTCCGGACCTTGAGGGAGAATTTGGAGTTTGCGGGCACCTCGAAGGATGTGCCGGCGGCGAAGGTCTGCCAGCCGTCGGCGCCGGGCAGGAGCACGTCGAGGTCCCCGGCCAGGATCTCCATGATCTCCCTGTCGGCCGTGCCGAATTCGTAGTCACCGGGGAGCATGACGCCGAGGGTCTTTCTGGAGCCGTCGGGAAAGACGATGGTGCGGCTGGTGACCTTGCCGTCGAAGTAGACGTTGGCCTTCCTGATCACGGTGACGTTGGTGAATTCGGACATGGGATCCTCGTGGGGTGCTGGGGTTGCGGCCGGGGCCGGGGCGATGCAGCTTTCTAGCAAAGCCCGCCCCGCCTTGTCACCCGTGGGGCGACGCATGAAAAAAGGCCCCGGAGGGCCTTTGGTCACTGCAGCTTGGAGGTGATGTTGTCCTTGATCCAGTGCGGGTCCCACCATTCGATGGGCTGCACTTCGAGGCCCGAGACGAGCATGCCGAAATGCAGGTGGTCGCCCCCGGCCATGCCCGTGGCGCCGGTCTTGCCGATGATCTGGCCGCGCTGGACGGTCTCGCCCTTGTGCACATGGATCTCGCTCAGGTGCGAGTAGAGGGACTGGACGCCGAAGCCGTGGTCCAGGACGACCACGTTGCCGTAGATGCCCATGAACTCGGCCAGGACCACGCGGCCGGTGTTGCCGGCGGGGACGGGCGAGGCGGCCAGGGAGGCCAGGTCCACGCCGAGGTGGGTCTGGTTGTCCACGGCCTGTCCGCCGTGCATGTACGTGCGGTTGTCGGCGAAACCGGCCATGGGCGCGCTGTTGGGCAGGCGGATGAAGGGGCCGTCCCAGAGCTTCTGGGGCACCGTGTCCCTGCCGAGCTGCAGCAGGTAGCCGACATTCTTGGCCCTGAGTTCGCTGTTGACCTTGAGGAAGATGTCGATGGGCTGGGTCTGGTCGGGATAATACTGCGTGAACTGGCCCATCTTCGACTGCAGGAAATTGTCGGAGACGTTGATGCTGTCGTGCTTGAACGCCTTGACCCTGGGGTTGAAGAAGAAGCCGATGGACACCTCGTTGCCGGCCAGGTCTGAGGCCACCAATGCCGGGGTCAGGGCCTTGACGTCGGCGTTGTAGGGGATGGCGAAGAAGCACAGGTACTTGCCCGGCTGGTAGGGGTAGCCCGGGAAGAAGTGCTTGCCCATGCGCACGCCGCTTTTGCCCAGCTCCTCGTCGGTGCTGTAGACCAGAAGGCCCGTGCCGCCCTGGTTCACGTTGTGCTGGCCCGACAGGACGGAAACGACGGGGGGCTTTGAGTCCACGGTCATGTCGCGCTTGAAGTCGGCCCTGTTGCCGTGGCCCAGGCGATGCCAGGAGGCGTCCTTGACCGTGACGGCGAGGGTCACGGCGCCGTTGGAGATACTTTTGGGCAGGGAGAAGGTCTCGGTCAGGTCGCGGGTCCCCTCGGGGAGGTCCTTCTTGACGATGTCGATGGTGTTGCCGTTCTGCGTGGCCGTGACGTGCAGGAGCCTGAGGCCCGAGTCGGCGTCCGCGGCCGTCACGGTGAACACCGTCGAGGCCCCGGCCGTGGACTGGTCGGGCGTCACGGACAGGGTCGGCGGGTTCCACTCGCCCTTGACGTAGTAGAGGGCTCCCAAGGCTCCGGCCAGCAGGAGAAAGACGAAGAAAAAGGCGTAGGATATCCGGCTGCTCATATTGCAAACTCGCTTATGGTCTGTGTTTTTCGGCAAAGGGGCAACATCCGCAGGGCCTTGGGCGCAAAAAAATGGGAGCGCCGCAAAGGCGTTCCCATGCTACGGACGGGGGGGGATTTTGGCAAGTTCCGGCGGACTTCAGCTTTTCAGCAAGGAATCCGCAGCCTTCTGCAGGAGCTCCACGCGGGCCAGGCTCCGCCGCCAGGCCTCGGGTATGGCCTCGAAGCCGTACCAGGCTCCGGCCAGCTGCCCGTAGGCGGCCATGGCGCGTGGACCGCTCGGCAGGCACAGGGCGCAGCCGTCGGCAAAGGAGTCGCTGCCGGCAAAGGCGTTCATGGCCGCGGCCAGCGCCAGGCAGGCCGGGCAATCGCCGAGGGCCTGAGCGGCTGCGCACAGGCTCGCGGCTTCGGGGCAGAGGCCCTCGGGCGGCTGGGGACGCAGGACGCGCTGTCTGTCCGCGCCTGTCAGGGCCTCGTCCAGCATGGCCGCCAGCAGCCTGCAGGCGTCCACGCTCCGGAGGTCCGAGTGGGTGATGCGGGTGGCGCGTGCGCAGGCGTCCAGCGCCGCTTCGCGCGAACCCGCGAAGAATATGGCCGTCGGCGCCACGCGGGCCAGGCACGCGTCGCCCTGGGTCCGGTCCTGATCGATGGGGTCCCAGGTGCGTTCGAAGCGCAGGATGGCGGCCTTGACGGTGTCGTCGATGCGGTCGCAGGTCTCCCCGGAACTCTGGTAGCCGTAGCGGAACCAGCTGGTCAGGCGGACCATCTGGTCGCGCTCGTCCACGCCGCCGCATTCGGCCAGGCTCTCGGCCACGGCCAGGGTCATGGACGTGCCGTCGCCCCACAGTCCGCTCTTCAAGGGCTCGGTCACGGGCGGGGTCGTCCCGGAAAGTTCGGCCAGGGCCTCGCACACGGCCAGGCCCGTCAGGCAGCCGAGGACCTTGTCGGCATCAGGCTTCGGCACCGCCGACCTCCTTGTCGTACTTGCGCTGCACTTCGTCGTAGGCGTTGGCCAGGTCGCGCAGGATGGTCAGGGTTTCCTGGGCTTCCTTGAGGTCCAGCTTGCGGATGGCAAAGCCGGCGTGGATGATGACGTAGTCGCCCAGGGTGGCTTCCTGGTCCAGGAGCATGAGGGAGGCGGTGACGAAGGTCTCGCCTTCGCCGACGCGGCACTGGGCAACGCCGTTCTCGATGGATTCAATTTTCGCGGGAATGGCCAGACACATGGTCGCCTCCTTCAGTTGGGGGTGCAGGTTCCGCCGGCCGAGAGGATCTCCCTGACCACGGACTCGATCATGACGGGCATGGAGCGGTCGGCGGTTTCCGAGAGCTCCAGGGCCATGGTGTGGTAGTCGGCGGGCTCCATGCCGATGACGACGGCCTCGGGGCGGTTGCCGACCAGTTCGCACATGCCCAGGGTGTCGACCAGGTCGGTCTGGTGCATGGAGTCGCGGAAGGCGAGGCTCTTGCGCAGGTCCTCGCCCATGAGGCGGTATACGGAGCCGGGCGCGTCGCCGCAGAGGACCGCGTCGCAGACGATGAGGTAGTCCGACTCGAGGATGGGACCCATGAGCTTGGTGCCCAGGGTGCCGCCGTCCATGAGGGTGACGTTGTCCGAAAAGGAGAAGTCCTGCTGCATCCGTTCGATGCAGCGCACGCCGATGCCTTCGTCGGTGAAAAGGATGTTGCCCACGCCGAGAACGAGAATGCGCTTGTCTGCCATGAACTGGTCCGTGTTGGAAAATGGGTGACGATATCCGCTTCGCCGCTTGTGCTACGCAAAAACGGGTGCCGGTTCAAGGAAAGAAAGGGGCCCCGGAAAGCGGGGCCCCTTTGTGTACATGATTACAGGATTTTGAACTTGCGGACCTTGTTGGTCTTGGCGTCGATGACATGCACGCCGCAGGCGATGCAGGGGTCGTAGGAGTGCACTGTTCTGAGGATTTCCACCGGGCGTTCGGCGTCGGCGATGGGGGTGCCCATGAGAGCCTCTTCCACGGCCGAGAGTTTGCCGTCGGCGCAACGCGGGCCGAGGTTCCAGGTGGACGGGACGACCAGCTGGAAGTTCTCGATCTTGCCGCCCTTGATCTTGATCCAGTGGCTCAGGCCGCCGCGGGGGGCGTTGACGAAACCCACGCCCTCGGCCTCGTCGGGCATCTTCCAGTCCTGGTAGATCCTGGTGTCGCCCTTCTTCACGTTTTCGGCCAGTTCGTTGACCCAGTCCATGAGCTTGTCGGCGATGACCTTGGTCTCGATGCCGCGGGCAGCCGTGCGGCCCAGGGTCGAGAAGAGGGCCGCCGGGCCCACGCCCAGGTAATTGAGGACGTAGTCCACGGTTTTCTTCACTTCGGGGTGGCCCTTGCCGTAGGCGACCAGGACGGTGGCCAGGGGGCCGGTTTCCACGGACAGCTTGTCGTAGCGCGGGGCCTTCATCCAGGAGTAGCGGTCCCGGTCCTCATAGGAGGTGTACTTGGGTTCGGTCACGCCCTGGAAGGGGTGGTGGGCCTTGTCGCCCTGATACCAGCTGTGGCGGACGTGCTCTTCGATCAGCTTCGGGTTGAAGGCGTCGACCTGGCCGATGTTGCGGTTGAGGATGACGCCCGGGGGCAGCCAGCGGCTGTTCAGGTCGCTTTCCACTGCCGGGAACTCGCCGAAGCTCATGAAGTGGGTGGTCCCGCCGATGGCGGCCCAGTCCTTGTAGTAGGAGGCCACGGCCAGGAGGTCCGGGATGTAGCACTCGTCGATGAACTTCTTGGTTTCCTGGAACAGGCCCACGAACTCGGCCATGCGCTCGTTGGTCAGGCTCTCGTAACAGGTCACGCCGCCGACCACGGTGAACTGGGTGTGCGGGTTCTTGGCGCCGAACACGGCCATGGCGCGGGCGGCCTTGACCTGCAGGTGCAGGGCCTCCAGGTAGTGGGCCGTGGCGATGAGGTTGACTTCGGGCGGCAGGTAGTAGGCGTCGTGGCCGCCGAGGAAGTAGGCGTTGGTGAAGATGCCGAGCTGGCCGGAGTCCACCAGGCCCTTGACCTTGTCCTGCACGGCCTTGAGGTCTTCGGCCTTGGTCTGGCGGGTGGAGATGGAGTTGGCGATGGAGGCGGCCTTCTTCGGGTCCGCGGTCAGGGCTGCGGTCACGTCGACCCAGTCCAGGGCGTGCAGGTGATAGAAGTGCACGATGTGGTCATGCAGGAACTGCGCGGCCAGGACGAGGTTGCGGATGAGGCGCGCGTTGTCGGGCAGGTTCTTGTCCACGCCCACGGCGTTGTCCACGCAGCGGGTCGAGGCCAGGGCGTGGGTGTAGGTGCACACGCCGCAGGAGCGCTGGGTGAAGTGCTGGGCGTCGCGCGGGTCGCGGCCCTTGAGGATCAGTTCGAGGCCGCGGAAGAGCTGCGAGCTCGACCAGACGTTGGTGACCTTGCCCTGGTCCACTTCGACTTCGATCTTGAGATGGCCTTCGATGCGGGTCACGGGGTCGACGATGATGGGCCCCTTGTAGCTCTTATCCATTGGGGTGGCGACGACACCCGGGGCTTGGTTGGGTTTGCAACCGGACATATGTTCTCTCCTCTGGATTCAGTGATGTTTGTGCCTGACGCAACAGCCGATTACGCTTCTTCGTAGAAGGGCGAAGCGGAGTCCCAGAAATCGGGTTCACTGCAACCGATGCACGGGTGTCCGGCCTTGACCGGCCAGTTCGTCTGGTTGAACAGGACCTTGGGGCAGTTGTTGTAGGTGGTGGGGCCTTTGCAGCCGAGTTTGGCCAGGCACCATCCCTTGCGGGCTTCTTCTGAATCGAAGGATGGGGCGAACTCGCCGGCCTCGTAGTGGGGCAGGCGTTCGCACTGTTCGTGCACGGTCTCGCCGTAGAACATGATGGGACGGTTGATGTCGTCCATCTCGGGGATGGCCAGGTTGTGGGTCAGCAGGTGAACGATGGTGCCGACCAGGTTGTAGGGGTTGGGCGGACAGCCGGGGATGTTCACGGAGTTGACGCCCAGATGCTTCAGGGCGTCGTTGACGCCCAGGGCGCCCGTCGGGTTGGGAGCGGCCGCCTGCACGCCGCCGTAGGTGGCGCAGGTGCCGTAGGAGATGGTCGCGATGGCTTTGGGCACGACTTCGGAGCAGATCTCCAGCATGGTCCGGCCGGCGACCTTGCCGTAGATGCCGTTGTCCTTGGTCGGGATGCCGCCTTCGACGACGCAGAGGAACCCGTTGGGCGAACTGATGGCCTGATGGAGGGCTTCTTCTGCCTTTTTACCAGCGGCGGCCATGATGGTCTCGTGGTAGTCAAGGCTGATGGTGTCCAGGATCAGGTCGTCGATAAAGGGACGAACTGCGCGCAGAATGGATTCGGAGCAGCCTGTGCATTCTGCGTTATGCAGCCAGACCACGGAAGGACGTTTGGGAGAGGTCATCGCCAGGGCGATTTTGTTGGCGAAGGACGCCTCCATACCCATGACCGCGGCGATGGTGGAACAGAACTTCATGAAATCTCGACGTGAGATCCCACTTTTTTCCAGCCGTTCCTCGGCCCCGGGTTTGCCTAAACCTACCGCAAACTTCATAACACACCTCCATCAGTGTATGAATAAAAAGACAGGCGCCGAGAAGGCGCACAGTCGTTACCGCATAGTTCTGCAGCGTCGAAGTTTGGCTTTTCTTTCCCATAGCATAGGGAAATGATGCAGGTCAATGGGGATGTGGAGAAAAATGGAATACTATCGGACATCTGGATGTACATATCGAGTACATATAGGGGGGGCTGATTTTATGAGTATGTGCTACGATATTCATAATTGTGGCACTTTTTGTGGCAAATTTTGTATTTTTGTGTACGCAGTTCGTCGCTGTGGAGGGCGTGATTCCGACTTGAGGGCTCCCCGACCTTGAACTTGCGGGCGACCATGCGTACTGCAGAGAAGGGCGGGCTCCGGTCCGGCCCTTCGCAAGACTCTTTCCCTGGAGACCGACCATGGACAAGCAGATCATTCTCGATGCCTTCATGTTCCGCCACGCCTGCAAGGAGTTCGATCCCGAGGCCAAAATTTCCGAGGAGGACTTTCTCTTCATTCCGGAAACGGCCCGGCTCTCGCCGAGTTCCTTCGGCTTCGAGCCCTGGCTCTTTCTGGTGGTGCAGGACATGGACTTCCGCCGCAAGCTCCTGCCCCACACCTGGGGCGGAAAGACCCAGATTCCCACGGCCAGCCATTTCCTGGTCTGCCTGGCCATGAAGACCCCGCTGCTGAAGTTCGACAGCGCCGGCATCGCCGAGTTCATGCGCACCATCCAGGAACTGCCCGAGGAGCGCATCACGGCCCGTACGGAATATTACGCCACCTTCCAGCAGTCGGACTTCCGCCTTCTGGACAGCGACCGGGCCATGTTCGACTGGGCCTGCAAACAGTGCTACATCGCCCAGGCCAACATGATGACCGCCGCGGCCCTCGTCGGCATCGACTCCTGCCCCATCGAAGGGTACGCCCAGGACAAGGTGGACGAGGTGCTGGCCGAGGATTTCGGCGTGGATCTGGACGAGTACGGGGTGGCGTACATGCTGGCCTTCGGCTACCGGGTCAAACCCGCCAGGCGCAAGAAGCGCCGGCCCCTCGAACAGATGGTGCGCTGGTTTTGAGCGTGACGAAAATCGACATGGACTCGGGAATGATCTCCGAGGACGGATGCTCCATCGCGGAGGTGTCCAAGTACTGCATGGCCACGGACCTGGGCCTGGAGTGCGTCTGCTCCAAGCGGTCCTCGGTCACCATCGGCACGGGCACCACAGCCAAGAAGGAGGACAGCACCCTCTACTACTACGCCAAGCAGATCGACGACGACCTCCTGGCCCTGCAGTCCCTGAACGCCAACTGGGCCCCCTCGGGACCGGCCCTGGAGGTCACCCTGGCCGAGCTGATCACCCAGTATCAGCCGGAAGTGGACATGTTCCTGAAGAAGGTCAAGCCGGTCATGAAGCGGATCGCCAAGCACGTGGCCAAGGGCGACCGGCACCGTGCCAAGGGCGAGCCGTATTCGGCGGCCATGGAATACACCAACGCCCTGGGCCTGGACGAGAAGAACGTGCGGGCCATGTTCGGCCTGGGCCTGACCTACCTCCAGTACGACCAGCACGAAAAGGCCAAGGTGCTCTTCGAGGAGCTCATCGGCCTGGACGGGTTCGCGGCGCCCGAACACAAGCATCTCTTCAACCAGTTCGGCATCGAGCTGCGCAAGCAGAAAATGCTCGAACAGGCGCGCAGGTATTACGCCCGCGCCATCGAGCTGTGCACGACGGACGAGAACCTCTACTTCAACCTGGCCCGGGCGTTTTTCGAGGACGGACGCATCGGCGAAGCCGACAGGACGCTTGAGACGTGCCTGGGCATCAACCCGGGCCATGAAGAGGCCCTCAAGTTCAGAAGATACCTTTCCGCGGTCAGCCTGAGCTGATCACCGGCCGCTCCGCAGTTCGCGCACGCCCGCGGCCAGAAGCAGCGCGAGCATGGCCAGCCCCGACCCCGTCACCCCGGCCCAGCCGAAGTGCTTAAAGCCGTACCCCATGACCGTGATCCCCGCCGACCCGCCCAGATAATACCACAGGATATAGAGCGAATTGGCCCTGCCCCGGCTGGAGGAGAGCCTGCGGTTCATGCTGCCCACGGCGGCGGCGTGGATGGCGAAGAACCCGGCGCAGGCCAGGCCCAGGCTCAGGCAGACCACGCCCAGGTGCGGGACGTGGCTCAGGAGCAGCGCCGCGGCGAAGGTCAGGGAGCCCAGGATCATGGTCAGGCCGTTGCCGAAGCGGTTGCTGAACCTGCCCGAGAGGGGGGCGATGATCACTCCGACGATGTAGGTCAGGTAGAGGAGCGTGATGCGGTTCGTGTCCGCCGAGAAGGGCGGGGCGCTCAGGTAGAAGGGCAGGTAGTTGAAGGTCGCGCCGAAGACGAAGAGGGAGCCGAAGCCCACGGCGAAGGTCCGCAGCAGGTCGGGCCGGCGCATGAGTTCCAGGTAGCCCGGACCCGTGTCTGATGTGCCGGCCGGCCGCGCCTCGGCGGGCAGCAGCGCCACGGCGGCAGCGGCCGTGGCCAGGACCATGACCGAGGCCGTGACGAAGGCGTAGCGCCAGTGCAGGGGCGGGTGGATCCAGCCGCCGAGCAGCCGTCCGCCCAGCCCGCCGACGACCGTGGCCGAGACGTAGGAGCCCATGACCACGTTCAGGCGCTCCACGGGCAGGTTGCGGGCCAGGTATGCCGCCAGGCAGGTGGTCAGGGCCGGGATGCCGAAGCCCTGGACCAGGCGCAGGGCGATGATGGCGTCGAGGCTCCCGGTCAGGGCGCAGGCGATCCCCGCCGCGGCTACCACCGTGCCGCCGACGGCGATGAAGGGCTTGACCGGGTACATGTCGGCCAGCCGTCCGAAGACGAGGGTCGAGAGTGCCACCCCGAGGATGACCATGGACACGGTCTGGGCGGCCCGGGAGATGGAGACGCCGAACTCCGCCTGCAGCACGGGCAGCACGGGCTGGACCAGATAGATGGTGGTGAAGCTGGCCGAGACCAGGGCGAAGACCAGGGCCTGCAGGGCCAGGGGCGAGAGCTGCTTCATGGGTCAAAGTCCTTGGGAGGGCGAATGTGAGAGGCCCCGGACCCGAGGCGGGGCCGGCCGGAGTCGTGCGCCGCGGGCGCGGCTCAGAGGGGGACGGCTCCTTCGGGCGGCGGCTCTTCGACGCAGCGCATGAGGACGTGGGGGATGCCGGCTTCCATGAACTCCTCCCCGCAGGCGCAGAAGCCGTGCCGGGCGTAGAAACCGAGGGCCCGGGTCTGGGCGTTCAGGACGAAGCGGTGGAAACCGTGCTCACGGCACTGGTCGAGCATGAAGGCCAGGAGCTTCCCGCCGATGCCCCGACCGCGCCAGGCCCGGCGCACGGCCAGGCGCTGCAGCTTGGCCTCGCCGGCCAGGAAGCGGATGCGGCCGCAGGCCACGGGCTCCCCGTCGATCATGCCCAGGACGTGCAGGGCGGAGTGGTCGCGTCCGTCCATCTCCTCGGCGCAGGAAATCCCCTGCTCCTCCATGAAAACGATGGCCCGGATCATGGCCACCTTGACGAGTTCGTCCGCAGTCGTGACGAGTCTGAACATCGGCGATCCTCAGGAGAGAGCGCCGGCTCTTGGGCCGGCGCCGGTCATTTTGATGGTTGGGCGGGTGCGGCCGGACCCGCCGTGGCGTTGGGCGCCTTCGCCGCCGGGGCCTGGCCGGTGACGTTGGACGCGGGCGCGGCCTGCTGCGTGGCGTTGGTCTGCCTGCCGCCGAAAAGCGGCTTCAGCGCGTCCGCCAGTTGCCCGATGTACCCCTTGTCCCAGGCCATGCCAAGGGCGACGAAGAGGGCCAGGATGACGGCCCAGCGTTTCCACGGGGTCTTTTTCTCGGCAAAGGGGTCGCGCAGGGAGCGCTGGGCGCCCTTGGGCAGTTCCGCCACCTTGGTCAGGGTCGCGCCGAAGGGGATGTTGATGCTGGCCCGGGTGTTCACGGCCCAGCCGCACGCGTCGAGAATCGGGCCGAGGTTGCGCTGCCTGAGCTTCAGGTAGGCGATGAGCATGGAAGGGCCGGAGATCATGAGCAGCACCCCGCCCACCACCAGGGGCATCTGCCAGACGGCCAGGGACAGGAAGCCGCCCAGGACGGTCGCGATGGCCGTGCCGATGGCGCCCAGGGCCAGGCCGATGGCGGCGAAGATGCCGGCGAACTTGCCCACGTCGAAGGGCGGCTTGACCGCCGCGTCGGGTTTGACGCCGGCATCCGCCAGCCTGGCGCCGGCGGTCGTGTTCACCGCGCTGTCCTTGGCCGCGGCGAACTTGGCGATCTGTTCCCCGATCATCCGTCCCATCCGCTTGTAGGGCAGCCAGAAAGCCTGGCGCACGCTGATGGGGTGCTCGATGATCTTGACGATGGCCGCGTCCCAGTCCTGGCCGTCGCGGTCGTAGAAGATGCCGTTGCGGCCGACCATGAGGTTGTCCGCGTCGCCCCCCGTGAAGGCCGCGGCGATGAACATCTGCTCGGTGCTGCCCCGCCGGGTGCAGCGGCAGTAGGCCAGGTAGGTCTGGCTCAGGGCGGCCAGGGTCGCGTGGGCGTCGGGGGACTCGACGCGGATGCACAGCTCGCAGGCGCGTCCGTCCAGGTACAGGGTGCCGGCCTGGAAGACGGCCTTGCGGTCCTGGACGTAGAAATCGCGGAAGGACACGAAGTTGTTCAGCAGGCCCAGGAGGTCGCGGGTGCAGTGCACGAGGCGGATGACGCCCTCGAAGCTCTCGACCTGCTCGACCAGGCTCAGGTCCTCCTCCAGGACCTTGCTCAGCCGGTCCCGGGCGTCGCCGGCCAGGAGCGCCCGGACCCGGTCGGGCCCCAGGGCCTCGACCTCGATCCCGGCCTTGGCCGCCTGCCACGCCTCGTGGGGGGCCATGAGGGACTTGAGACGCTCCCAGCCTTCGGCATCGAGACTCTCGGCTTCCCCGAGAAGAGGCGCGACGACCTGGACCCGGAATGTCGTCAGGGCGGCAGCCCAGGCCGGGTTGACCCCGCTGCCCAGGGGCAGCGCCCGTCCGGCTTCGATGCGGGCCAGGGGCAGCCGTTCGAGTTCGGGGTCGGCGGCCAGGTCCCGCAGGGACAGACCCTCGTAGGTGGCCAGGGCCGGGCTAAGGGCCTCGCCGGCCTTGGGGTCGTAGGCCGCCAGGGCGCAGCGCGTGAAATAGTCGTCGATCTTGGCCCGCAGCGTCCGCATGCATTCCGCCGCACCCGCCGTGCCGTCGCCCAGGGGCATGACCTCCCGGGTCTGGCCTTCCTCCCACCAGGCGGCATGCAGGGCCGCGGCCTGGAAGAACGTCTCGATCTGCTCGGCGCCGATCCCGTCCGCCCCGCCCCGGTCCGGGACGCTGCCGACGCAGGCCATGATCTCCTCGATGAGCGCGTGCGTGTCCTCGTCGCGGGCCGAGGCCGGGGTGATCACGCCGTCGCCGTTGAAGGGCGAGTCGTGGAGCAGCGTTTCGGTGCCGGCCACGTCCTCGACGGAAATCTCCGCCACCCCCGGCTTGTTCAGGAAGTTGAGGATCTGCCTGGCGGCGGCCAGCAGGCGCCGCCCTTCGGGGTCGGCTTCGTTGATGGCCGCCAGGGGCAGGGCCTCCCGGCCTTCCATGACGGGCTTGAGGTCGCGCAGCACGGTGCAGACCCAGCGCACGGCGGCCAGGATCTCCGGGACGCGCACGCGGCCGTCGCCGTCCGTGTCGAGCAGGGCCAGGGTGCGGCGGTCGAACTCCAGCCCCGTGACCGGGCAGCTCAGGGCCGCCCAGAGCTTCTGGTCGAGTTCGCTCAGGTGGAGAAGGTCCTCGGCGGAATCGAGGCGGACCTGGTCGAAACCTCCCAGACGGAAAAAACGCCAGCGGTGTGTGGAAACGGCTCCGGTATCCATGCGTGTCCTCGCGTAATATTGATACGGGAAAGTGGGACGATGGAATCAGGTACGCCCAATACGCATGTCAGATCAAGGAGGAATGCGGTCTGACAAGGGATGCCTTATTGCCGGGCTGCGCCGAGTATGCGGTGCAACGCGGCGACCTTCCCCCGTATGTCCGGCACCCCGACGATCTCGGTCACCAGCGCCGCGCAGCGCGCCCCGCGACCGGCCACCTCGGCCAGATTGCGCTCCTTGATGCCGCCGATGGCCACGAAGGGCAGGTCGATCTCCCGGACCACGAAGTCCAGGTAGGACAGGCCCACGGGCGCGCAGACGTCGTCCTTGGTCTGCGTGGCGAAGATCGGCCCCACGCCGATGTAGTCCGCACCTGCGGCCACGGCCGCCCGGGCCTGATCCGGCGAGTGGGTGGAGAGGCCGATGGCGCGCCCTTCGCCCACCAGGGAGCGCACGGCCGCCACGGGCAGGTCCTCCTGGCCCACGTGCACGCCGTCGGCGTCGACCAGCAGGGCCAGGTCGATGTCGTCGTTGACGATGAAGGCCGCGCCGGCCTCGCGCGTCATGGCCCGCAGCTGCAGGCACTCTTCGTACTTGGCGCCCATCTTCTTCGTCTTCTCGCGGTACTGGACGATGCGCACGCCCGCGTCGAGCATGGCCCGGACCACGTCCGGGTTGCTGCGGCCAAGGGAGAATTTTTCGGCCGTCAGCCCGTAGATGCCGCCCTGGCGGATGAGGTTCGTGACGAGCAGGCGTCCATTCATGGTTTCTTCTCCTTATATATGGTCAGGAAATGGTGGAGGACCGCGTCGGCCTGCATGGCCGCGGCCATGCCCACGCCGGGGGAGAGGGGGGGCGTGGCCGCGTCGCAGGGCGTGGTCAGGTCGCCGACCAGGACGAGGTTCGGCAGCGGCCGCGACACGCGCATGCGCTCCGTGACGCCTGCCCCGCCCAGGCCCGACGCGCCGACCACCAGCCGTCCCGCGGGCAGGAGCGTCTCGACGACGAGTTTCTTGGTCCGGGCGTCGTCCACGGCTTCGACCACGGCCCGGCAGGAGCCGAAAAGCTCGGCCATGCCGTCCGCGTCCACGGCCCGGACGTGGGCCTCGATCCGCGCGTCGGGGTTCACGGCCAGCAGGTTGTCGCGCAGGGCCAGGGCCTTGGGCCGTCCGACCTGGGCCAGGGTGAAGTGCTGGCGGTTGAGGTTGGACGGTTCCACCGTGTCCGGGTCGGCCAGGATCAGGTCGGCGAAGCCGGAGCGGACCAGATGCATGGCGCAGTTGGACCCCAGCCCTCCGGCCCCGATGACCCCAACCTTGACGGTCCGCAGAAAGGCCAGGGCGCCTTCGTCCAGATACCGGGCCAGGCCGCGTTCGAAGGCATTCACGCGCTCGCCTCCAGGGGTTCCCAGTCCTTGAAGACGGGCTGGTAGCCGCGGCTTTTGAGCATCTCGCAGACCTCGGCCACGCTGCGTGGGTCCGAGATCTCGAACTGGCCGGTTTCGCCCGCCTTGGCGTGTCCGCCCACGGCCGTGCTGACGCCCGCCGACATGCGCGTCACGCCCAGGGGCAGGATGTTGTCGCGGAAGGCCGGCGTCTCGCGGGTGGAGATGGTGATGGACAGGCGCGGCAGGAAGATGCGCAGGGCCGTCATGGCCTGGACCAGCTCGCGGTCGGACACGGGGCTGGCCGGCTGGAACGCCCCGGCGTGGGGCCTCATGCGCGGCAGGGATACGGCCACGTCCACGCCGGGGTGGCGCTTCATGAGCCAGGCCGCGTGCAGACCCGTGACGAAGATCTCCCGCCGCCAGCCGGTCAGCCCCAGCAGGACGCCGATGTTGACCACGCGCAGGCCCGCCTCGGCCCCGCGCATGGGCGTGTCCAGGCGCCAGGCGTAGTCGCGCTTGGGGCCGGCCGGGTGCAGGTCGGCGTAGAGGTCCGGGTCGTAGGTCTCCTGGAACACGGTCAGCCCGTCCACGCCCGCCGCGGCCAGGCGCCTGTAATCGTCCGCGGCCATGGGGAAGACCTCCACGGCGATGGACGGGAAGAGGGGGCGCAGGACGCGCACGCAGTCCTCCAGATACTCCACCCCGGCCCTGGCCGGCGACTCGCCCGTCAGGAGCAGCAGCTGCCGCAGGCCCGTGGCGGCGATGGCCTCGCCCTCGGCCCGCACTTCGTCCATGGTCAGGCGGGAGCGGGGGATGGAGTTTGGGGCCGCGAAGCCGCAGTAGCGGCAGTGGTTGGCGCAGTGGTTGGAGACGTAGAGGGGCGTGAAGAGGCTGACGGTGCGGCCGAAACGGCGTAGGGTCAGGTCCCGGGCGCGCCCGGCCATGGCCTCAAGATGTTGGCCCGCGGCCGGGGAGAGCAGGGCCAGGAAACCGTCCTCGCCGACGCGCTCCCGCTCCAGGGCGCGCAGGGCGTCGTGGCCGGTCGCGGCGGCCATCCGCTCCTCCAGCGGTTCGCGGTGCAGGCGCAGGGCCTCGGGCAGGAAGCTCATGCCGCGCCCCCCGTTTCGCCCAGGAAGCCCGTCAGGGGGGACGAGGCCCGGGCCAGGGCGGACACGGCGCCGGGACCGGCCAGGAAGGCCTCGCGTCCGGCGGCCACGGCGCGGCCGAAGGCCCGGCCCATGAGCACCGGGTCTGCGGCCGTGGCGATGGCCGTGTTGACCAGGCAGGCCGCCGCGCCCATCTCCATGGCCTGGCAGGCCTGGCTGGGCGTGCCGATGCCGGCGTCGACGATGATGGGCAGGTCCATCTCCTCGATGAGGATGCGAATCATCTCCTCGGTCCGCAGGCCGCGGTTGGTGCCGATGGGCGCGCCCAGGGGCATGATGGCCGCGGCCCCCGCGTCGGCCAGGGAGCGGGCCACGTAGAGGTCCGGGTTCATGTACGGCAGGACGACGAAGCCCTCCCTGGCCAGGGTTTCCGTGGCCCTGGCCGTCTCGTAGCCGTCGGGCAGGAGGTGGCGGTTGTCGGAGATGACCTCGATCTTGATCCAGTCCCCGCAGCCCATGGCCCGGGCCAGGCGGGCGATGCGCACGGCCTCGTCGGCGGTGCGCGCCCCCGAGGTGTTGGGGAGCAGGGTCATGTGGCCGGGGATGTGGCGCATGACGTTGTCGCCGCGGCCGTCCAGGTCCACGCGGCGCAGGGCCACGGTGATGACCTGGGAGCCCGAGGCCTCGCACACGGCCGGGATGAGGCCGTCGTCGCCGTACTTGCCCGTGCCCGTGAAGAGGCGGCTGGTCAGGCGCTTGCCGCCCAGTTCGAAAATATCGGTGTGTTCCATGACGGTTCTCGCTGTTGGTGGTGGGGGAAGGTGGACGGCTCGCGCTCAGCCGCCGCCGACGAAGCTCAGCAGTTCGAGGCGGTCGCCGTCGCGCAGGACGGTTGCGGCGAACTGCGTCCCGGGCACGATGTCGCTGTTGAGCTCCGCCACGACCACGGCCGGGTCGAGGTTCATGGACAGGACAAGATCGTGCAGGGTCTGGCCCGGCGCGATCTGACGGTTTTTGCCGTTGAGGGTGATGTGCATGGCTGCCTCCGCGTTCTGTGTCGCAAGCGGGGGGAGGCGAAAGAAAAACCGCGCCGGGGAGGCGCGGTTCGATGGATGGTCGGTTCCGGAACCAGCTTCCCTACGGCAGCATGAACTGCGTCAGGTTCAAAGGGTCGGGAACGTGTCCCCTCTCAGCCCTGTCGGGCTCCCCCAGCTTGTGTGCACAGACCTGTAATGCGTAGGGCCGGCGCTGTAAAGCTCTTGCCTAGTCGGCGATGCCCATGAGCGTGAACACGTAGAAGGTCGCCCCGGCGATGAGGGCCGAGGCCGGTATGGTCAGGACCCAGGCCACCACGAGGTTGCCGGCGATGCCCCAGCGCACGGCCGAGAGGCGCTTGGTCGCCCCCACGCCGAAGACGCAGGCGCTGATGGTGTGGGTGGTGGAGATGGGCGCGCCGACCAGGGACGCGCCGGTGATGACCATGGCTGCCGAGGTCTCGGCCGCGAAGCCGTGCACCGGCTCCAGCTTGAAGATGCGGTGCCCCATGGTCTTGACGATCTTCCAGCCGCCCAGGGCCGTGCCCATGGCCATGGCCATGGCGCAGGCCAGCTTGACCCACAGGGGCACGTGGATGGTGTCGATCTTGTGGAAGAGGAAGAGGGCCAGGGTGATGACGCCCATGGTCTTCTGGGCGTCGTTCAGGCCGTGGCTGGTGGCCATGAAGGCCGATGAGAGAATCTGCAGCTTCTCGAACCAGCGGGACACGGTGTGCCGGTTGGCCCGCCAGAAGATGAGCATGATGAGCGTCATGACCGCGTAGCTGACCCCGAAGCCGGCCAGGGGTGAGAGCACCAGCGGCAGCAGGACCTTCTTGAATATCGACAGCCCGTTCAGGGAGGAGAACCCGGCGTGGCAGATGGCCGCGCCCATGAGCCCGCCGATGAGGGCGTGGGAGGACGACGACGGGATGCCGTAATACCAGGTGATGAGGTTCCAGGCGATGGCCCCGATGAGGGCGGCCAGCACCAGGATCTGGCTGCCCATGACCATGTCGGTGTTGACGATGCCCGAGCCCAGGGTGTGGGCCACCTCCTCGCCAAGGAGGGCTCCGAAGAGGTTCAGGCCGGCCGCCATCATCACCGCCGAGCGGGGCGACATGACCTTGGTCGAGACCACCGTTGCGATGGCGTTGGCGCAGTCGTGGGCCCCGTTGGTGAAGTCGAAGACCAGGGCCACCAGGACGATGATGACGAGCAGGATCGGCAGCTCAGGCATTTTTCAGCACCACTTCCTCGATGGCGTCGGCCAGGTCGTCGATGCGCTCGATGGCCATCTCGAAGCGGTCGTAGACCTGGGTCCAGCGCATGATGTCGATGACCTCCTTCGTGTCGCCCGTCTCCACGTCGTGCAGTTCGGCCAGGCCCGTGGAGAAGAGCATCTCGCACTCGGTCTTGAGCTCCTTGACCTTGCGCATGGTGTCGGACACGTCGCGTTTGCTTTCGAGGCAGCAGATCATCTCCCCCGTCAGGGCGGTCATGGCCAGCATGTTGCGGGCCATCTTGCGGGCGGGGAAGCGGATGTAGTCGAAGGCGCACAGGCGCATGCGCGAGGCGACGGCCGTGATGCGGTTGATCGAATCCTCCTGGGTCATGTTCAGCCGGTAGATGTCCTCGCGGTCGATGGGGGTGATGAAGGTCTGGGAAAGCTCCCTGGCGATTTCGCGGCAGAGCGCGTCGGCGTCCGCCTCGATGAGGGTCACGGTCTTGCAGGCCGCGTCCACGCAGGTCAGGTCCTCGACGATCCTGGCCAGCTGTCCGGCGGATTCGTTCAGGATGCGGTTCTGTCTGTTGAGGAGCTCGAAAAAGTGTATGTTCCTGGGAAAAATGGAAAATGCCATGGACAGGGACTCCGGCGTTGTGATTGCAGCCTCGGGAGACCCGGAGAATGGAGCGCTCCGGGCGGTTCCGGCGGGCGGGGCCAGCCGCGAACGCGAAGACATTAATGCCGCGCTCGGATTGGCGCAATGCTTCTCGTCATACAAAAGTCACATTTTGTGAAGAAATGTGACAAGCTGGTGACGGAGGAGAAAGAGTCCGTAAATCAGGGGGGATGCAGGAAGGGGCATGGGGTGCGGAACCCCATGCCCCGCAATGGCTATTTGGCGTACTCGTAGCGTTTGGTCACCCGGTCCGAGAGCTGGGCGTAGGCGAACCCGGCCTGACGGGCCTTGGCGAAGCGCTCCTCGGCCTCCTGGCTGCACATGTCGCAGCCCTGGACCGGGACGTGCAGGCCCAGGCAGCGCGGCGTGTCGGCCGTCTCGCTTTCGACGATCAAGAGGCCCGGGCAGTGGGGGCAGTCCTTGAGGCGCTCGACCTGGTTCTCGGTGATGTCGTCGGTGTCGTAGTAGATGGAGCGGCGGCGCACGAAATACCCGCCCTCGCGCACGGCGTCCGACGGCCTGGGGTTGAAGTAGACCTCGGGCAGCTGGTCGCACAGGGCCGAGAGGTAGTCCATGGTGGACTTCTGCTCGCGGATCTTCTCGCGGTCCAGCTCCGGCTCCTGCACGGCCGAGAAGTCCACGCCGGCCAGGGCCAGGCTGATGCCCAGGTTGACGTAGGGCAGGGCGCCCTTGATGGCGTAGCCGCCCTCGAGCACGGCGATGTCGGGCTTGAGCATTTCGGTCAGCCGCGCGTAGCCCTGGGCCGTGAAGTTCATGTTCGTGATGGGGTCCGAGAAGTGGTTGTCCTGGCCCGCGGAGTTGATGATCAGGTCCGGCTTGAAGTGTTCCAGGATGGGCATGACGATGCGCTCCACGGTCATCAGGTAGCCTTCGTCCGAGGTGCGCGGCGGCATGGGCACGTTGATGGTCCGCCCCATGGCCTTGGGCCCGCCGCACTCCGACGGGAAGCCCGTGCCCGGGTACAGGGTGCGCCCGTCCTGGTGCAGGGAGATGAAGAGCACGTCGGGGTCGTGCCAGTAGATGTCCTGGGTGCCGTCGCCGTGATGGCAGTCCGTGTCCACCACGGCCACGCGCAGGTTGCCGTAGTGCTCGCGGATCCACTCGATCATCACGGCTTCGATGTTGATGTTGCAGAAGCCGCGGCTGCCGTGGACCGTGCGCATGGCGTGGTGTCCGGGGGGGCGCACCACGGCGAAGGCGCGCTGCCTTTCCTTCTCCATGACCAGCTGGGCGGCGCGGATGACGCCGCCGGCGGAGATGAGGTGCGAATCGGTGCACACGGCCTGCACGTTCGGGAAGCAGAAGTGGGGGCGCAGGATGTCCTTTTGGGTGGCCACCAGGGGGCGGTATTCGCGGATGCCCTCGATGTCGAAGATGCCTTCCTCCCGGAACTGGTCCTGGGTGTAGAGGAGGCGCTCCTCGCGCTCGGGGTGGGTCGGCGAGATGGCCCAGTCGAAGGCCGGGAAGAATATGATGCCGAGGCTGTTTCGTGCGGTGAGCATGGTCCCTCCGTTCAAGGCTCCAGGGTGGTGATGACGCCGGGCCGCATCTGGCAGCGGACGCGGATGTTGCGGCCGATGGTGTAGTGGCCTTCGACCATGTTGAAGGCGTCGGCCTGGATGACCTGGATGTCGCCCTCCTCGGCCGGGATGCCCTGGCGGTCGAGTTCCGCGCGCAGCATGGTGGTGGCGTCGTGCACGGCCTCGTCCAGGGTGTAGGTGCGTTTGATGGGCTTGTGGATGCCCAGGCCCGGCACCGTGAAGCTGCCGCGCGAGGTGTCCACGGTCAGGACCAGGGACTGGGTCGGCCTGGTCAGGCAGGCGCCGATGGCGTTGGCCACCTCGGCGTGCCGGGGGGCGATGACGGGCAGGCCGAAGGTCTCCTCCAGCAGGGGGACCATGGCCTCGGCCGGGCCGCCGATGACCAGGATGCGCTTCGGCTTGACCGTGCGGTCCTCCAGGATTTCCTGGATGGTGTACACGGGCCGGGAATTGACGGCGTTCAGGAAGGCGTCGACCTTGCGCTTGAGGACGGACATGGCCATGTGCACGGCCTGCTCGGCGCACTCGCGGGCCGAGAGGCCCTGGGCCATGGCCACTTCCTTGATGCCCTTGGCCGACCGCTCGCGGTCCCCGAAGGCTGCGTGGCCAAGGACGTTCATGGCGTCCATGAGGGCCGGGGCCGGGCCGCCCGCGGCCATGCACGGTCCGTGGCGGTCGGGGCCGACGTTCAGCTGCCCGCCGCGGGAGCTGATGAACGAGTCGCCGCCGATGCCGATGGACTCGACCTTCAGGGCCCGCACCAGGGTCGGGTGCTCGCCGATGGAGATGCCGTCGCGCTCCAGGAGCGGGATGCCGTCCAGAAGCACGGCCATGTCCGTGGTGGTGCCGCCGATGTCGAGGATGAGGGCGTCCTCGGTCTGCGGGGCCGTGCTGAGGATGCCCATGACCGATGCGGCCGGGCCGGAAAAGATGGACTGCACCGGGATTTCCCGGGCGAGCTTCAGGGGCATGGTCCCGCCGTCGGCCTTGACGATGTTGATGTCGGCCTGGATGTTCAGGTCCTTGAGGCTCTGCTCCAGGGCGTCGGCGAAGGTGTTGAAGGTGCGCCAGACGGCCGCGTTGTAGTAGACGGTGCTCACGCGCCGGCCGAAATTCAGGGACTCGGACACGCGGTGACCCTGGGTCACGAAGTCGGCCTGGGGCGCCAGGGCCTCGGCGATGGCCATCTCCTGCTCGGGGTTGCGCGTGCAGAACTTGCCGACCACGCCGTAGACGCGGATGCCTTCTTCGCGGCAACGGGCGGTCATGGGCTTCATGTGCTCGGGGCGGACCTTGGCCGAGACGGCCCCGCGATGGTCCACGCAGCCCGAGAGCACATGGTACTGCGCGCCCAGGGCGTAGGCCTGGGGGTTGATGCCGGGGCCGGGGATGACGAACATACCGACCTTTTCGGTATGGCCGGTGACGATGGAGTTGGTGGAGAGGGTCGTGCTCAGGTTGAGGGTGCGGATTTCCGCGCCCTTGCAGTCCCTGAGGATGAGGCGGAGGACTTCGGAGATGGTCGCAAGCAGGTTGTCGTGATCCGTGGGCACCTTGGCCATGGCTTCCACCCGGCCTTCCCGGATGCAGACGCCGTCCGTGTGGGTTCCGCCGACATCGATTCCGATAAGCATATGTCCGATCCTTGGGGCTGACGGTTGGCCGGGGCGGACGCCGCGGCTTCCGGGCGGCTTCGGCCGGCCAGGCGTTCGCGGGCGGGCTGAAGTCGGACTTGAGTTTTTTCCGGGCATGCAGCACCTCTGGCCGCATACGCCGAAGTCTGGTGACTCCGGGCGGGAGAAACGCAAGTTGCTTTTTCAGGTTGCATATTTACCGGACTGCAGGCGAAGCGCAAGCAGAATTCCGTAAACGGAGGGATATGATGGATAAACAGCTGGTGGACGGTTTTCTGGACTGTGTGCGGGAGGCCGGGCAGGTGGTGCGCGAACAGTGGAACGACCCCAGGGAGATCGCCTTCAAGGGGCGCATCGACTTGGTCACCCAGACCGATCTGGCCGTTGAGCGCCTGCTGTCCGAACGCCTGCCCGCGCTTCTGCCGGGATCGTCCGTGCTGGCCGAGGAGTCGCATACGACCCTGGTACCCGGCGACCTGACCTGGATCGTGGACCCGGTGGACGGAACCACGAACTACGCGCACCGGATTCCGATGGTCGCCGTCTCCGTTGCCCTGTGGCGCGGGGGAAGGGTGGAACTCGGCGCGGTGTTCCTGCCCGTCATGGGCGAGCTTTTCTGGGCCGTCAGGGGAGAGGGCGCGTTCCTGAACGGCGAACGCATCCGCGTCAGCGGCGAGGCGGTCATGCAGTCGGCCCTGATCGCAACCGGGTTTCCGTATTCCTTTTATGCGGAGATCGACGAGGTCTGTGCGCGCCTGCGCCGCGTGCTGCTGGCTTCCCAGGGCATCCGGAGGATGGGCGCTGCGGCCGTGGACCTGGCCTACACGGCCTGCGGCAGGCTCGACGGCTATTACGAGACGGGTCTCAAGCCCTGGGACACGGCCGCGGGGTGGCTCCTGGTGGAGGAGGCCGGAGGCCGCGTCAGCGCCCTGGACGGGGACTACACCCTGGGCAGCCACATGATCGTGGCCACGAACGGCGCCGTGCACGACGAGCTGCGGGAGCTGTTGCGGCTCGGGGACGAGGGGTGAGGCCCGGGGGTCAGATGTCGATGTCCAGGGACGAGAGCGGCGCGACCAGTTCCCCCTTGGAGTCGTAGAGCCCCGCATCGGGCTTCCCCGCAGGGGCGCCCTGGTCCTGTCCGGCATACTGCTTCCGGTGTTTCTTGCGCCGGTGGGTGAGATCCCAGGAGGGCTGTCCGTCCCTCCATCGCCGCTGCGAGTCGGATTCGAGAACGCGCAGGCCCATGCCCGCCTCCTTGGCCGTCCGTGGCCGATTTCGTTGCGTGGAAAGGGCTTCCCTGCCCATGCATTATCTATCGGACGCGCGCCGAAAAACTTGAATCCGCGTTTATTCGAACCCGGCGACACGAAAAAGGCCCCCGGTGGATCCACCGGGGGCCTTCTTGCGGGGCTTGCCCCGCAATGAGCGTCATGCCTGTTCCCTCAGACCGAGCTGTCCAGAAGCGTGCCCCGGCCCGTGTACGCGGGCATGAGCACATCCGTCTGGAAGGTGTACGAGTTCTGGTGCTGATGGTCGTTGGTGTTTCTGTTCATGTAGTCGATGGTCGTGCTGACCACGGCCGCCCCGAAGGTTTCCCTGTCGAAGGGCGCGGCTTTCGGGGCCCCTCCGCCGTGCATGTAGTCGAGAGTCTTCCCGACCACGGCGGCGCCGAAGGTCGTCTTGTCGTAAACGGGGGAGTATCCCCCCGACATGCCTTGAATGTCCATGACTCCTCCCTGGTTTCGGGAACATGACGCCTGATTGGAACAATCGGCCGGACGGGCGGAAAACTTGAGGCCGGCAGGGTGCGTCAGGAAAACCAGCGCAGGCCGGGCATGCCGGGCAGCAGCCCCTGCCGCGTGCAGCACTCGCCGAAGAGGGCCAGGCCGGCCTGTTCGCGGGGGCCGAGGTCGTAGTTCATGGCCCGCCAGTAGCGGAGCAGTGCGGGGCTGGTCAGCCAGTCGGGCAGGTCGGGCAGGCGGGAAAGGGCCTCGAAATGGCCCTCCAGATCGGCGGTGATGGCGGCGATTTGCGCCTGCAGCCGCCCGAGCTGCTCCCGTGCGGTCCCGGACAGCCCGCGGCGCACGATCCACACGGCGAAGACGAAGGGCAGTCCGGTCCAGTCCGCCCACTCCGTGGCCAGGTCGACGATGTGCCAGCCTTGGGGCGGGTGCACGAAATGGCGCAGGGCGATGTTGCCGATCTCCAGGAAGGGCCGTCCGGTGGACAGGCCGGCGCCGGGCTCGACCTCCTGCCACCTGGGTGCGGGCAGCCCCCACTTCTGGCTCCAGAGAACCTTCAGGAGCGCCACGGACGTGGCCGACGCGCCGGTCAGGCAGACGGGGCCGGGATTGCGTTCGAGCCAAGCGGGCAGTTCCGCCGGGGGTACGGGCGAGAGGAAGAGCACGCTCTGCACTTCGGCGTGGGCGCAGATGGACGCTCCGGGCAGGAGTTCGTAGTTTTCGGCGTGGAGCAGATACTCGAAGGACGAGGACGGGGAGATGTCCAGTTCGCCCGCGGCCAGGGCCGCGTTCAGGCGGCTGGGGTGGCCGGGCACGTAGCCGAAGTCCGGGCCTTCGGGGCAGACGCCTTCCAGCAGATGGAAGACGTGCCAGATGTTCAGATAGTCGATTCTGCCGATGCGAAGTGTCATGTGCGTAAAAAAAGGCGGGGTCGCCCCCGCCTCCGGTTCGTCTTTTTTCCGAGCGGATTAATCCAGCTGGGCCATGAGCGTGGCGCGGATGTCGTCGATGGAGCCTTCGCCGTCCAGTTCGATGTACTTGAAGCCGGCGTCCTTGGCCAGGTTCTTGTAGTAGTAGGACGCGGCCAGGGTGCCGGTCTTGGTGTCGTAGTAGATGTCGTGGCGCTTGTCGATGGCGCCCTCGTCCTGGTCGTCGGCGCGGGCGGAGAGCTCGCCGCCGCAGACGCGGCACGTGTCGCCGTTGGGCTTGATGGCGTCAATGAAGATGTTGTTGGGGTGGTTGTTGTCGTTCTTGCAGAGGCGGCGGCCCATGATGCGGTTCTTGGCCACTTCGCGGGGCAGGAGGATCTCGATGACGAAGTTCAGCTTCACGCCGTCGGCCTGCAGGGCTTCCCACAGCTTCTGGGCCTGGACGATGGAGCGGGGGAAGCCGTCCAGCAGCCAGCCGTTGGGGCTGGAGTTCTTCAGCACGTCGAGGACCATGGGGATGGTGATGTCGTCAGGCACGAGTTCGCCGCGGTCGATGAACTCCTTGGCCTTCTTGCCGAGTTCCGTGCCGCCGCCGATGTGCTTGCGGAAGATGGCGCCGGATTCGATGTGGTCGAGGTCGTACTTCTTCTTGGCCAAAGAGCCCTGGGTGCCCTTGCCGCTGCCATTGGGTCCGAAAATGAGAATATTCAAGGCGAAAACCTCCTGTAAAAAATTTCACAAAGTACTATAGGCAGGCTTTTGGCCTGTCAATGAAAGATCGGAGGCGCTCTTGTCAGGAGAGGGGATGCGCGGTTAGGGTCGGCCGACAACCATGAGAGGACGGGAGGGACGATGGGGCTTCTGGACGAATGGGGCGACGCCCTGGTGGAAGAGGGTCTGAAGGAGGCCGCCGACAACTTTTTCGGGGCCCGCAAGGCCCTCGATGACGAGATCGCCTGGTTCGAGGAGCAGGCGGCCAAGCTCAGGGGGAGCGCCGTGGAAATCCGCTCGTGGTTTGCCGGCCTGAACTGCCTCCTCGGCTCCGAGACAGCCTCGCGCATGCTGTTCGACGCCCTCGGCGTGACCCTGGGCGACCCGTCCCTCTACGCCCACCAGGTCTGCAGCCTGCAGTTCCGCCGGCCGCGCAGCTTCACGCGCAAGGGCCTTTTCGCCAAGACCGTCTGGGAGGTCTACGAGCCCCTGGCCCGGTTCATCGAGGCCTACATGCACGGCGCCCCCTTCGCCGACCCCCTGCAGCCCGGCCGTGTCCTGATCACCGTCAACCACGACCATCTGCGCAAGCGCTGCGCGGAGATCAACGCGCGCATCAGGGGCGTCAATGAGTCCAACCGACCCTCCGAATCCCTGGGCTTTGCCAAGAAGATGGACCAGATGCAGGTGCAGAAGGAGTCCATCACGGGAGGCGGCGGCCAGACCTGGACCCTGGACAGGGACATGGCCTTCCCGCTCCTCGACTTCGAATCCTACGACCTCCCCGCCTTTCCCGACCTTCCGGTCGACAGCCGCGCCCAGGACAAGCTCAGGTCATGCTGCAACACCATCTTCGCCACGCGCCGCGAACACGTGGAGGACGTGCTGGGCGAGGTGTTCTCGCCGGAGGACAAGAGGTTTTGCGTTTTGAGCCGGGAGGGGTGAGGAGGGGGAGAATGGACGAGATGGACGAGGATGGACGAGATGGACTTTATGGACTGACACGGACGAACACGGACGAACACGGACCGTTCCGTGGGGGGGGACCATTGTCCGTGAAAGTCCGTGTCAGTCCATAAAGTCCATCAAAGTCCTTCCTACCTCATGCCCCGCCTTCTGAAATATCCCCCCAGCAGCAGTTCCAGCACCACGAAAAGCGCTATCGGCACCGTCAGGAAGATGAGCGTGACCATGGCCCCCAGGCCGCGGTTCGACGAGGTGATGACCGGGAAGAGGTAGCCCGTGAAGGACGGCACCGTGCCGCCGCCGATGAGGAAGACCAGGAAGTACTCCGAGAAGGCCACCAGGAAGACCACGCTGCCGCCGGCGGCCAGGGCCGGGAGCAGCAGGGGCAGTTCGACCTGGCGGAAGGCCTGCCAGGGCGAGGCGCCGAGGTTCAGGGCGCAGATGCGGTAGTCCGGGCCCAGGTGCGTGCAGGCCGTGGTCAGGGAGCGCAGCATGTAGGGGTAGGAGGCGATGGACAGGACCAGGACCACGCCCACCGCGCTGTCGGCCAGGCCCAGGCGGATGAACGCGAAGTGCAAGCCCATGCTGTAGGTCATGGCCGGCACCAGGGCCGGCGTGAGCAGGAGCCCTTCCAGCAGGTTCTTGCCCCGGAAGGACGCCCGGGCCAGGAACCGCGCCGGCCCCAGGGTCATGGCCACGGTCAGGGCCACGGTGGCCAGGGAATACGCCACCGACGACCCGAGGGCCGCCAGCATGGTCCCAGGGTTGCGCAGCGCCTGGGCAAACCCGTCCCAGGACAGCCCCGGCGGAAGCACGTCCGGATAGCGCCACCCCGGCGCGCCGGCCTGGATCAGGAGCACGCCCACGGGCAGCACGAAAAGAACGCCCAGCAGCACCAACGTCACAGCGTGTCTCATGCCGTGCCCCACCCCCCTGCAAGGGGGGGATGGGCATGAGGCACGCTGTGACGGGGGGGGAGAAGGCATGCCTCCGGCGGGGAGGGGCAGCCGGACCGCCAACCCCAGCGAGGGGGGGGGGGCCGGGGAGTGGTACCCTCGGTCATGGGGGGTGAGGGGCGGTGGTTTAGTGGTACCCCAGGGG